>NZ_JBSVWN010000001.1:0-290131 GCF_054071325.1 Pseudomonas sp. SDO5215_S409 | reverse complement strand
ACATTGCCGCACCTTACCTGAGGTAGAGGTGTTGCACTCAGTTTTTGCGGCCGCCCTCGTTTAACCAAAACCTCGTGCGTTCATTATTTTTGTACCCGATTTGGGGGCCACTCAGTTCGCAAGCTCTGGAGTACCATCTGCCCACTTTAAGGCCTGCGTAAACGCCAATGACGTTTGGCCGGTTTAGCCGGTCATCCTCAAGCCAGCCGAGGGTTTTGGCGTGGTGTGCAGGTTTGGTAAATGTCAATAAGCCATTATTGATCAGGGCAGGATAAGTATTTTTTTATTCCACCTTCGATAAATAACAACAGGGCCAGCGGGTACGGTTTGTAACGCTGGTGCCGCTTCCATTTAATCATCAGGTCTAGGTTTTAAGTGCCTGCTGGCAAAAAAGGCATCATGTGAAAGTTTCATAAAAAACCTGCTTAACCCGTTTTCACGGTTGATGACTTTTAATGCGCGAGTGTTCGTCAGGTCGGGCCAAGCGTTCTGCCGTGGGCGTTTGAAAATACAGTATTCCATTCATAGTGGCCGCAACACGTTTGTTGTGGGCGCCGCGCACCGGCATGTCTTGAACGAGTGCATCGTCAAGACGTGACGCTAGGTAATAAAAGGTGATCGCATGCAAAAGATCTATGTTTTCCCGGGGCAAGGTGCGCAGTTCAAAGGAATGGGGGAAGCGGTTTTTGAGCACTTCAACACCTACACAAACCTGGCCAGCGATATCCTCGGGTATTCGCTGGTCGACCTCTGCCTGGAAGACCGCGATCAGCGCCTGAACCTCACGCAATACACCCAGCCGGCCCTGTACACCGTCAGTGCACTCACCTACCTGCACCGCTTGCAAACCAGTGGCGCGGCCGAGCAGGTGGCGTATTTCGCCGGGCACTCGCTGGGTGAGTACAACGCCTTGTTCGCCGCCGGCGCGTTTGACTTTGCCACCGGCCTGCAACTGGTCCAGCGCCGGGGCCTGCTGATGAGCCAGGCCCCCAAGGGCGGCATGGCCGCCGTGCTGGGCCTGAGCGAGGCGAGGGTACGGGCGATCCTGCGTGACGAGGGCCTTGGCACCATCGATCTGGCCAACATCAACTCGCCAGAGCAGATCATCCTGTCCGGCCTGCACGAAGACATGGTCAGCGAGCGCACCCGCGGCTTTTTCGAGCGGGCCGGTGCCAGTTACTTCCCGCTCAATGTCAGCGCCGCGTTCCATTCGCGCTACATGCAGGAGGTCGAAGCCGAATTTGCCCGCTACCTGGCCGGGTTTTCGCTGCAACCGCTGGCTACCCCGGTCATTTCCAACATGACGGCGCGGCCCTATCCGCAACGCGACTATGCTGCGACGCTCAGCGGCCAGATCACCCGGCCGGTGAAGTGGTACGAAAGCATTTCGTGGCTGCTGACCCAGGACATCCACCCCATCGAAGAACTCGGCCCGGGCAACGTCCTCACCAAGCTGACCGACAAAATCCTCAAGGCGCCGATGCTCATACCGCCTTCGGCCCCGGCCCCGGGCCCTGTGCCTGTGCCGACCGCCCAAGACACGCTGTTCATGTACGGCGGGCAGGGCACCCAGTACTTCCAGATGGGCCGCGAGCTGTACCAGCACAACCCGGCTTTCCGCCAGCAGATGGACGCCTGCAGCGCGCTGGTGGAACAGGAGGCCAGCTTCTCCCTGGTCAAGGTCATCTACGACGAATCGCGCCGCGTATATGAGCCGTTCGATTCGATCCTGCACACCCATCCGGCGCTGTTCGCCATTGGCTACAGCCTCACCGCCATGCTGCGCGCCGAAGGCGTCACGCCCACCGCCGTGTTGGGTTACAGCCTGGGCGAATACATTGGCCTGACGGTCAGTGGCTGCCTGTCCTGGCAGGACGGGTTGCGCCTGACCCTGCGCCAGTCCCGGGTGCTGGCCGATCATTGCCCCAAAGGCGGGATGCTCAGCGTGCTGGCGCCGGTGGAGCATGTCCAGCAACACCCCGACCTCTATCGCCAGGTGGAACTGGCCGGCGTCAACTTCGCCGAAAACTTCTGTGTTGCCGGGGCCCAGGCAGACCTTGCGCAGCTCAAGCGCAGCCTGGATGCCATGGGCGTCATCTCCATCGAATTGCCCGTGCAGTACCCGTTTCACTCCAGCCACATCGAACCGATCCGCGACAAGGTCCTGGCGATCCTCGACGGCATCGAGTTCAAGGCGCCGACCATCACCTATTACTCCTCGACCTACGCCCGCGCCATCCATGCGGGCGACCTGGCCAATGCGCGCGATTACCTGTGGCGCATCATCCGCCAGACCGTCGACTTCCACGGCCTGATCAAACACCTGGCCAGCAGCGGCACCCAGGCCCTGTTCGTCGACCTGAGCGCCACCGGCTCGCTGGCCAACTTCATCAAATACACCCGTCCGGGCGGCCTGAAGTACAGCCATTCGATCAATCAGTTCGGCAAGGACCTGAGCAACATCAACATCCTTCTCAACGAAATCAACGGCCGTTCAGGGAGATAGCGCATGTCAGTCAATCCGGTCCCTTCGGCGTGGAGCGTCAACACACGCGACTTCGACACCACCGCCCCGTTTCACCAACTGTTCGACGCCCGCTGCGAGGCCACGCCGCACGCCATCGCCGTGTCCGATGGGCAGCGCAGCCTGACCTTTGGCCAGTTGGCGCAACGCAGCATTCAGCTAGCCGCGTACCTGGCCGGGCAAGAGGTGGGGGTGGGCACGCGGGTGGCCATCTTCATGGAGCGCTCGCTGGACCTGGTGGTGGCCATGCTCGCCATTGCCCGCACCGGCGCCACCTACATTCCGCTGGACCCGGCCTACCCCGAGCAGCGCCTGCGCTACATGCTCCAAGACAGCGATACCCGTTGGGTGCTCACCCAGGCAGCGCTCGAGCCCACGGTGGCCGCGTGGGTCAATGCGCACTGCGCCAGTCTGGCGCTGGACCGGCAGTGGCCACTGGTCGAGGCGTGCACCCAGGCCTTGGCGGCGCCGACGGCTGCGCCCGACAGCCTGGCCTACATCATCTACACCTCCGGCAGCACCGGCCAACCCAAGGGGGTGATGATCAGCCACCGTGCCTTGAGCAATTTCCTGCTGTCCATGGCCGAAGAGCCCGGCATGTCCGCCAGCGACACCTTGCTGGCGGTGACCACGCACTGCTTCGATATTTCCGGCCTGGAACTGCTGTTGCCCTTGATCGTTGGCGGCCACTGCCATATTTGCCCGGCCGCCACGGCTGGCGATGCCAGCCAATTGATGAGCCTGATTGCCCAGGTCCAGCCCACGCTCATGCAGGCCACGCCTGCTACCTGGATGATGCTGTTTCATGCGGGCTGGCAAGCGCCTGCCTCACTGCGCATCTTGTGTGGCGGCGAGCCGCTGTCCGATGCCCTCAAAGGCCGTTTCGACGACGCGGGCAATGAGGTCTGGAACATGTTCGGGCCCACCGAAACCACCATCTGGTCGACCCTGCAAAAACTTCAGCCCGGCCAGCCCGTCTCTATCGGTCGGCCCATCGCCAACACCCGGCTTTACCTGATGCGTGAAGACGCCAGCCATTGCGCCATCGGCGAGCCGGGTGAGCTGTGCATCGCGGGCACCGGCCTGGCCGACGGCTATTTGAACCGCCCGGACCTCACCGCCGAAAAATTCATCGACAACCCCTTCGAAGCCCACACCAAGCTGTACCGCACCGGCGACCTGGCGTGCTGGCAGGCCGACGGGTTGCTGCACCACTTGGGGCGTATCGACAACCAGGTGAAAATTCGCGGCTATCGCGTGGAAATCGGCGACATAGAAGCCCAGCTCGACAGCCACCCCGAGGTGCTGCAAGCGGTGGTGGTCGCACGCCAGCAAGCGGGCTCCGGCCAACTGGTCGGCTATTTCGTGCCGCGTGCCTCGAACACCTCGCTGGCCGGTCGTCTCAAAACCTGGCTGGGCGGGCAGTTGCCCGGTTTCATGGTGCCCAGCTTTTTGGTGCCGATTGACCGCATTCCGCTGACCCCCAACGGCAAGGTCGACCGCAAGGTGCTGGCCCAACGGCCCATTTCCCTGGCGCCACTGGCCAACGTGGCGGAGCAGGGCGAGATCGAGCGTTACATCATCGAGCAGTGGCAAACGCTGCTGGGCGTGGAAGACATCCAGCCCCACGACCTGTTCGCCGATATCGGCGGCAACTCGATTTCGGCCAACGCCTTTCTGGCCCGTATCAACCAGCGCTTTGAGCTGCAGTGGGGGCTGGCCGACCTGGCCGACCACGCCACACCGGCCGCCATCGCACAACGTATCCGCTCCGGGCAGCCCGCCGCGCCAGCCACGCCCCATGCCCCGGCGCACCGTCCCTCACGCACCAGTGGTGCGGGGGAGGCGGGTGAGCACGACATCGCGATTGTCGGCCTGGCGTGCAGCTTCCCGCAGGCGCCGCACGCCGAGGCGTTTTGGGACAACATCCTGGCCGGGCGCAATTGCATCAGCGCAGCCGCCGCGATGCGCCCGCACCTGGTGCAAGACGCTGCGCCGTTGTGGGCCGGGTTCATCCCCGGTGCGTTCGATTTTGACCCCGGGTTTTTTCCGCCTGGCGCCCAAAGAAGCGCAACTGATCGACCCGCAGCAACGGCTGATGCTCACCCACACCTGGCGTGCCCTGGAAGATGCCGGCATCAGCGCCGATACGTTCAGCCAACGCACCACCGGCGTGTTCATCGCCGCCTCGCAGAACGACTACGGCCTGGCGGCTTCGCAGGCGCAAGACAACAAAGGCTACCTGGCCACCGCCCACCTGGCGTCCATGGTGGCCAACCGGCTGTCCTACACCCTGGACCTGTCCGGCCCCAGCGAGTGCGTCGAAACCACCTGTTCGTCGTCGCTGGTGGCCTTGCACCGTGCGATTCGCGCCATGCGCCAGGGCGAGTGCGAACAAGCGGTGGTCGGCGGCGTCAACCTGCTGCTGAGCCCCGACTACTTCCACAGCTACCAGGCCATGGGCCTGTTGAGCCCCGACCACGTCACCCGGTCCTTTCAGGCGGGTGCCAATGGCTACGTGCGTTCCGAAGGCGCAGCGGTGGTCATTCTCAAGCCGCTGGCCCGGGCGCTGGCCGACAACGACCGCATTGCCGCCGTGATCAAAGGCACCAGCGTCAACCATGGCGGGCGTGCATCCTCGCTCACCGCGCCGAGCGAAGCGGGCATGTGCAGCGCCATGCTCGACGCCCTGGCCGACGCCCGCGTGGCCCCGCAATCGCTGGGGTACATCGAAACCCACGGCACCGGTTCCCTGCTGGGCGACCGCCTTGAAGTGAACGCCATCGAAGCGGCGTTCGCCGAGCACGCCGCCACCGGGCCCATCCCGCCGGGCATCAGCCTGGGCAGCCTGAAACCGACCATCGGCCACAGCGAAGTCGCCTCCGGCATGGCGGCGTTGATCAAGGTGGTGTTTGCCTTGCAGCAAGGCATCAAGCCCGGCATTCCCGGGGTTGGCACCGACGACGTCACGCAGTTGTGGGCCGCCAGCGCCTTGCGCATCAGCGCCCACAACCAGCATTGGGCCCCGGCCTCGTCGCCACGCCGCGCGGCCATCAACAGCTATGGCTTTGGCGTGAATGCCCACGTGATCGTCGAGCAGTACTACGCGCCCGAAAGCCCCCGCGTCGACGAGCCCGGCGCGCAGTCGCTGGTGTTCTCCGCCCGCACCCCCGCGCAGTTGGTCGAGGTATTGCAACACCACCTGGCCTACGTGCAGGCCAAGCCCGAGCTGCGCCTGCGCGACCTGGCCTACACCCTGCAAGTCGGTCGCGACGCGTTCAAGGTGCGCCTGGCCTTTGTCGCCAACAGCCTGGAGCAGGTCGGCGAGCAACTCGCCCGCGCCCTGCAAAGCCTGCGCGACGACACCCCGGCGCCGGGTATTTTCTACAGCGCCTGGCCCCAGGCCGGGCACGACGAACCTGCCGCGCAATGGGTCGCCGGCGTTGCGCTGGACTGGAACACCCTGCACCCGGCGGGCAGCGCCGTGAAACTGGCATTGCCCGGTTACCCCTTGCAGTTCAAGCGCTACAACGCACTGGACAGGGACCAACCGGCCCCTGCCGCTACACCCGCGGCGCGCCGCATTTGCGTGATCGGTGCGGGCCCTGGCGGCCTGGTAATGGCCAAGTCGCTGTTGGAGGAGGGCCACCAGCCAGTGGTCTACGAAGCGCAGTCGACCCTGGGCGGGGTGTGGAACCTCAAGCGCGACAAAGAAGTAGGCACGTACTCCACCACCCGCTTCCAGAACTCCAAAGACACCAGTTTCTTCTCCGACTTCTACCCCGAAGACGTCAGCGGCACCTTTCCCGACGTGCACGACGTGCGCCGCTATTTGGGGGCCTACGCCGAGCGGTTCGACCTTGAGCGCCACATTCACTGCGACACCCGCGTGCTCTCGGTCAAGGCCGAAGGCGAGGGCTGGCACGTGGAGATCGAGCACGACGGCGCCCGCCGCCAGGAATACTTCGACGGCGTCGCCCTGTGCCATGGCCGTTACCAGCGGCCCCAAAAGGCGCGCATTCCGGGCCTGGACACCTTCCCGGGGCAAATCCTGCATTCGGGTGCGTACTTTGACAACGCCCCCCTGGCGGGCAAACGCGTGCTGGTGATCGGCAACGGCGTCAGCGGCATGGACATCGCCGGTGAAGCCAGCAAAGTCGCGGCCAAGGTCTATTGGAGCCTGCGCTCGCGCAAGTTCATCCTGCCGCGCATGGTGGGCTTTTTGCCCAACGACTTTGTTTCGCCCGCCAACCTGCTGATGCCCGAGGTCTTGCGCGCACAACGCAACATCGACCGCCTGCAACTGGCCATGCCCGCGTTCAGCGAGGCCGTGCAGCGCAGCGGCTTGCAGCCCAGCCTCAACGAGTTCCGGCAGAACCCGTTCATTCACATCAACGACGAAGTGGTGGACCTGGTCAATGCCGGGAAAATCCAGACCATCTTCGGCCAGGTGGACAAGTTCGTCGGGGCCCAGTGCTTCCATGTCGACAGCGAGCAGGTGCTCGACGACATCGACGTGGTGGTGCTGTGCACCGGCTACCGCACCCATGCGCTCTACGACTACGTGCAGGACCTGGACCCGGTGCGCGATCTGGCCATGGGCTTGTTCCACCGCGACAACCCGTTGCTGTTCAACCAATACGGGCTTCAGGAAATCGGCGTGATCGGCACCTTCCCGTACCTGGAAATGGCGGCGCGCTGGTACGCCCAGGTGGTGTCCGGCAACTACCAACTCAGCGCCGAGGAGCTGCAACACCAGGCCGACACCGACAAGATCATCATGGCCCCGCTGGCCGCAGTGGTCATCGGCACCAAGCTGGGCCTGGTGCCCGACCCCTACCGTGAATTCAAAGCCTTCTGGAGCCTGCTCAACACCCCGTGCTTTCCCGCCCAGTACCGCCTGCGCGGGCCGCACGCCAGCGCGCAGGCGCCCGCCATCGTCGCGGCCAGCCGGCAACGGGCGTTTATCCAGGACGAGCACGGCGATGAGCAAATCAGCAAGGTCAAGGTTCGCCTGCTGGCGGGCTTGGGGGCCGAGGGCGTGGCCCGTCTGGCCGAGGAAGGCCAGATCACGCATGAAGACCAGCAGGGCGCACTGGCCTGGCTCCACGACCCCTTGCACATCGACTGGGACAGCCAGTTCCTCACCCCCCTCAGCGACCGCGCGCTGGTCATCGACCAGGCCAACGAATCGCTGGAGCAAGTGATCGCCGCGCATGACCCGGTGTACCTGGGGCTGCTGCGTAAGATCCAGAACAAACAAATCGACGCAGAGAACTTTCTGTCGGAACTCAAGAACCTCTCGAGGGCCTCGTAATGACTTACCTGAACACGTTTATCGAAAAGGTCTACAGCCAAAGCATTTCCGAGGCAGAAGCGCTGGACGTGATCAAGCAGTTACACGAGTCGGTGCAGCAGCCTGCGCCCGAACCGGCCAACACGGGCGAGCAGCACGTGCTGGCCGACCTGGGCGGCTTGCTCGCGGCCACCATCGGGCTGGACCCGGCCGATGTCGAGGCAGACCGCAGCCTGGCCGACTATGGGTTCAGCTCCATTTCCCTGACCGAATTCTCCCAGCGTATCGCCGCGCATTTTCAAGGCTTGAAACTGGCGCCATCGTTTTTCATGGAGCACCCGACGCTGTCGGCCCTGGCCCGGCATATCGCGCCCAAGGTCAGCGCTGGCCAAGCACCGGCTGAGGCCGCGGCGCCGCTTGAAGCGGTGGTGGCCGACCAGTTGCAGCAGTATTTCCAGGCGCGCACCCCGGCGAGCGTGGCGCCCGTGCAACCGATCAGCAAAGCCGTGCAGGGGCGTGGCCCTCGCGCGCTGGCCCGCGTGGGGGCGTCCGCTCAGCGCGACGTGTCGGCGCTGACCGAAGACATTGCCATCATCGGCATGGCCGGGCGCCTGCCCAAGTCCGACAGCTTGAGTGACTTCTGGCAGCGCCTGGTGGCCGACGAGCCGTTTATCTCGCAAGTGCCCGCCGATCGCTGGGACTGGCGCGCGATCCTGGGTGACCTCGGCACGCCCGACAAAACCGACTGCTACCACGGCGCATTTATCGACGACGTGCGCGGCTTCGACCCGCTGCACTTCAATATTGCCCCACGTGAGGCCGCACTGATCGACCCCCAGCACCGGCTGATGCTGCAAACCGTGTGGGAGGCGCTGGAAAGCGCTGGCTACCCGCGTGACCAATTGCGCCAGCAAAAAATCGGCGTGTTCCTGGGCATCGAGCGCAAAGACTACGCCGACCTTATCCGCGCCAGCGGCGCCGAGATCGACGGGCACCTGAACACCGGCAACGCCCACGCCATGCTGGTCAACCGCATCGCGCACTATTTCGACTGGAAAGGCCCGGTGGCCACTGTGGACGCCGCCTGCACCAGTTCGTTTGTCGCCATCGACCGGGCCATCATGGCCCTGCGCACCGGCCAGGCCCAGGCGGCCATCGCGGGCGGGGTCAACCTGGTGTTGAGCCCCGAGGTGAATATCTACAACCGCAAGCTCGGCCTGTTCACCGGCGATGGCGTGGTGCGGCCATTCGACAAACAGGCCAACGGGCACTTCTTCAGTGACGGCCTGGGCGTGGTCATGCTCAAGCGCCTGTCGGTGGCCGAACGTGACAACGACACCATTTTGGGGGTGATCAAGGGCCTGTCGGTGCGCCATGGCGGCAAGAGCCTCTACCTCACCGCGCCCAATGCCGAGATTCATTGCCAGACCATCGTCGAGGCACTGGAACAGGCGGACCTGCAACCCCACGACATCGACTACATCGAAGCCCAGGGCACGGCCAATCCCATGGCCGACGACGTAGAGCTCAACGCCTTCGACACCGTCTTCAAGGGCTGCGCCACCAAGCCTGCGTTTGGTACCCTCAAGGGCCAACTGGGGCATTTCTCCGGCGCGTCCGGGGTGATCTCGCTGATCAAGAGCCTGCTGGCACTCAAGCACGACACCCTGATCAAGATCGCCAACCTGCAGGACTTCAACTGGGACAGCGAGCGGGGCGAGTTCGCTTGCGAGCCCGTGCGTCACACCGCCGCCTGGGCGCCGAGGCACGTGGACGGCCAGCGTCAGGCGCGGCATATCGGCATTCACAATTTCGGGTTTGGCGGCGTCACCGGCCATATGGTGCTGGGTGAATACCTGGGCGCGCCCGCGCAGGCCGTGGCGCCCGAGGCGGGCGGTGAACAGGCGATCCTGTTGTCCGCCCGCACCGCCGACCAACTCCAGCAAATGGCCCGTCGCCTGTTGGCTCATGTGCGCGCCGATCACGCGGCAACGCTGACGCTGACCGGGGTGGCCTACACCCTGCAAACCGGGCGCGAACATTTTGAACACCGCGCCGTGGTGTTTGCCGACTCGCTGCCCGCACTGGCCGAGCGCCTGGAACGCCTTGTGGCGGGCAAGGAGGACGCCAGCGCGTTCCTCACGCGTGACCCCGACACCGGCAAGGACGTACGGCAGCTGTTCGCCAGCGCCGAAATGCACGGCGTGGTGCAGCAGTGGCTCGAGGAACGCAACCCGCGTGGCCTGGGGCGTGTCTGGGTAGCGGGCGTCGCGGTGGACTGGCAGCGCTTGTATGCCGGGCACAACGCCCCTCAAAAAGTCGCGCTGCCGACCTATCCCTTTGCGCGGCACTCGCTGTGGTTTCCCCAGGCCCCGGCGCGCAACACGGCGCCCGGCCAAGGGGGCACGTGGCTCTCGCCGATCCTGCACCACAACGTCTCGACCTTTGCCGCGCAACGCTTTCGCTCGGATTTCAGCGGGCAAGAGCCCTGGTTTGTCGCCAGTGCCGCCGGGCCGCGGCGCTTTGTCGAGCTGGCTCACCTGGACATGCTGATCCAGGCCACGCGCCTGGCGGCCGAAGTCGGCGCAGACGAGCCGGTCGACCTGGTGCTGCACGACATCGTGTTCCCGCACCCGCTGTGGGCCGCGCCCGCGCCGCTCGCCGTGCACCTGACCCTGGCCCCCGGTGAAGACGATGCCATCGACTACCGCCTCACCACCGGCGACGATGCCGAGCTCAAGATTCACGGCCGGGCCTTGTTCGAACCGCGCCAGGCGCTCGCCGCGCTGAACGTGGCGGCAAACCACCCGCACTGGCACGCGGTGGCGCAGCCAGCCAACGTGCTGGTGCAACTGAGCACTTTGCTGGCCCGGGCCCAAGCCTGCGACATCGACAGTCTCACGTTGTTGTCGATTGACGAAGTCACCGTGCACGGCGCGCTGGAGCACGCCGCGTGGTTGTGGGTGCGCGCCTCTGACAACGACTTTGCCCAAGTGGAAATGCCCTCCACGGTGTCGCGCCTGGACATCGACCTGTGCGACGCCGAAGGCCGGGTGCTGATGCAACTGCGCGACGTGGTGTGCAGCCACGCGCATGCCGACGAAGCAGCGCCAGTGCACATGCCGGCGCAGATCAAAGGCATGATCCCGACGCTCAACGGCACCGGCGCGATGACCACCGTGCTGCCGGCCTGCTCGCAACTGTTCGTGGAAGCCGCCGCCCAGGCCTCGGGTGAAGTGATGGACATGGGCTGCGCCTACGGCGTGGCCACCGTCGCGGCCCTGGAGCAGGGCGCCCGCGTACTGGCGGTGGACATCGAGGAGCAACACCTGAGCATCCTCGCCGCAGGCGTTGCCCCGGCGCTGCGTGATCGCCTCGCCACGCAGGCCGGGGCGTTGCCCCATATGGACTTCGCCCCCGGTCGGTTCCAGGCCATTCACGCGGCGCGCATCCTGCACTTTCTGCCGCCCCAGGCGTTTCGCGAGTCGATCCGCAAGATGGCCCAGTGGCTGGCGCCGGGCGGTCGGCTGTTCCTGATCTGCGACACCCCGTACTTCCCGCACTGGGCGGCGCGGGTGGACGAGTACGAGCAGCTCAATGCCAACGGCGAGGAATGGCCGGGCTACATCGCCGACATCGCCGGTTATTTCCGCAGCCGGGCGCAGGCCAGTGCCGCCAATGCCATCGACAGCGGCAGCCACGCCAGCGATGCCCTCAGCGGCACACCGCTGATCAACCTGGTCGACCCGCAAATCCTGGCCCGTGAATGCACGTTGGCGGGGCTGCACATCGAGGAGGCGGGCTACGAAGGCCTGGCCATCGACTATGACGGCCAGGCCGCCAGCGGCGGGCTCGAGCATGCCAGCGTGATTGCGATCAAACCCTACGTCTGAGCCCTGCGCCGCGCGTACCCACTTTCTGGAAGGAACTCAGATGTCTGCCAAAGACTTGCAATCGGTCAAACACACTATTCGTCGCCTGCTGGCCGAGGCGCTGGGCGTCGAGGCCTCGGACATCAGCGAAAGCAAAACCTTCTTTGAACTGGGCCTGACCTCGCGCATCGGTGTGATGTGGATGGCCCAGGTCAACCAGGCCTACCAACTGACCATTCCTGCCGTGCGCGTCTACAACTACCCGACGCTCTCGCGCATGGCCGAATGCGTGCACCAGGAACTCTCGGCCCAGGGCGATGCACACACCGCCGCACGCCCGGCACGCGTGATGTTCGGGCGCCGTGCGGCCGTGGCGCCTGCACCTGCACCGGCACCGGCGCCTGCCCCCGCAGCAGCGGCAGCAGCGGCGCCGCGCAAACTCGCCTCGTTTCGCGGCCAGCCACAGGCCAAGCCTGCGCCTGCCAGTGCCGCGCCCACGGCGGTCGACGCAACGCCTGCCAGCGGGGCCATCGCCATCATCGGCCTGTCGGGGCGCTTCCCGCAGACGCGCAACGTGCACGCCTTCTGGGACGCCGTGGCCGAAGGCCGCGACTGCATCAGCCGCGTCGATCGCGACTACTGGAGCATGCACCAGGCCTACAGCCCCACCCGCCAGGCGGGCAAGACCTACTCGGACTCCATCGGCGCGGTGGATGACATCGACCGCTTCGACCCGCTGTTTTTCAACATTTCCCCGGCCGACGCCGACGACATGGACCCCCAGCAACGCCTGTTCCTGCAAGAAGCCTGGAGCTGCCTGGAAGACGCGGGCCTGCACCCCCGGCAACTGGCGGGCAGCAAATGCGGGGTGTTCGTCGGTTGTGGCAACTACGGCCAGAGCCAGAACGGCAGCGCCTTGAGCGCCGCCGGTTTCCTGGGCGGAAGCACCTCGATCCTGGCGGCCCGCATTGCCTACCTGCTGGACCTGCGCGGCCCGTGCCTGACCATCGACACCGCCTGCTCGGCCTCGCTGGTGGCCATCGCCCAGGCCTGTGACAGCCTGGTGATGGGCAATAGCGACCTGGCCTTGGCGGGCGGGGTATCGATCCTTACCGACCCGTCGATTCACATCATGGCCAGCCAAGCCAACATGCTGTCCCCGGACGGTCGCTGCTACAGCTTCGACCAGCGCGCCAACGGCTTTGTACCCGCCGAAGGCGTGGGCGTGGTGGCGCTCAAGCGCCTGGCCGATGCCCAGCGCGATAACGACCCCATCTACGGCACGCTGATCGGCTGGGGCGTGAACCAGGATGGCAAGACCAACGGCATTACCGCGCCCAGCCAGACCTCCCAGGCCGAGCTGCAACAGGCGGTGTTCAAACAATTCAACATCGACCCGCGCAGCATCGGGCTGATGGAAGCCCACGGCTCGGGCACGCCGCTGGGCGACCCGATCGAGGTCGAGGCGCTGGTCAACGCCTTCAAACCGTTCACCACCGACACCGCGTTCTGCGCCCTGGGCTCGGTGAAAAGCAACATGGGCCACATGCTCGCCGCGGCGGGCGCGGCCGGGTTTTTCAAGGCGCTGTTGGCGATCCGCAACCGGCGCCTGCCGCCGTCGGCGCACTTTGAACACCTCAACGAACACATCCAGCTGGACCACTCGCCGTTCTACATCAACACCGACAACCGCGAATGGAGCGTGCCCGACGGCACCCGTCGGCGTGCCGGGGTGAGTTCGTTCGGGTTCAGCGGCACCAACGCCTACGCCGTGCTGGAGGAATACCCGCAAGCGCCAGCGCCTGCGGCCGCAGGCACCGAGCAGGTGATTGTGCTCAGCGCACAAAACAACGAGCGCCTGCGTGCCTACGCCGCTGCGCTGCGAGACTTTGTACGCGGCGAGGGCGCCACGCTGCGCCTGGAAGACGTGGCCTACACCCTGCAAGTGGGGCGGCAGGCCATGGACGTGCGCCTGGCCCTGACCGCCCGCACGCTGGCGCAACTGGCCGACGCACTGGCCGCTTACCTGGCAGGCGAGGCGGGCGATGACCGCGATGCCACGCTGTTTCACGGCAAGCCGGTGGTCGATCAGGACGCGACCCTGGACGCCGATGAAATCCCGGCCATGGCCCACCGCTGGGCAAAGGAGGGCAAGTGGCTGGCCCTGGCGCGGCTGTGGGTGCGCCGTGGCGGTTTTGACTGGCACGCGTTGGCGGGCCACACCCCGGCGCGGCGCGTGAGCGTGCCGACGTATCCGTTTGCCCAGCGCCGCTGCCAGATGCCGGTGTTTCGCGGTGCTGCGCCCGCTGCCGCGCCTGCCGGGTTGTCGCAACTGGTGCAGCGCAACGTGTCCACCTTTGAACAGGTGGCGTTCCGCTCGGTGTTCACCGGCGAGGAGTTCTACTTTGCCGACCACGTGATTGCCGGTCGCAAGACCTTGCCCGGCGTGGCCTACCTGGAAATGGCCTGCACCGCCGCTTACCTGGCTGCGGGCCACACCGTTGCCCAGGTGCGCAACGTGGTGTGGCTGCAACCGTTTCTGGTGGACCGCGAGCCCGCCACCCTGGAGCTGCGTCTCAAGCAGCGCAACAGCAAGACCCGTTTCGAGATCCATGACCTGTCCGGCGCACGCGAGCAACTCTGCGCGCAGGGTGAAATCGTGCTCGACGCCACGCCGCCTGCGGTGTCGGCACTGCCCGACCTTGCCGCGCTGTTGGCCAGCGCCCAGTTGCTGGACGCCCGCGCCGGTTGCTACGCCCGCTTCGATGCCCAGGGGTTTGCCTACGGGCCGAGCTTTCGAGGGATCGACACGCTGTCGCGCAGCGGCGACTACCTGATCGCCGACATTCGACGCCAGGGCCGTGGCAACGGCGGCGAGCCCGCAGTGCCCGCAGGGCTTGGCGAGCACTATCAACTGCTCGACGGTTTTGTGCTCAACCCGGCGCTGCTCGACAGCGCGTTCCAGCCGTGCATCCGCTTTTGCGAACAGGAAGACCCCACCAGCACCTACATCCCGTATTCGCTGGAACAGATCACCGTGTTCAAGGCCCTGCCCGAACGCTTCTACAGCGTGGCGCAGTTGCGCGAGATCGACGGCCAGAGCGCGCAGTGCACGGTGCACATCCTCAGCGAGCAGGGTGAGCTGCTGGTGCACATCGACAACCTGATGCTGCGCCCGATCAAAGTGCAGCCGACCACGCTGCCCAGCCACCTGTACCGCATGGACTGGCAGCCCGCCGCCGTCGTGCCTGCCGTGGAGGCCAGCGCAGTGCAGGCGCCGCGCCTGCTGTTTGTCGCCGACCCGCACCTGGCGGCCCAACTGGCCCGCCCGCAAGACATCCTGGTGTACCCGGCCAGCGCCTTTCGCTGCGTCACGCCGCGCCATTATGAAATCGCGCCGGGCAATGCATCCGACTACGCCCAGCTGTGGGACGCCTGTGCAAGCCTGGCCAGCACCGTGGTGCACGCCTGGGCCCTCGGTGCGCCGGTGGCCTTGCCCGACGCCTTGGTGCAGAACCTGGACGCACTGGTGTTCATCAGCCAGCAATTGATTCGCGCACAAGCGGGCAAGGGGACCACGCTGTTGCATGCCTACCCCCACGACCTGCCCGCCGGTATGGCCAGCGGCGGCTTCATGCGCAGCCTGGCCGCCGAACAACCGTTGTGGGCGGCGCGCTCGGTGGGGGTGCCGACGGACTCGGTCGCCCGTCTGGCCGAGCGGCTGGAAACAGAACTGCGCGTGCACCAGCAACCGGGCCAGGACGTTGAAGTTCGCCTGGAAGACGAGCGGCGCCTGGTCCTCACCGCCGCCCTGGAAACCCGTGCGCCAGCCGACACCCGCGTGCTGCGCGAAGGTGGCGTGTACTTGATCAGCGGCGGTGCGGGCGGCCTGGGGCTGATACTCGCCCAGGCGCTGGTGGAGGGTTATCATGCACAGGTCTTTTTGAGTGGCCGTACCCCCGAGGCCCAATTGCCCGCGGCCACCCGTCAGCGTCTGGCGGCGCTCAACACGCGTGGCCAGTTGCATTACCTGGCGGCGGATATCACCCAGGCCCAAGGCTGCGCCGACCTGGTGGCCGCCGTGCGCGCAAAGGCCGGTCGCATCCACGGCCTGTTCCACTGCGCCGGGACCATGGACAACGCGGCACTGGCGAGCAAGACCGCCGCGCAGATCGCCGCCATCGTGCAACCCAAGGCCCTGGGCGTGAGCCTGCTGGACCAGGCCCTGGAGCATGAGGCGCTGGACCTGTTTGTGGTGTATTCGTCGATTTCGGCGGTCATGGGGTTTGCCGGCCAGACCGACTACGCCTACGCCAACCGCTTCCTCGACGGCTTTGTGGCCCAGCGTCAACGCCGGGTGCAGCAGGGCCTGCGCCAAGGCCGCAGCCTGGCGCTCAACTGGACGCTGTGGCGCGACGGCGGCATGCAGATCGACGAGCAGAGCGCGCTGTTCCTGGAACGCAGTCGCGGCCTGGTGGCGCTGGACGCGCAGGCCGGGATCGCGGCTCTGGAGCGTGGCCTCAACACCGACGGCGCCAGCCAATACGTGGTGATCCACGGCCAGGCCCAGGCGATTCAAGCCGCCTGGAACGAGTTCCCCAAGGCCGCCCCGGCCCCGCGCCCGGCCGCTGCCAAACCTGCGGGCGAGGGCGCCTCGGCGGTGGGCGAGCGCACCTTGAGCGAGCTGGCCGAGTTGCTCAAGCTCGAACCGGGCGACATCGACCCCGACCAGGACCTGATGAAGTACGGCCTGGATTCCATCGGCGCGATGATGCTGATCAACAAGATCAACGATGCCTTTGACATCAACGTGCAACCGGCGGCGCTGCTGCGCCACACCAGCCTCAAGGCGTTCACCGCGCATATCTGCGACGAGCACCTGCCCGAGGCCGCCAGCCCCGAGCCTGCCCCCGCACCGGCGCCTGCCGAGGTAGCTGCCGAGGTGCCCGCTGTCGCGGTGGCGGTGAGTTACCCCGATCCTTACCTGGCGCCGGTGCCCAAGGCCGACTGGATCGATCGTGCCGAGGCCTTCGACGTGTGGCCCATGACCCATGGCCAGCAGTCGCTGTGGTTTATCCATAAACTCAACGAGCACAGCGCGGCGTATCACATCGCCCTGACCTTGCGCCTGCGCACGCCGCTGGACCGCGCCGCCCTGGAACGCAGCTACAGCCTGTTGGTGCAGCGTCATCCGGCGCTGCGCACGCGCTTTCGTGAACATCAGGGGCAGCCGGTGCAAGAAGTGCTGGCCAGCGTCACCCCGGACCTGCGCGTCAGCCACCTGCATGGCGCGTCACGCGAAGCGGTACAGGCCGCGTTGCAGTCGGCCCATCGCCAGCCGTTCGACCTGCAACACGGCACGCTCAGCCGCTTGCACCTGTTCATCGGTGGCGAACAGGACACCCTGTTGCTGTGGACCGTGCACCACCTGGTGTCGGACGCCTGGAGCCAGTGGATCCTGCTCGATGAGCTGCTTGGCACTTATGCGGCCCTGTGCCGTGGCGAGCAACCGGTGTTTGCGCCGCTGGCGCACACCTTTGCCGATTTTGTGCAGGAGGAAGCCACCTTTCTGGCCAGCGCCGCCGGTCAACAGCAGCGCGACTATTGGAAGCGCAAGCTGGCCGATCCCGGTGTGCGCCTGAACCTGCCGCTGGACTACCCGCGCCCCGGCACCCAGACCTTCAATGGCGCCTCGGTGGCCATCGAATGCAGCCCGGCGCTGAGCGACGGCATCAAAGCCCTGGCCCAGCGCGAAGGCGTCACGGTGTTTACCGTGTTGCTGGCGGCGTACCAGTGCCTGCTGGGCCGCTATTCCTCGGACCGCCAAGTGTGGGTCGGCTCGCCCGTGTCCGGGCGCGTCAACCAACGCTACAACCCATTGGTGGGTTACTTCGTCAACTCGGTGGTGCTGGCGGCGGACCTGCGCGCCAACCCGTCCTTCAGCGAGCTGCTGCACCAGCAGAAACAGGTTGTGCTCGAGGCCCTGGAAAACCAGCGCGTGCCGTTCGCCAAGCTGGTGCAAGACCTCAACCCGCCGCGCGAGGCCGGGCGCACGCCGCTGTTCCAGGCCGAGTTCGTCTACCAGAAACCCCACCAGAGCAGCGAATTGATCCGCGTGCTGTCGCCCCGCGAAGGCCAGCCGATCAGCCACCAGGGGCTGGCTCTGGAGTCGGTGCCGTTTGCCCAGCAAGAAGGCCAGTTCGAGATCGGCCTGGAGATGATGGACATCGACGGCCAACTCAGCGGTGCGCTGAAGTTTAACGCCGACCTGTTTGGCGAACCGACCCGGGTGCGCATGAAAGACAGCTTCCTGGCGCTGTTGCAGCACTGCGTGCAGCAGCCGCAGACGCCGGTGTGGTCGCTGCCCGTGGTCGCGCACCAGGACCTTTCGCGCTCGGCCACCTACCTGCAAGGCGTGCAGGCACCGGTGACGCCATTCACCACGGCGCAGCTGTTCGAGCAGCACGCGTCGCGCCAGGCCGCGCACACCGCGCTGGTCGACCCCCAGCGCAGTTGGACCTATGAGGCCCTGAACCAGCGGGCCAACCGCCTTGCCCGGCATTTGCAGGCCCAGGGCCTGGGGCAAGGGCAGGGCGTGGCGCTGTGCATGCAGCGCTCGGGCGACTTGGTCGCCGCGCTGCTGGCGGTGCACAAGGCGGGGGGCTTTTACATCCCGATGGACCCGGGCTTCCCGGCCCAGCGCCTGCAACACATGCTCGACGATGCGCAACCGGCGGTGGTCATGGTGGACAGCCTGGCCGGTTTGCCCGCTGGCCTGAACCTGGCGGGCACGCGCCTGCTGGACCTGGCAGCCCACGCCAGTGCGATCGACACGCAGGCGGCCGACAACCTGCCCAACCGCGCGAGCCTGCAGGACAACGCCTACGTCATCTACACCTCCGGCTCCACCGGGCGGCCCAAGGGCGTGCAGATCTCCCACCTGGCCTTGAGCAACTTCTTGCAGTCCATGGCCCGCGAACCGGGGATTACCGCGCAGGACCGGCTGTTGGCGGTCACCACCATTTCTTTCGACATTGCCGCGCTGGAGCTGTACCTGCCGCTGGTCAACGGCGCCTGCGTGGTGCTGGCCTCCCGCGAGGCCGCGATGGACGCCTTGCAGTTGCAGCACCTGCTCGACAGCCAGCGCATCAGCCTGATGCAGGCCACGCCCACCACCTGGCAGATGCTGGTCAGCAGCGGCTGGGCGGGCCAGCCGGGCCTGCGCATCCTGTGTGGCGGCGAGCCGTTGCCGCGCAGCCTGGCGCGCGAACTGCTGCCGCGCAGCCGTGAGCTGTGGAACCTGTACGGGCCGACTGAAACCACCATTTGGTCGTGTGTCGAGCGGGTCGATGGCGCGGGGGACTCGGCGATCGTGCCCATCGGCAAACCGATCCAGAACACCCGCCTGCATATTCTCGACGGCGCGCAGGTGGACGTGCCGCTGGGCGTGGCCGGAGAGCTGTGCATCGGTGGCGATGGGGTTGCCACGGGCTACCTTAACCGCCCGGACCTGAACGCCGAAAAATTCATCCAGACCGCCAGCGGCCGGGTGTACCGCACCGGCGACCAGGCACGCCTCACGGCCCACGGCACGCTGGAGTTCCTGGGCCGTGAAGACGGCCAGTTGAAGGTGCGTGGGTTCCGTATCGAAGCCGGTGAAATCGAAAACGTGCTGCGCAGCCACCCGCAGGTACGCGACGCCGTGGTCACTTTGCGTCAACGCGGCACGGGCAGCGATGCCGAAGGCGTGCTGACCGCCTATGTGGTGCTGGGCGCCCCTGCGCAACTCGATGAAGCGCTCAAGCTGCAACTGCGCCAGCGTGTGGCGCAGGACCTGCCCGCGTACATGGTGCCGTCGCTGTACGTGGCACTCGACGCGCTGCCGCTGACCCCCAACAACAAAGTCGACCGCAAGGCGTTGCCCGCACCCGACGCCGTCCCGGCGCAGGCCACGGCGGCGGTGCCCGGGCACGGCGCGCACGTGGCGCGAATCTGGGCTGCGATCCTGGGCGTGCCGCAGGCGCAGGACGACAGTCACTTTTTCAACGCCGGGGGCACCTCGTTCACCGCGACCCGCCTGATCTACCAGGTCCAGCAGGAATTGGGCGTCACGCTGCCGGTCAGCCTGTTGTTCGAGCACCCGACCCTGGGCGGCTTTGCCCAGGCGCTGCAACAGCGCGCCGCACCGCCAGCCCCTGCCATCCCCACGCCCGCCGCAGGCCGTGCCGACGAGGACCCCGACCAGGCCTTGCTCGACATCCTCGCGCAATTGCAGAGCGGTCGACTCAGCGTCGACCAGGCCAACCGTTTAATGGGTGATTTCCAATGACCGTGTGTATTACCACCACCGACATCCTCAACCTGGTCAAGGACGGTCACCTGTCCCTGGTCCAGGCCCGTGACCTGCTGCGCCTGGTGGCGGGCGGGGCGGTCACGCCTGCCAAAGAAGCTCCAGCGGGCGCCACCGACATTGCGATCATCGGCATGTCCGGGCGTTTCCCCGGTGCCGACAACACCGCCCAGTTCTGGGACAACCTCAAGGCCGGGCGCAACAGCGTCGGTGAGATTCCTGCCAGCCGCTGGGGCCACCAGGATTACTTCGACCCCGACCGCAACGCCCGCAACAAGAGCTACAGCAAGTGGGCGGGTCTGGTGGACGACATCAAGGGGTTCGACGCCGACTTCTTCAACATCAGCCCCCGTGAAGCGTTGCTGATGGACCCCCAGCAGCGCCTGTTTTTCCAGGAAGCCTGGGGCGCCATCGAAGACGCAGGCTACGCGCCGGGCAGTTGGTCCAACAGCAAGTGCGGGGTGTTTGTCGGGTGCGTCACCGGCGATTACCTGACGCACCTGCGCCAGCAGCATATGCCCGCCGATGCCTACAGCCTCACCGGCAACACCTCGTCGATCCTCGCGGCGCGCCTGTCGTATTTCCTCAACCTCAAAGGCCCGGCGGTGGCGGTGGACACGGCGTGTTCGTCGTCGCTGGTGTCGGTGCACATGGCCTGCGAAAGCCTGCTCAGCGGCACCTGCGAGGTGGCGCTGGCCGGTGGGGTGATGCTCTACAACACGCCGGAACTGTTCGTGCTGGCCTCGCAGTTGGGCATGTTGTCCCCGGACGGCTTGTGCAAGACCTTTGACGAACGTGCCAACGGCATCGTGATTTCCGAGTCGGTCGGCGTGGTGGTGCTCAAGCCCCTGGCCGCAGCCGAGCGCGATGGCGACACCATCCACGCGGTCATCCGTGGCTCGGGCATCAACCAGGACGGCAAGACCCCGGGCATCACCGTGCCCAGCGCCTATGCCCAGACCCAACTGCTCAACGATGTGTACGCCCGCGCCGGGATCAACCCGCGCACCATCGGCTACGTGGAAGCCCACGGCACCGGCACGCGCCTGGGCGACCCGATCGAATTCGAGGCCCTGAGCGCCGCGTTTCGCCAGCAGACCGAGCACAAGCAGTTCTGCGCCATTGGCTCGGTCAAGACCAATATCGGGCACGCCCAGGTCGCGGCGGGCATCACCAGCCTGATCAAGGCCGTGCTGTGCCTGCGTCACCAGACGCTGCCGCCGTCCTTGCACCTGGAGCAGCCCAACCAGCACATCGACTTCGGCAACAGCCCGTTCTTCACCCTTGAGCGCCTGCAACCCTGGGCCGCCCAGCCGGACCACCCGCGCCGGGCGTGCGTCAGTTCGCTGGGGTTCAGCGGCACCAACGCGCACCTGGTGCTGGAAGAATACCTGCCCACGCCCGCAGTGGTCGCGGCGCCGCAGCCTTCAGTGGCGGTGCTGTCGGCGCGTACGCCGGAGCGTTTGCAGGCCATGGCCACGCGCCTGCTGCACTGGCTGGAAAGCGCTGCGCCGCTGCCCGCGTTTGGCGAGGTGCTGCACACCCTGCAACATGGGCGCGACGCAATGCCCGCAAGGCTGGCCGTGGTGTGTGACGCGCTGCCTGCGTTGGCCGCAGGCCTGCGCCGCTTTTTGACCGACGGCAGCGACGGCCAGGCAGTGTTCAGCGGCGACCTGAGCAACGACGCGGCGCGCCAGCAAGCCGAGGCCGAACGGGCCACGCTGGCCCAGCCTGGCGTGCAGGACCAGGCCCGCCTGTGGGCCGCTGGCGCCGCCGTGCACTGGGCCTTGGCGCCGCAGGGCACCCGGCGCGTGCCGTTGCCCACCTACGCCTTTGACGCGACGCCGTACTGGGCGGCGGGCCAGGGCGCAGCGCCGCAAGCGGCGGCGTTGCACCCGATCCTGTCGCAGCGGGTGAACGACGCCGCGCAGCCGCGCTTTCGCCACCGTTTCGACGGCAGCGAGGTGTACCTCAAAGACCATTTGGTGTCCGGCGCGCCGACCTTGCTCGGCGTGTCGCACCTGGAGCTGGCGATCACCGCCGAGCGCCTGGCGGGGCAGGGGCTGGCCCCGGGTCACGTGCAACAGGTGCAGAACGTCGCCTGGATCAAGCCGGTGATTGTCACCGACCAGGCCAAATCGGTGCAGGTCGACCTGCAAGACACCGAGCGCGGCACGGCTTACCGGGTCAGCGACGGCGAGGGCCAGCTGTATTCCCAAGGCCGCGTGCGCCGGGTGGCGGCGCCGCAACAGGTGCCGCACCTGGACCTGGCGGCGATCAAGGCGCGCTGCGCCGATGTTTGGCCAGCGGTGCAGTGCTACCGCATTTTCGACCGCAACGACCTGGTCTATGGCCCTGGCCTGCGCACCCTCGAAACCCTGTACTTCAACGCCGACGAATCCCTGGCCCGGCTGGTCTTGCCCCACGCCCTGCGCCATGACCTGGCGGCGTACACCTTGCACCCCTCGTTGATGGACGGCGCCTTGCAAAGCCTGCTCGGCCTGTTGGGCGACCCGAGTAAAGACAACACTTTGTACATCCCGTATGCCCTGGGTGAAATCACGGTTTACGCCGCACTCACCGCGACCTGCTACGCGTATGCGCGGGTCACCGGCAACCACGGCTCTACGCAATTTGCCGAAAAGCGCTTTGACATCGACCTGGTCAGCGACGACGGCCAGGTGCTGGCCTCGATGCGCAGCCTGTCCTACCGGCCTTACTCGTTGCGCAAGGCCGACGACTTGCAACTGTTTACCCCGCACTGGCAAACCCAGGCGCTGAGCGGCCCGGCCGCCACTCCCTCGGCGGCGCACACCCTGTTGCTGAGCGATGCGCCCTGGCCCGCCTTGGACCAGGCCTTGGGGTTCAAACCCTTGCACGTTGCGCCTGCCAGTTGGCCAGCGGCGCTGGACACCCTTGGCAGCGGCGGCGACCTGAACCTGCTGTTTGTGCTGCCCGCCGAGCACAGTGCCGAGGCGCTGTTGCCCGCGTTGTACCCCTTGTTGACGGCGCTGCTGGCGCGCGGGCGTACCCAGGCGCGCCTGTTGTTTATCAGCCGCTCGGGGCACTTCGGCCACCGCGCACTGGCCGGGTTTGCCCGGGTGCTGGGCCACGAACACCCGGGCCTTATGGCCTGCGTGCTCGACCTTGCCGACTGCACCGAGGCCGACGCCGCGCACCACGTGGCTAAGGCCTTGCAACACGCACCGCAGGCGCAGCCGGTGCTGGTGCGTTACGCGCAGCAGACCCGTCAGGTGCAGGCCCTCAAAGGCGTGGAGCGCGCGGCGGTGCTGTCGGCGCCGGGGCTGTTTCGCCAGGGCGGCGTGTACCTGATCAGCGGCGGCGCCGGGGCCTTGGGCGTGAAGATCGCCGCCCAGTTGCGCCAGCGTTATGCGGCCACGGTGATCCTGTGCGGCCGTTCGCCGTCCAGCAGCGCGGTGGAGGCGCCGGGGTTGCCGGGTGTGACCCGTTATATCCAGGCCGACGTGAGCCGCGAGGCCGACGTGATCGCGCTGCACCGGGCGATCAAGGCGCAGTTCGGCGTGCTCAACGGCGTGCTGCACGCCGCCGGGGCGATCCGCGACAGCCTGATCGTCAAGCAGGACCTGACCGCGCTGGGCGCGGTGCTCGACCCCAAGGTGGCCGGTGTCAGGCACCTGGATGACGTCACCCGCGACGACGCGCTGGACCTGTTCCTGGTGTTCTCGTCCATTTCGTCCCTGGCGGGCACCGTGGGCCAGTCGGCCTATGCCTACGCCAACGAATACCTGGACCACTTCACCCAATGGCGCGACGAGCAAGTGAGCGCCGGGCGCCGCCAGGGCAAATCACTGTCGGTCAACTGGCCTTACTGGCGCGACGGCGGCATGCGCATCAGCGAGCAGACCGAAGCCCTGATGCGCAATGTGATGGGCGTGCAACCCTTGTCCCTGGACCTGGGGCTCGAGGTGTTGCTGGGCCTGTCCACCAGCAGCCCGACCGCGCTCTGCGTGGCGGTGGGGGACCGCGCCAAGATCGAAAAAGTGCTCGGCATGACCCCGCCAGCGCCCGTGGCGGCGGTGCGCCCGCACAGCGTGGCCACCGACGAGGGCCTGAGCCTGGCCCTGGGCAAACTGGCCGCGGCCATTTTGCAGCGTGACGCCAACAGCCTGCGCCCGCAGGTGGCGCTGGCCGACTACGGCTTTGACTCCATCACCTACGTGGAACTGGCCAACCGCATCAACCGCGACTACGGCCTGGACATCACCCCGGCGCTGTTTTTTGAACACAAAAGCCTGAACGCCCTCGCGCAGCACCTGGCGAGCGAGTACGCCCTGACAACAGCCCCCGCCGCACCGCCGGCCAGCGCCGCGTCCGACCTGCTGGGCACCCTCAAGGACCTGGCCGCCCAAGTGCTGCACAAGACCGCAGCGGGGCTCAACGCCGACACTGAGCTGGGCAGCTACGGCTTCGACTCCATCACTTACGTGGAGCTGGCCAACAAGCTCAACAGCCACTACAACCTCGACATCACCCCGGCGCTGTTCTTCGAGCACAAGACCCTGGCCGCCATCGGTGGGTTCATCGCCGCCCACTATCCACAGACCGTCGCTGCGCCGGTGGTTGCCGCCGAGCCTGCGCCGGTTGCCGACGCGCCTGTCGTCGACAACGGCGCTTTGCCGATTGCGATCATCGGCATGGCCGGGGTGTTGCCCGGCTCGCCAGACCTGGAGCGTTTCTGGGAGCACCTGTACGCGGGCGACGATGTGATCAGCACCGTGCCGCCCGATCGCTGGAGTTGGGAGGCGCTCTACGGCGACCCCGCCGAAGGCGGCAAGACCCGCGCCAAGTGGGGCGGTTTCATCGAGGACGTCGACAAGTTCGACAGCCTCTACTTCAACATCTCGCCCCATGAAGCGAAGTTGATGGACCCGGCCCAGCGGCTGATTCTGGAAACGGTGTTCAGCGCCCTCGGCAACGCCGGTTACGCCAGCGCCGATTTTTCCGGCAGCAAGACCTCGGTGTTTATCGGCGTAGGCGCCACCGATTACCTCAACCTGCTGGTGGACGCCGGGCTGCCGATCAGCGCGTATTCCTCCACCGGCCTGTCCCATTCGGTGCTCGCCAACCGCATCTCCTACCTGCTGGGCATCCATGGCCCTAGCCAGCCGGTGGACACCGCCTGCTCAAGCTCGCTGATCGCCTTGCACCGGGCGGTAGAGTCGATTCGCAACGGCTGCGAAATGGCGATTGCCGGTGGCGTGAACCTGATGCTCAGCCCGTTTCTCACGCTGTCGTTCAGCGATGCGGGCATGTTGAGCGAAGACGGGCGCTGCATGACCTTCAGCGACAAGGCCAACGGCTACGTGCGCGGCGAAGGCGCTGGCGCGGTGTTGCTCAAGCCGCTGCACAAGGCCATTGCTGACGGCGACACCATCCATGCGGTCATTCGCGCCACCGCCGAAAACCACGGCGGCCGCGCCTCGTCGCTCACCGCGCCGAACCCGGTGGCGCAATCGATGCTGCTGGTGGACGCCTACACCCGGGCCGGGGTGGACCCGTCCACCGTCACCTACATCGAAACCCACGGCACCGGCACGCCCCTGGGCGACCCGATCGAAATCAACGGCCTCAAGGACGCCTTCGCGACCCTGGCGCGCAACCACGGCGTGAGCATTCCCGAAGGGCGCTGCGGACTGGGGGCGGTCAAGACCAACATCGGCCACCTGGAAGCTGCGGCGGGCATGGCCGGGCTGTTCAAAATCATCCTGTCGATGCAGCACGGCACCTTGCCGGCCAACCTGCATTTCGAGCGGCAGAACCCTTACATCAAACTGGCTGACAGCCCGTTCTACATCGTCGACCAGCGCCAGCCATGGGCCGTGCTCACCGACGCCAACGGCCAGCCGCTGCCGCGCCGCGCCGGGGTGAGCAGCCTGAGTTTCTCCGGGGCCAACGCCCACGTGGTGCTTGAGGAGTACATCGCACCCGCCGCTGCGCCGAGTGCCGAGGGCCCGCAGCTGGTGGTGCTTTCGGCCAAGACCCGCGAGCGCCTGGGCGAGAGCGCCAGGCGCCTGGCCGCGCACCTGGAAAAACACCCGCAGGTGTCGCTGGCAAACCTTGCCTACACCCTGCAAGTGGGCCGCGACGCACTGGGCGAGCGGCTGGCCTGGGTGGTCGGCAGCGTGGCCGAGCTGCTGCAGCGCTTACGCGCCTTTAGTGATGAGCCTACCGGCGCCCCCAGCACTGGCGAGTTGAACCCCAACGACTGGGCGCAGGCGCTGGCCGCCAATGACCTGCCCACCTTGGCCCGCCTGTGGACCACCCACCGTGACAGCCCGCTGGACTGGCACGCGTTGCCGCGCCCGGCGGGCGTCAAGCGGGTGCCGCTGCCCGGCTACCCGTTTGCGCGCATCCGGCATTGGGCGATTGATGAGCGGCCCACGCCGCCTACGCCGCAGCCAACCACGCGGCCGGACCTCGTGACCTTTGCCGAACACTGGCAGCCAGCCCCCGCTGCGCTGGGGCACGCCACGCAGCAACAACCGCAATCGGTGCTGTGTTGCCTGTCTGACCCGGCATTGCAGGCCCAAGTGCGCGAGCACTTCGCTGCGCAGCAACCGGGCGTGCGCCTGGTGTTCGTGTCGCGCCAGGGCCAGGCGGATGCGCACACCTACAGCCTCAATGCGCAACGCGCTCATGAGGTCAACGAGGTGCTGGGCGCGATCATTGAGCGCCACGGCGCCATCGACGGCCTGCTTTACCTGTGGCCCGCCGAGGCGCCGGAGCTCAGTCAGCAACCCGAGCTGCTGGTGAACCTGCTCCAGGGCCTGTCGCGGTTGCAGCAAACCCTGCAACGGGTGCTGCTGGCGGGCATCAGCCGCAACGGGCTGGACCGCTGCCAGCAGGAAGCCTGGATCGGCCTTGAACGCTCCATGCCGCGCATCCTCGCGCAGACCGCTTGGCAAACGCTGCTCAGCGACACCTTCGACGTCGCGCGGTTGCTCAGCCATTGGCGCAGCGGCGACAGCGCCAGCGATGTGTATGTGGGGCCGCAGCGTTACCGAGCGGCGGCGCAGCGCCTGACGCTGGCGCCTGCGCCGTCAGCGGTGTTGCCGTCGGCCCGCGCCAGCACCTGGTTGATCACCGGGGGCAGCGGCCAGTTGGGGCTGCTGTTTGCCGACTACCTGGCACGTACCCAAGGCGCAGCGTTGCGCCTGGCGCTGCTGGGGCGCTCGGCCGCGAGCCCAGCGCTGATGCAGCGCGTGCACGCCATGACTGCCCAAGGCGCCGACGTGCGCTATTGGCAGGCGGATGTGAGCGACTTTGCCGCCATGGAGCAAGCGCTGAACCAGGTGCGCGAGGCCTTTGGCCCGTTGCAAGGGTTCATTCACGCCGCCGGGGTCGAGGAGGGCGCAGGCCTGTTGCAAGCCTCTGCGCAGGCCTTCCAGGCGGTGCTGGCGCCCAAGGTGTCCGGCGCCGAACTGCTCGACGCCCTGACCGCCCGCGACCCCTTGCTGTACGCCTGCTATTTCTCGTCCACGGCCGCTTTGCTGGGCGACATGGGCGCGGGCAGCTACGCCATGGGCAACCGGTTCCTGATGGCCCACGCCACCTACCGCAACCAGCGGGTGGCACGGGGCGAACGGCAGGGGCAAACCGTCGCGATCAACTGGCCGCTGTGGAAAGAAGGCGGCATGGGCCCGGTGCAGGCCCACGCCGACTCCGAACAGGGCCGCGCCCTGGCCGCCTACCTGCACGGGAGCGGCCAGGCGTTGCTCACGGCCGAGCAGGGCCTGCCGGTGTTTGAGGCGATCTTGCACAGCGGCCTGGAACATGTCGCCGTGGCCTGCGGCGAGGCGCCAAGGCTTGTGCAGCTGTTTGACCTGGACGCCGCCCCGGCGCAGCCGTCGCCGGTACTGACGGTTGCGCAGGCCGACCTGCCCGCGCAACTGCTGGGCGAGTTGCAAGGCTTGTGCAGCGACGTGGCGCAGATCCCTGCCACAGAATTGCCGGGCGACGCCACCTTGAGCAGCTTCGGGTTTGACTCGATCAACCTGGCCCGCCTGGCCAAGAAAATCGCGCAGCGCTTCGGGTTTGCCGTAAGCCCCGCGCTGTTCTTCTCCCACCCGACCCTGGCCCGACTGGCCGAGCACCTGGCCGAACAGCACGGCGCCGCACTGAGCGAGCACTACCGTGCGCCCCAGGCGCAGGCGGCCCAACCCACACCGCCAGCACTGGCCATTGTCGCAGCGCCTGCGTTGCGCGATGAGCCGATTGCGATCATCGGCACCAGCGGGCGTTTCCCGCAGTGCGAATCGGTGGAGGACATGTGGCAACTGCTGCTGGAAGGTCGCAGCGCGGTGAGCCGCCAGGGCGACTACAGCTGTGGGGCGCTGCGCGGGGTGGACGAGTTCGACCCGCTGTTCTTTGGCATTTCCCCACGCGCCGCGGCCGAGATGGACCCGCGCCAACGCCTGCTGCTGGAAGAATCCTGGCGGGCGCTGGAGGACGCGGGCATCGGCCCGCGCCAGTTGGCCAGCCACCGGGTGGGTGTGTTTGTGGGCCTGGAGGAGGGCGAGTACTTCCAACTGGGCGGCGGTGGCTCGATCACCGCCAACCACAGCGCCATCGCCGCTTCGCACCTGGCCTATGTGCTGGACCTGGACGGCCCGGTGATGACCCTCAACACCGCCTGTTCTTCGGGGCTGGTGGCCTTGCACCAGGCTTGCCAGAGCCTGCGCAGCGGCGAATGCGAAATGGCGCTGGTGAGCAGCGCCAACCTGATGCTCACGCCGCAGTCGTTCACCCGCATGGACGACGCCGGCATGCTCTCGCCGGACGGCCGGTGCCACACCTTCGACCAGCGGGCCAACGGCATGGTCCCCGGCGAAGCGGTGGTGGCGCTGGTGGTCAAGCCGCTGTCGGCGGCACTGGCGGCGGGCGACCCGATTGTCTCGGTGATCGCCGCCAGCAAGATCAACTACGACGGCAAGACCAACGGCATCACCGCCCCCAACGGCGCGGCGCAGGCCCGCCTGCTGGCCTCGACGTATGCGGCGTGCAACCTCGCACCCGGGCAGATCGACTACGTGGTCACCCACGGCACCGGCACCGCGCTTGGGGATGCGGTGGAAGTGAACGCACTGGCGCAGGTGTTCGGCCAGTCAGCGAACGGGGCGCATTGCGCGCTGACGTCCACCAAGACCAACTTCGGCCACAGCCTGGCCGCGTCCGGGCTGGTGAGCACCCTGTGCCTCGCTTCGGCGCTGCGCCACGAGACGATTCCGCCGAGCCTGAACTTTGAAACCCACAATGACTTTGTCGACTGGTCGGCCAGTGCGTTTTTCGTCAATACCGCGCCGCGTCCATGGCCGGTCAAGACCGACGCCGCCCGCCACGGTGCCGTGAGTGCCTTTGGCATGAGCGGCACCAACGCCCACGTGGTGCTGCGCGACCTGACCGGCAGCGAGCGCCGCCCACCCGCGCCGGTAAAGGCGCGGGTGGCCTACCTGTTGGTGCTTTCGGCGCGCTCGATTGTGTCGCTGTGCGACCGTGTCGATCAGTTGCTCGCGCTGCTGGCGGCCCCAGCGCCGTTGGACCTGGAAGCCGTCAGCCACACCTTGCTCGACGGTCGTCATCACTTTGAATACCGCTGCGCCTTGGTGGTGCAGGACCAGGCCGCTGCGCTGAGCCTGCTGCAACAACTGGCGCGCACCCCGCTGGCACAGGCCCGGGCCCGGGCGGCCAGCGACGATGCCTTCCCGGCGCAGGTGTTCGGCGAACGGGCCTGGCTGGGCAAGGTCGACAAACGCCAGGCGTTGCAGCCGTCCCATGTGCAAGGCGTGGAGCAGGGCGTGCGCCAACTGAGCGACACGCAAGCGGCGGGTGCCTATGAAGACACCCTGCGCACCCTGGCCGACTTTTACTGCCAGGGCTACACGTTGCCCTGGCACCTGCGCTACCCGCAGCAGGCGCCGGTGCGGCTGCACTTGCCGACCTATCCGTTTGAGCACGGGCGCTATTGGGTCGCGCCACAAGGCCCCGGCCGTGGCACGCAGGCACTGGTGCGTCAGCTGGACGGCGAGTCCTTTGCGTCGGCGTTTACCGGCCAGGAGTTTTTCCTGGCTGACCATGTGGTGCAAGGGCATCACGTGTTGCCCGGCGTGGCGTACCTGGAAATGGCCCTGCAAGCGGCCACCGCGCTGCACCCCCAATGGCGCCACGCGCAACTGAGCAAAGTCGGTTGGATGGCGCCCTTGACCTGGGAAGCCGGGCAAACCCGCGAGGTGCACACCCACCTTGCGCCGCTGGCCCAGGCCAACGGTTTTACCTACCGCATCAGCAGCCGCCCGGCGGCGCAGCCTAGCGCCGAGCCCACCGTGCATGGCCAAGGCGTGGTGACGTTGTCGGACGTGGCACAGGCCCCGCAGACCCTGGATATCCAGGCGCTCAAGGCGCGCAGCGCGCAGGTGCTTTCCGGCGTTGACTGCTATGCGGCGTTCCAGGCAGCGGGGTTGGCCTATGGGCCGTCCTGCCGCGTGATCGAGGCCATCTATTGCAGCGCCGATCAGTGCCTGGTGCGCCTGGTATCGCCCGAACCCACCACCGGCTGGACCCTGCACGCGGCGATGCTCGATGGCGCCCTGCAAGGCGTGGCCGGGTTCTTCCTGGGGGCGGACGGTCGCGGCAGCCTACCGCCCAAAGTGCCGTTTGCCCTTGACCAGCTGGATATTCACGCCCCGTTGGGCGCAACGGCCTGGGCCGTGCTGACCCTGCAGACCCATGGCGCCCTGAGCAAACTCAATGCGCACCTGTACGACGACCACGGCACGCTGAGCGTCAGCGTGCAGGGCCTGGCCGCCCGGGAAATCGCCCTGGCCACGGCTGAGCGCGTGGCGCCGATCCGCCTGCTGCGTGAATGGCAGGCCGTGCCCGCCGCACCGCTCGCCCCGGCAATTCAAGGCCAGCACCAGGTGCTGCTGCTGGCGGCGCGTGATCCGCTGCCGACGTTGAATCGCCTGAGCCGGATGTTTCCCCAGGCGCATGTGCAAGCGCTGGCAGTGGGTTGCAGCGGTGAGGACAACCTGGCCGTGGCGCAGGACTACCAGGCTGCGGTAGAGGCGTTGTTTACACACCTCAAGGCCTGCCTCAGCGCTGGCCACGCACCGCTGTTTATCCAAGTGCTGCTGGTGGGTTGGCCGCAAGCGCCACTGATGCTGGGCCTTGAGGCGCTGCTGAACACCGCCCGCCAGGAAAACCCACGGCTGCGCGGGCAATTGATTGCCCTGCCGACCCTGGACGCGCTCGAGCACGCGCCGGTCAGTGCCGAACACAGCGCGGTGTGGCTGGACGGCGGCGAAGCCCGTGTCCCGGCGTGGCGCCAGGCGAGCGCCAGCGCGCAGCCGCCGGTCTGGAAGGATGGCGGTTGCTACCTGATCACCGGCGGTGCCGGTGCCTTGGGGCAGATCTTTGCCCGCGACATCATCCGCCACACCCACGATGCCCGCGTGGTGCTGGTGGGGCGTTCGCTGCTGAGCCAGGCCGATCAACAACAACTGGCCGCCCTGGAACAACGCGGTGCACGAGTGGTGTACTGCCAGGCGGATATCGGCCAATTGAGCGAAGTCCAGGCGTTGCTGGCCTCGGTGCAACAGGCCCACGGCACGCTCAACGGGGTGATTCACAACGCCGGGCTGACCGCCGACGACTTTATCGTCAACAAGACCCTGGCCCAGGTGCGTGCAGTGCTGGAGCCCAAGGTGCGTGGCACGGCCAACCTCGACCACGCCACCCGCCACCTCGACCTGCAATGGTTCGTGCTGTGCGCCTCTGCCAGCGGCGTGACTGGCAACGTCGGCCAGGCCGACTACGCGGCCGCCAATGCCTTCCTCGACGGCTTTGCCCATGCGCGCAACGCCCAAGTGAGCCGCGGCGAGCGACGTGGCCATACGTTGGCGGTGGACTGGTCGCTGTGGGCCGAAGGGCGCATGCGCCCGGATGCCGCCACCCAGGAGCGGCTGTGGACCCAGCGCGGCGTGCGTCCGCTGAGCACGGCGGTGGCGTTGTCGGCGCTGCACAGCGCGCTGGCCCAAGGCGCCAGCCAAGTGCTGGTGGCCGAGGGGGACCTGGACCGTGCGCTGGCGCCGCTCAACCTGCCCACCGCGCCCGCCGCACCCGCCGCGCCGGTGAGCGTCGCGGCGCTGACGGCCGAGCAGGTGCAGCAGTACTTCAAGCAACTGCTCGCCGAGGTGTTCGGGTTGCCCGCGCACCGCATCAATGCCCAGGCGCCGCTGGAAGACTATGGCATCGACTCGATCATGGTCGGGCGCCTGACCGCCAAGCTTGAAGAGGTGTTCGGGCCGTTGTCGAAAACCCTGTTTTTCGAGTTCCAGACCCTGGAAAAACTCTGCGGGTACTTCCTGGAACAGCACGCGCCGACGTTGAGCGAAGTGCTCGGCGCCAGCGTCGCCGCACCGGTCAGCGAGGTGCAGGCGCAGCCTGCAAGCACGGCTCCGCGCAGCGCAGGCCCGATGGAATTCGCGATTGTCGGCCTGAGTGGGCAATACCCACAGGCGGCCGACCTGGACCAGTACTGGAGCCACCTGCGCGACGGGCGCGACTGCATCACCCCGGTGCCCGCAGAGCGCTGGAACCATGCGCGTTTTTATGCGCAGCAAAAAGGCGTGCCCGGCACCACCTATGGTCAATGGGGCGGCTTCATCGACAACGTGGATTGCTTTGACACGCTGTTTTTCAACATCTCGGCGCGCGAAGCACAGATCACCGATCCCCAGGAACGGCTGTTCCTGCAATGCGCCTACCACCTGCTGGAAGACGCGGGCTACACCCGCGCCACCCTGGCCGCCACGGCGCGTCAATACAGCGCCTCCCACAGCGCGGCCCACAGCCTGGACAGCGCAGCGGTGGGGGTGTTCGTGGGCGCGATGTACAACGAATACCAACTGTACGGGCCGGAAGAAACGGCCCTGGGTCACCCGTTGGCGATTCCCGGCAACGTGGCCTCGATTGCCAACCGCGTGTCGTACTTCTGCAACTTCCACGGCCCCAGCGTGACCCTGGACACCATGTGTTCCTCGTCACTGACCGCGATCCACCTGGCCTGCCAGAGCCTGCTGGCCGGTGAATGTGCGGTGGCGATCGCCGGCGGCGTGAACGTCACCGTGCACCCCAACAAATACCTGGTGCTGGGCCAGGGCCGTTTCTTGTCTGATGACGGCCGCTGCCGCAGTTTTGGCGAAGGCGGCAGCGGTTACGTGCCCGGTGAAGGCGTGGGCGCGGTGCTGATTCGCCCGTTGGCCGACGCCCTGGCCGAGGGTGACCGCATTTACGGGGTCATCCAGGCCTCGGCGATCAACCACGGCGGCAAGACCAACGGTTACTCGGTGCCTAACCCCAACGCCCAGGCGGCGTTGATCAAGGCGGCCTTGCACCAGGGTCAGGTTGACCCGGCTGCGATCAGCTACATCGAGGCCCATGGCACCGGCACGGCGCTGGGCGATCCCATCGAGATCGCCGGGCTCGGCAAGGCCCTGGGCGGCACCGACCGCGAGTGCGTGATCGGCTCGGTCAAATCCAATATCGGCCACGCCGAAAGCGCCGCTGGCATCGCCGGGGTGACCAAGGTGCTGCTGCAATTCTTGCACCGTCAATGGGTGCCTTCGCTGCACTCGGCGGTGCTCAACGGCAATATCGAGTTTGCCGGCACGCGGTTCCGGGTCCAGCAAACACTGGCGGACTGGACCGTGGCAGACGGCGCGGCGCGGGTCGCCGGTGTGTCGTCGTTTGGCGCGGGTGGGGCTAACGCCCATGTGATCCTGCGTGAAGCCAGTGCGCAGGAAAGCGCAGCGGCGCCTGCCCTGGAGGAGGGGCTGGCCTGGGCCATTCCATTGTCAGCGCGCACGCCGGTGCAGTTGCGCGAGAAGGTCGAGCAACTGCGTACGCTGTTGGCCGAGGGCCGCGCCCTGCGCCTGGCTGACCTTGCGCACACCTTGCAGGTGGGGCGTGAAGCCATGCGCGAGCGCCTGGTGTTCACGGCGGACTCGCTGGCCGGGCTGGCCGCGCAGTTGCAGACCTTGACGCAGCATTGGGACGCGCTGGAGGCCTGTGGCGGCGAGTGGCAGGCACCCGGCGGCGCGGGCGTGTTCTACCGCGCCAAAGCCGGTGCGACAAGCGAGGGCCTGCCTGCCAGCAACGCGCTGCACGACTGGGCCCATGGCGCCACGCTGGACTGGGCCGCACTGCAACCGGCGCGCGGCGCAAGGCGCATCGGCCTGCCGTTGTACCCGTTCGCCAAGGAGCGCTACTGGGCGCCGCTGGGCCGCGATGCGATTGCACCGCTGGCGGTGGCGCAAGACCAACCGATCCTCGCCCACACCTGGCAAGCCGCGCCGCTTGAACCGGCGCACCTGCCCGCGGCGCAAGGCGCGCTGCTGATCCTGTGCACCGCGCCCACCTTGGCGCTGGCCCAGGCGTTGTTCGGCGCCAGCGAGGTGACCGGGCATTACCTGGTCCACTCGCACGAGGGCGTGGACTTTTACGACGAACACAGCACGCTCGCGGCGTACCGCCGTGGCCCCGAGCGCCTGGCCGGGTTGATCGACCTGACGGGATTGGATGCAAACTATGAGGCCAGCACCGCGCTGGAACGCGGCAAACTGGCGCTGCTCCAGGCGGTGGTGGCCGAACAGCGCCAACACGCGCCACGGCTGTTGGCGGTGACGCGCGGGCTGCACGGTGCGCGCACTGCCGGGCTGTACCGCATGCTCAACGCCGAGTACCGCAACGTGCAGGCGGGCGTGCTGGATACCGACCTGGAGGTGGCGCAACACACTGCGCTGCTCGGCCAAATCGAGGCCGAATGGCGCGCTGGGGCCCTGACCGATTGCCGCTATCGCCAGGGTGAGCGCTGCGTCGCGGGGTTTGCGCCCGTGCCTGCGCCACAGGTGTCGGCACCGGTTTACCGGGCAGACGACGTGCTGCTGGTAACGGGCGGCACCGGCGGCATTGGCGCGGCGCTGATCGATCATGTGATTCAGGCCGGGGTGCGCGCCATCGCCATCATTGGCCGTGAACCCTTGCCGGGCGCCGCGCAATGGCCGCAGTGGCTGGCCGACAGCGCCAACCTCGACAGCCGCCTGTTGGCGCGTGTGCGTCGTTTGCAAGGTTGGGTGGAGCAGGGCGTGCGCGTGGCCTATCAGGCGTGCGACCTGCACGTGGCCGCGTCCATCGACCAGGCCATCAGCCAGTTCGAGGGCGTGCTGGGCCCGATCACCGGGGTTTTCCATGCCGCCGGGTCGGTCAGTACCGCACCTGCGTTCATCAAAAAATCGCTGGATGAAATCGCCGCTGTGTGCGCGCCGAAAATCGCCGGCCTTGCTGCGCTGTATCAGCGCCTAGACCGCCAGAGCCTGCGGTTTTTCCTGATGTTTTCGTCGGTGTCGGCCAGCGTTCCGGCCTTGGCGTCGGGGCAGAGCGACTACGCCATGGCCAACGCCTACATGGACCGGTTCGCGCAGGCCCAACACCGCCCCGGCGTGTGTTCGGTGCAGTGGCCGGCCTGGGCGGACGTGGGCATGGCTGTGGGGCACACCGGCCCTGTGGCCGCGCAATTGGGGCTCAAGCCCCTGGACACGGCGGTGGGCCTGGCGCTGCTCGACCGCGTGGTGGCGCTGGCCGTGTCGGCGGACAACCCGCAGGTGTGCCTGGCGTGTCATGTCGACCTCGACCGGTTCAACCCGGCCACCTTGACCCAACGGCCAGCCGCGCCTCAACCCACCGCGCCTGCTGCCCCCGTTGCAGCGGCCTCGACGCCGTTGCTGGCAAGGGTGGAGGGCGCCCTGCGCCAGTTGCTGATCGACGAGCTGAAGTTTTCGGCCGAGCAATTGAACGACCGCGACATGGCTTTTGTCGATTACGGCATCGAATCGATCATGGTCCTGCAACTGATGGAAAGCCTCAGCGCCTGGGTGGACAGCCGCCTGGACCCGTCGCTGATGTTTGAATTCACCACGCTGGGCAGCCTGTGCGAACACCTGGTGAGCCAGTACCCCGACGCCTTGACCCAACACCTGGGCGTACCCGCGCAGGCACCCGTCAGCGCCCCGGTGCAACCTGCCCCGGAGCAGGCTGCGCCCATTGCTACGGTGGGCGGGCCCGCCGACATCGCGATTGTCGGCCTGTCGGTGCGCTTGCCGGGGGCGCCGGATGCCGAGGCGTTCTGGGCCCTGCAAGGCCGTGGCGAATCGGCTATCGGCACGATGGCTGATCAACGCTGGCCGGGTGGGCAGGGCACCGCGTATGGCGGTTGGCTTACGGGGATCGACCAGTTCGATCCGGCCTTCTTTGGCCTCAACCCCAAGGACGCGGCTGTGATGGACCCTCAGGCGCGGCTGATGATGGAACAGGCCGTGACCGCGCTGTTCGATGCAGGCTACGCGCTGCGCGACGTGTCGGCCCAGCCGGTGGGTGTGTATGTGGGTGGGCGCCTGCGCGTGACCGCCGATGCGGGGTCGCTGGCCGAGGCGAGCAACCCGATCCTGGGGGTCGGGCAGAACTACCTGGCGAGTAACCTGTCGCGCTTTTTCAACCTGACCGGGCCGAGCATGGTGGTGGATACCGCGTGTTCCTCGGGCCTGACGGCGCTGTCGCTGGCCAGCGACGCCCTGCGCAGTGGTCGTATCGGCATGGCGCTGGTGGGCGCCACCAGCCTGTTGACCTCATCCGACGCCCACGACTTGTTTGCCGCACGCAATATCCTGAGCCCCGACGGTGCCTTCAATATCTTCGACGACCGCGCCGCCGGTGACGTCCTCGGTGAAGGCGTGGTGGCGCTGGTGTGCAAGACGCTCGCGCAAGCGCAGGCCGACGGCGACCGGATCTACTGCGTGGTCAAAGGCCTGGCGGTGAACAACGACGGGCGCACCCTGGGCCCCGGTTCGCCCAGCCTCAAGGCGCAAAAGCAGGTGATGGAAAGCGCCTTGCAGCAGGCTGGCAAGAGCGCCCGCGAGGTGGACTACATCGAGGTCAACGGCGGCGGTTCGGCGGTGGTCGATGCGGTGGAGATCAAGTCGCTGGCGCAGGTCTACGCGCTCAATGACAACACCCTCGACGCCTGCTGCCTGGGCTCGGTCAAACCCAGCGTGGGGCACTTGCTGCTCACCTCGGGCCTGGCCGGTTTCGTGCGCTGTGCGCTGAGCCTGCACCACCGCCAGATCGCGCCGAGCGCCTGCGGCCTGGCGCCGTTCGAGCACTTTGATTTCAACGCCTCGCGGGTGCATTTCAACCGCGCCACGCTGGGCTGGAACACCACCGAGGGCCGTCCGCGCGTGGCCGCCCAGAGTTGCTTCCCGGATGGCGGCACCAACTGCCATGTGATTCTCGAAGAGTTCGTGGCCCCGCCCGGCTACGTGCAACAGCGCGAGCCCCTGGCGCCGCCGGTGTTCGACCGCCGATCGTTTGCCCTCCATCGCGACAACGCGCCAACCCCGCATCCCGAGGTTGTGGCCACTGCCTTTGCGCCTTCTTCTATCCCGTCAAGCTGGGGTGTGATTCATGAACAAGCACTTTGAACTCACGGTGGGTGCCGACCACCCGCTGGTCGCCCATCACCGCGTGCAAGGCCAAGCGGTGCTGCCGGGCCTGGCCTACATCGACCTGCTGCTGCGAGTGGCCCGCGATGGCCTGGCACTCGAGAGCCTGGGCACCCAGATCCGCGACCTGGTGATTTACCAGCCCTTGATCGTGCGCGACGGCGGCTCGCTGCGCCTGAGCCTGGCCCTGCAGTTGCACGACGGTGTGTGGTCGGTGACGGTCGACGGCCGCGAGGCCGCAACTGACGCCCAGGTGCGGTACTGCACGGCGCAGTTGCACCCAAGCCCCGCAGGCACCCAGCCAGATCTGGACCTGGCGACGTTAAAGGCCCAGGCCACCCACCAATTGCCCTTGGAGCAGGTGTACGCCAAGGCGCGGGCTCGCGACCTGGTGCACGACGGCCTTTTGCTGGCCGACGGTACGATCCACCGGTTTGCCTGGGGTTGCCTGATCGAACTGGGCGTGGCCGCGCAATTGCGCCACTTGATGCCCGATGCGCTGTTCCACCCCACCCTGATCGACGGGGCGGCGGTGGCCTCGGCAGTGCTTGAAGACCAACTGGCCCCTGATGACAACGGCCTGTACCTGCCGCTGCACTACGGCAGCTTTCACGGTCGGGCGCCATTGCAGGACGCCTGCGTGGCCCGCGTCGAACTGGCCCGCATCACCACGGCCCATGACATCCGCAAGCTCGACATCGACTTTTACGACGTGACCGGCCGCTGGGTCGCCAGCCTGAGCGAACTGACCGGCAAACGCGTGCGCGCCAGCCTGGCGGTGGACACCGCGCCGCCCGTGGCCCGCGCACCTGCGCCCGATGTCGAGGCCGCGCCGGATGTGCTGGCGGTGTTCGCTCGCCACCTGAACACCCGCGCCGATCAGGTCGACCCCCAGCGCGGCTTTTTCGACATGGGCTTAAGTTCGGCGCAGATGCTCACCATCCTCAAGGACATCGAGCAGTTGCTGTCGCGCCGCCTCAACCCGACCCTGCTGTTTGAATACAACACCGTGCACGAACTGCTGGAGCACCTGGGCACCCTGGCGCCGCGAGCACCGGCGCCGGTGGCCGAACAGTCGCCGGTGACGGCAACGTACCGGTTCCTGGCCGACGAGGCTTATTTGCTCGATCACCGGGTGGACGGCGAGCCTGCATTGATGGGCATTACTTACCCCAGCCTGGTGCTGCAAACCGCGCCAACCGTGCCGGTCAGCTTGCAGGACCTCCGTTTTCACGGTGGCCCGCTGAAGTTTCAACCGGGCCAGTCGGGTGATGTGGACGTGCGCCTGGACATCGATGGGCGCTTCAGTGTCCAGCAGCGCTTGACCGGCCAAGCCGCCAGCCTGTGCTGCGACGGGCGCTGGCAGGTGCCGGTCGAGCCCGAGCCCGCTGCGCTGGACCTTAGGGCGCTGATCGGCGCCGCACGCCCGTGCAGCGCGCAACAGATCGAGGGTTGGTACAGCGCGGTGCCTGCCTTTACGTTGGGGCCGATGCTCAAGACCATCGTCGCCGCCTATGAGGGCGCCGAGGGCAGCCTGATCTGCGAGGTCGAGTTGGCGGCCACCCCGCGCGCGGCTGTCAACGGCCTGGTCCTGGACCCGCTGCTGCTCAACAGCTGCTACCTGTTTCAGCCACCGGGCGCGGGCGCGTCGGACACCTTTGTGCCGCTGATGATCGAACGCCTGACCCTGTGGCGCAGCGCCGGTCGCCGCGTGTTTGTGGTGACCGGCCCCAAACGGGTCAAGGACGGTTTTGTCGCCTTTGACTCGCAGATCGTCGACAGCGACGGGCGGGCGCTGGCCTCGCTGGTCAACGCTTCGTTGCGGCGTCTTGAGCCGCGTGCGTCGGCGCCGCGGGTCAAGGCTGACGCCCCGGCAGGCCACCGGGTGGCGGTGATCGGCATGGCCGGGCGGTTTCCCAAGGCCTATGACCTGGCGGCGTTCTGGCAGAACCTGCAAGCGGGCACCGATTGCATCAGTGAAATCCCGGCCAGCCGCTGGGACTGGCGGGACTACTACAGCGATGGCGGCGAGCCCGGGACCATTTCCAGCAAGTGGGGCGGTTTTATCGACGACGCGGCAACGTTCGACCCGCTGTTTTTCCAGATTTCCCCGCGTGAAGCCGAAGTGATGGACCCGCTGGAGCGCTTGTTTTTGCAACACGCCTGGATGGCCATGGAAGACGCCGGTTACACCCGCGAAGCGCTGCAACGCAGTGCCGAGGGGGGCACGGGTGCCAATGTCGGGATTTACGCCGGGGTGATGGGCCAGGAATACCCGCTGTTCGCCGCGCAATCCGCCGCCCCGATGGGCTTGGGCGGCGGCACCTCGTCGGTGGCCACGCGCATGGCGTATGTGGGCAATTTCAACGGACCGGCCATGGCCATCGACACCATGTGCTCAAGCTCCCTGGTGGCGCTGGACATGGCCTGCCAGGCCCTGCGCTCGGGGGCCATCAATGCAGCCTTTGCCGGGGGCGTGAACCTGAGCCTGCACCCCAGCAAATACCTGATGTTGTCCCAGGGCCAGTTCATTTCGTCCAAGGGCCACTGCGAAAGTTTTGGCGAAGGCGGCGACGGCTACATCCCCGGCGAAGGCGTGGGCGTGCTGTTGCTCAAGCGCCTGGAAGACGCCGAGCGCGATGGCGACTTTATCTACGGCGTGATCCGTGGCACCGCCGTGAACCACGGCGGGCGTGCCAGCGGCTACACCGTGCCCAACCCGGGGGCGCAGAGCCGGGTGGTCAGCCAGGCGCTGCGCCATGCCGGCGTGGCACCGCACGACATCAGCTACGTCGAAGCCCATGGCACCGGCACCAAACTGGGTGACCCGATCGAGATCAGCGGCCTGACCAAAGCCTTCGAGCACGACCCCGAGCAGCCGCGTGACACGCCGTGCCTGATCGGCTCGGTCAAGTCCAACATCGGCCATTGCGAAGGCGCTGCCGGGGTGGCGGGGGTGATCAAGGTGCTGTTGCAAATGCAGCACCAGGTCATCGTGCCGTCGCTGCACTCGCGCACCTTGAACCCGAACATCGACTTTTCGCGCTCACCTTTTGAGGTCAACCAGCAATTGGTGCCCTGGCCCGCCAAGGGCGCCCGGGGCCGCCGCATTGCCGGGGTCAGCAGCTTTGGCGCCGGTGGCGTCAACGCCCATGCGGTTCTTGAGGACTACCCCCAGGCCGCCGCCGCGCTGCAACCTGCGGCGCCCCGGCTGGTGGTGCTGTCGGCCCGCGATGCGTCGCGGTTGCCGTTGATGGCGCACAACCTTGCGGCGGCCATCGACCGCCTGCCGTTGGGCGATGATGCATTGCCCGCCTTGGCCTACACCCTGCAAGTGGGGCGCGAGGCCATGGAGCATCGCGTGGCCACGGTGGTTTCATCCCTGGATGAACTCAAGGCGCGCCTGCGCAGCCTGGCGGAGGCGAGCGCCGACCCGCACTGGCAGCGCGGTTCGGCCAGCCAGGGCAAGGACACCCAAGAGCTGTACCGCGACGCCGACGCCCAGGCGCTGCTGACCACGTGGGTAAACAAGGCCAACCTGTCGGCGCTGGCCCGGGTGTGGGTGGCGGGCGTGGCCGTGCCTTGGGCACAGCTGTATGGGCCGGGCCAAGGCTTTTCCCAGCCGCCGCGGCGGTTGCCGCTGCCTGCGTACCCGTTCAAGGCCGAGCGTTACTGGTTGGCCGGGCTGGCCACCGGGGGCGAGCGCACCGCAGCGCCACTCAAGCCCGTGGCGCAGGCCCACAGCGGGCTGTTTGAACAGCAATGGCGGGCGCGCCCGGCGCTGGCGACACCGGCTGCACCGGCAGGCGAGCAGGGCTTCGTGCTGATCATCACCACGCCTGCCACCCAGGCCCTGGCGGATCGGCTGGCGGCCAACTTGAGCGCGGCACGCATCGTGCTGATCGACGAGCTGGCCGAGCGTGCCGAGCCGTTGTGCAAACCCAACGGGCATGTGCTGTACGCCGTCCTCGACATCACCGGGTTTGACGCAGCCTTTACCCGGCGCTGCGCCACCGATGTGAGCGGTTGGCTGGACGGCCTGCAACGCCTGGTGGAGCAGACGCGGCTGCGCAGTACGCGCTTGCTGTACGTTTCCCATTACCTGGAAGGCTTCGAGCGCCCGGCCTCCGTGGCGGCGAACGCCCACGCCGCCATCGGCGCAAGCCTCTACCGGTGCCTGGGCGCCGAATACCAACGCCTGCACGCCGGCCACATGGACACCGACCTGCCTGCCGACCACCCCTCGCTGGTGGCGCAGATCATCGAACAGCTCTACCGCCCGCACCCCGAGCGGCACCTGTGCTACCGCGCCGGGCAAGCCTATGTGCCGACGTTGCAGGCCCTTACCGCCAGCGCTTCGGCGTTCAGCCTGCCTGCCGGGCACGTGCTGTGGGTCACTGGCGGCACCCGGGGCCTGGGGCTGTTGTGCGCGCGGCATTTGGTGCAGCACTACGGCGTGCGCAAACTGGTGCTCAGTGGCCGCGATGCGTTGCCACCGCAGGCCGAATGGCCAGCGGTACTGGCAGGCCCGGCGAGCCTGGTGCAGGACAAGCTGATTGCCCTGGCGGCGCTGCAACAACAGGGCGTAGAGCTGCTGACCCTGGCCGTCGACATGACCGACGCCCATGCCTTGCAACAGGCCGTGGCGCAGATTGGCCGCGAACTGGGGCCGGTGGGCGCGGTGATCCACTGCGCGGGCCTGGGGGACTACAACAACCCGGCGTTTATCCGCAAAAACCCGGCCGATGTGAACCGCGTGCTGGCGCCCAAGACGCGTGGCCTGGACAACCTGCACCAGGCGCTTCTGGGCGCGCCGCTGTCGCTGTTTGTGGTGTATTCCTCAGTCAGCGCGCAATTGCCTGAACTGGCGGCCGGGCAGATCGACTACGCCATGGCCAATGCCTACATGGACGCCTTCGCGCAGCAGTCCGGCAATGTCCTGAGCCTGCAATGGCCCAGCTGGACCGACACCGGCATGGGCTCGATGGACTCCGAACTGTACCGCGGCACCGGCCTGCTGGGCCTGAGCGACAGCGACGGGCTAGGGTTGCTCGACCGTGCGTTGGCCAGCCGCCGCGCCGGGGTGTTGCTGCCGGCCTGCTTTAACCCGCAACTGTGGTTGCAGACGCCTGCGCCACTCCCCGCTGCACCGACCCGCGTGGCCCCCCCGGCTGCGGCGCCTGTCGTCAGCGGCGGGGCGCTGCAAGGCGAGGTGCAGCATTGGCTGAGCGGGCTGTTTACCGGCGAGTTGCGTATCGACCCGGCAGAGTTTGACGCCGGGCTGGATTTTGCCAACTACGGCCTGGACTCGATCCTGATGGCGCAGATCCTGCGCACCATCAACCGGCGGCTCAAGGTTGACCTGGCGCCGTCGTTGATCCTGGAACACCCCAACCTCACGGACCTGACCCAATGGTTGCTGGCGAACCAGGCCCCCGCGCTGGCCGAGGCCTTTGCCGTGGCCACCGCCCCCGCGCAAGCCGAACCGGTGCCGGCGCCTGCGCCTGCGCTTGTGGTGCCAGCGCCAGCCCCGCAAGCCCCGGTGGTGGTGCAACCGCGTGCGGATGACGAGGTTGTCGTGGTCGGCCTGTCGGCGCGTTTTCCCGGTGCGAGCAACCTGGCCGATTACTGGCAGTTGCTCAAGGACGGGCGCAGTGCCTTGTCGGCGTCCGGTGGCCGAGTGGACAACCACGATCACTTCGACCCCGAGGCCTTTCACCTGCCCGCCGAAGACTTCCACGCCATGGACCCCCAGGCCCTGATGGTGCTGGAGGAATGCCTGAACCTGCTGGCCCACGCCGGTTATCGCGTGGAAGAAACCAAGGGCAGCGCCACCGGCGTGTACCTGGGTGGCCGTGCCCGCAGCAGCCTGGACCCCGAAGCGCTGCGCCATGCGCGTAACCCGATTGTGGTCGCCGGGCAGAATTACCTGGCGGCCAACCTGTCGCACTTCTTCGACTTCAGCGGGCCGAGCATGGTCATCGACACGGCGTGTTCATCGGCGCTGGTGGGCATGAGCATGGCCGTGCAGGCGCTGCGCAGCGGTGAGATCAGCGCGGCGGTGGTCGGCGGGGTGAGCCTGCAGGACGGCGAGCGCACCCGAGCCATCTTCCAGCAGCGCGGGTTGCTCAGTGACAGTGCGCAGTTCCACCTGTTTGACGAGCGTGCCGACGGCATCCTGTTGTCTGAAGGCGTGGGCCTGGTGCTGCTCAAGACCGCCGCCCAGGCGCGGGCCGATGGCGACACGGTGTATGCGCGCCTGAGCAGCCTGGCCAGCAACAACGACGGGCGCACCGCGGGCCCGGCCACGCCCAATGTGCAGCGCCAGAAAGCCGTGATGAGCAAGGCCCTGAGCCAGTCGGGGCTGACCGCCGGGCAGGTCGACTACATCGAGGTCAACGGCTCCGGCTCCCAGGTCACCGACCTGCTGGAGCTCAAGGCGATTGACGCGGTGTATGGCGAGCCCGCCGGTCGTGCGGCCCACAGCCCATGTGGGCTGGGTTCGATCAAGCCAAATATCGGCCACCCGCTGTGCGCCGAGGGCATCGCCAGTTTTATCAAGGCCGTGCTGATGATCGAGCACCACAGCCTGGTGCCGTTCCTTTCGGGGCAACAGCCGCTGCGGCATTTCGACCTTGAGCGCTCGGCGTTTTACTTCCCGCGCAACGCCGTGGCCTTGCCGCCCGGCCAACCGTTGCGCATTGCCCTGAACTGCTTTGCCGATGGCGGCAACAACGTGCACGCCATTTTGCAAAGCCCCGAGACACCCGCCACACCCCCACGGCGCCAGCCCCTGGCTGCGCCGGTCTTGCACCGCCAGCGCCAGGCGCCGGCGGCGAGGATGGAACCGACACCGCCTGCCCGTACCCACCGGCCGGCTACCGCCATGATCTGGGAGCAACTGTGATGCGCACTTTATTGGCCGAGAGCAAGATTTCACTGTCTTGCGCCAACCCCGTGATCGGCGCCCACTGGGTGCACGGGCGCCCGGTGTTTCCGGGCCTGGCCTACATCGATCTGATCTACCAGGTGTGCCAGCAACAAGGCTTGGCATTTGCCCAACACCGCTTGCAAACCCTGCGCATTCACCGGCCGCTGTCCCTTGACAGCGCCGACAGCCGCCTGGCGGTGCGCGTGACGTTGTTTCGTGAAAGCGCGAGCCATTACACCGTGCGGGTGGAAGACGCCGAAGCGTCGGACCAGGCCCGGCCTTACGCCACGGCAGAACTTGAGCACCACACCGGCGCCGCGTTTGCGCCGGGCGAGTCGCTGGAAAGCCTGGGCAGTGGCCGGGAAGTCACCTTGCAGGCGCTGTACGGGCAGTGCCGTGACCACCAGTTGGTGCATGACGACTACATGCAAGTGCGCGGGCACCTGCGCACCGGCCCGCAAGGGTTGCTGGCGGACTTGTCGGTGGGGCCGCAGGCGTTGGCGGATGCCGAGCGCTTCCTGTTCCACCCGGCCTTATTCGACGGCGCGGCCATCAGTTCCCAGGCGCTGGACGTACACGACGAGCACGCACGGCCGCCCGAGGGCCTGTACCTGCCGCTGTTGTTGCAGGGGTTCAGTGCCACGGCACCGATCACCTCGCAGTGCCGCGTACGGATCAAGGCCGACTCGGTCAGCGTGCAGCAGGAATTGGTGGTGTTCACCCTGGAGTTCTTCGCGCAGGGCGGTGAAAAAGTCGCGCAAATCGAGCGGTTCACCGCCAAGCGGGTGCGCACCGAGCAGGGCCTTCATCAACCCGTGGCGGCGCCGCGTGCGCCGGTCAGCAGTGCGGTGGCCAGCGGCGAACACTCGGTCCTGCTCGGGCTGCGCCGCTTGATCGCGGCAAAGTTGGGCACCGAGGCGGCCCAGGTGGCGCTCGACAAAGGCTATTACGAACTGGGCCTGGATTCGGCGGACTTGCTCGACCTGGTCACCAGCGCCAGCCAGGCGTTGGGCTTGGAGCTGTCGCCCACCTTGTTGTTCGAGCACACCACGTTGGCCGAGCTTGGGGTGTTTTTCCAGCAGCATCACGCCGAAGCGCCCGCCGCCCCGGCAGCGCTCGTCACTGAGCCTGCCTACTCGGCCACGTCCCTGACCCAACGGTTTGTCGCGCAGGAAGCCTACCTGCAAGATCACCGGGTGCTGGACGTGCCCGCGCTGATGGGCGTGACCCACCCGTGCCTGGCCATTGAGGCCTGTGTGCAGCAGTGGGGCGTCGAGGCGTTTCCGCTGAGCCTGGGCCATGTGCGGCTGATGGGGGGGCCGATCACGTTGCAGGGCCAGGAAACCGTCGAGCTGACGGCCACGCTGGAGCCTTCGCGCGAGGCCTTCAGCGTGGGTTTTCGGCGCACGCCGCAGGCAGCCCTGGAGCCGTGCTGCGTGGGGCAATTGCGTCTGAACGATGGGTTTGACGCGCGTCACCAATCCCCGGCCAGCCTGTTGGCCGGGCTGACGCGGCTGTCGGGTGAGGACATCGAGCGGTCCTACCGGCGCATCCCGCAATTCACCGTGGGCCCGTTGTTGCAAAACATCGAAGAGGCCTACACCGACGGTGACACGCTGCTGGTGAGCAAGGTCAACCTGGGCGCACCGCAGGCCAAGGGCGGGCGCACGCACTATGGCTTCGACCCGCTGCTGCTCAATGGCTGCTTTTTCTTTCGCGACCCGCAGTTCGGCCAGCCGCAATCGTGCATGTACGTGCCGCTGCTGATCGAGCGCATCGTGCAGGCCAAGCCGTTGCCGCCAAGCGTGTACCTGGTCAACCGCCTGCGCACGGCCAAGGCCGGTTATGTGGCGTTCGACGTCGAGGTGTTGTCCCTTGAGGGCGAGCACCTGGCCAGCGTCATCAACGCCTCGGTGCGCGAAGTGAGTGACCCGGGCCGGTTGAGCAACGCTGACTTTTCCCGCCCCCAAGGTGCCGAGGTGGGCGCCGATGACATCGCGATCATCGGCCTCGCCGGGCGCTACCCGGGGGCCGAGAACCTTGAGCAGTTCTGGCACAACCTCAGCCAGGGCGTGGACAGCATCACGCCGATTCCCAGCGTGCGCTGGGACCACGACCTGTACTTTGACGCCGACAAGGACCGGCCCGGCAAGACCTACGGGCGCTGGGGCGGGTTTCTTGACAACATCGACCAGTTCGACCCGTTCTACTTCGCCATCACCCCGCGTGAAGCGGGCTTCATGGACCCCCAGGAGCGGCTGTTCCTGCAATGCGCGATTCACACCCTGGAAGACGCGGGCTACACCCGCCAGGCATTGCCCCGCGATGTGGGCGTGTACGTAGGCGTGATGTACCAGGAATACCAGCTGTACGGCGCGCAACAAACCGTGCTGGGCAACCCGATGGCATTGGGCGCCAGTGCGTCGAGCATTGCCAACCGGGTGTCCTACGTGTGCAACTTCAGCGGCCCAAGTATGGCCGTCGACACCATGTGCTCCTCATCGCTGACCGCCCTGTACCTGGCGTGCCGTGCGCTGGAGCGCGGCGATTGCAGCACCGCGCTGGTGGGCGGGGTGAACCTGTCGTTGCACCCCAATAAATACCTGATGCTCGGCCAGGGCCGCTTTGTGTCCAGCGAAGGCCGCTGCCAGGCCTTTGGCGAAGGCGGCGACGGCTATGTGCCGGGCGAGGGCGTGGGCGCGATCCTGCTCAAGCCGCGCGCGCAGGCCGAGGCCGATGGTGATCATATCTACGGGCTGGTCAAGGCCTGCGAGATCAACCACGGCGGCAAGTCCGCCGGGTATTCGGTGCCAGGGGTCAAGGCCCAGGCCGAGGTGATCGGCCGTACCTACCAGCGTGCCGGCATCGACCCTCGGCAGATCACGTACCTGGAGGCCCATGGCACCGGCACATCGCTGGGTGACCCGATTGAAATCGCGGCCCTGAGCGCGGCGTTTCGGCCCCACACGGACGATCGCCAGTTCTGCGCCATCGGCTCGGTAAAGTCCAACATCGGCCACTGCGAAAGCGCCGCCGGGATTGCCGGGATCACCAAGGTGCTGTTGCAGTTCAAGCACCGTCAACGGGTGCCCTCGCTGCACAGCGCCACCCTCAACCCGCGGATCGACTTTGCCGCCTCGCCATTTGTGGTGCAGCAGCAACTGGCCGACTGGCCCGCGCTGGCGCAGGACGGTGTGGCGGTGCCGCGCCTGGCGGGGTTGTCGTCGTTCGGCGCCGGTGGCTCCAACGCCCATGTGGTGTTGCAGGAGTACGTGAAAAACGCAGACTTGGGCGAGGTGGCGCCGCAGCCGTTTCTGATCCCGCTGTCGGCCGCAAGCCTGGCGCAGTTGCAACGTTTGGCGCGGGCGCTGGGCGAGCAGGTGGCCCGTCTTGAGGATGAGCCACGCCGCCTGGCAGACATCGCCTTTACCCTGCAAACCGGGCGCGAAGTGCACACGCACCGGCTGGGGCTGCTGGTGAGTTCGCTGGCCCAACTGGCGGACAAGCTCCAGCAGTTTCTCGCGGCGGACCCGCTGGACAGCGCCGCGCTGGCGCGCCTGCGTGACCAGCAGGTGTTTGTGGGCGAGCGCAAGTCGGGCGGCGACGCGGTGCAGGGCCACCTGGCCGACACCGACGTGCAACTGCTCGTGAGCAGCTGGCTCGCGCAGCAGCGCCTGGACCAGGTGCTGCGCTTCTGGTGCCAGGGCGCGGCGCTGGACTGGCGTGCGCTGCCGCCTGCCGGGCCGCAGGCGTATCAACCACGGCGCATCAGTTTGCCGGGCTACCCGTTTGCCGATGAGCGTTACTGGTTCGACGCCCGCGCCACGGCGCCCGCCGCTGTGGCCCCAGCGCCTGTGGCGGCGGCCCCGGCCGCACCCGCCGACACCTTTGAGCGCCTGGGCCAGGCGCTGTTTGAAATCACCGGTATCCGCCCCGAGCGCCTGGACCCCCATGGCGACTTTGAAAGCCTGGGCCTGGACTCGGTGATGATCATGAAGCTCAACCAGCGCATCAGCGCCTGGACCGGCGAAACCGACGCCACGCTGTTCTACAAGTACAAGACCCTGCACGAGCTGACCGGCTACCTGGACGCGCGCCCGCACCTGGCAGCGCCCGTAGCGGCGCAGCCGGTGGCCGCTGCCGTGGCGCCCAGCGCACCGCCGAGCGACGACGACAGCATCGCGATCATCGGCATGAGCGGCCGTTACCCGCAGTCGCCGACGCTGGAAGCGTTCTGGCAGAACCTGCGCGATGGCGTGGATTGCGTCACCGAAATCCCGCTGGAGCGTTTTGACTGGCGATCGATTTACACCCCCGGCGTCAAAGGCAGCACCGATTCGATCTACTGCAAGTGGGGCGGTTTCCTGGGCGACGTCAGCCAGTTTGACGCGCCGTTTTTCAACGTGTCGGCCACCGACGCAGCGTTCATGGACCCGCAAGAGCGGCTGTTTCTGGAGATGGCCTGGAGCTGCCTGGAAAGCGCGGGCTACCTGTCGCCCCGCTGGCAAGCCGCGCCCCGGGACTTCGGGGTGTTTGCCGGGGTCAGCGTGAACAACTACCAACTGGTGGGGGCCGATGCGCTCAAGGGCCGGGCGCCGTTTTACCCGGCCGGTTCGCAGACCTTTTCGGTGGCCAACCGCGTGTCGTTTTTCTTCAACCTCACCGGCCCAAGCCTCACGGTGGACACGGCCTGTTCGTCGTCGCTGTACGCCTTGCACCTGGCCTGCGAGAGCCTGCGCAGCGGCGAAACCCGCGCCGCGCTGGCGGGCGGCGTGAACCTGACGCTGCACCCCAGCAAATACCTGACCCTATGCGCCTCCGGCTTTGCCGCCAGCGATGGCCGCTGCCGCGCCTTTGCCGCAGGTGGCGACGGTTACGTGCCCAGTGAAGGGGTGGGCGTGGTGCTGCTCAAGCGCTACGCCGACGCCCTGAAGGACGGTGACCAGGTGCTGGCGCTGATCAAGGGCAGCGGGGTCAGCCATGACGGCAAGACCCAAGGCTTTACTGTGCCCAACCCGGTCAGCCAGACCCGGGCGATCAATGCCGCCCTGGCGCGCTCGGGCGTGGCGCGGGACACCATCACCTACATCGAAGCCCATGGCACGGGCACGGCGCTGGGTGATCCGATTGAAGTACAGGGCCTGATCGATGCGTATGTGGCGGGCAGCGATGCCCCGGTGGCGCGCGGGCTGGGGTCGGTCAAGGCGTCGATCGGGCATGGCGAGGCCAGCGCCGGGATCGCGCAGTTGACCAAGACCGTGTTGCAGCTGCAGCACGCCACCCTGGTGCCGAGCCTGTTGCACGGGCCGCTCAACAGCGATATCGGCTTTGCCAAGGCCGGGTTCCAGATCCCCGACCGCGCCATGCCGTGGCCGGTGATCGAGCGTGACGGCAAGGCGTTGCCGCGCCGTGCGGCCATCAGCTCGTTTGGCGCGGGCGGGGTCAATGTGCACATGATCGTGGAGCAGGCCCCCGAGATTACACCCCCCGCAGCACGCCCAGAGCAACCTTGCGTGCTGCTGCTCAGCGCCCAGGCGGGTGCGGCGCTCAAAGAGCAGGCTCGCAGCCTGCTGGCGTTTGTCGAGGACCGCGCCCACGACGTGCATGCCTTGAACGACATCGCCTTTACCCTCAGCCATCACCGCGCAGCGTTGCGCTTTCGCCTGGCGGTGGTGGTGAATGACCGCACCCAGGCCCGCCAGCGCCTGCGCGATTGGCTGGCCCAGTCGGGCGAGGTGCCGGGGGTGTACCAGGGCGACAGCCTGGACCGCGCCAACGCGGCGCCAGACCTCGCCGACCTCGACGGCCAGGCGCGCGCCTGGGTGGCGGGTGCCCCGGTGCAATGGGCCGGGCATGCGGCCACCGGGCGTTGTGTGCTATTGCCGGGGTATCCGTTCCAGACCAAGCGGCACTGGATCGCCGACCACCTGGCGGGCGCAGCGCCTGCGGTGGCCCATGCGCCGGTGGAAAACCTGGATCACTGGTTGATGCAAACCCAGTGGGTGGAGGCACCCGCCAACACCGAGCGGGCGAACCCGCGTCAGCTGTTGGTGCTGGGTGACGATCAGGCGAGCTTGCAGCCGTGGTCGTCGCGCCCGGGTGTGACCACGTCCAGCGAAGTGCCGGACCAACAGCGCCTGGCGTCGTTCGACACCCTGCTGCTGGTGCAGCCGTATACGCCGCTGGCCGGGTTGTCGGGCGCGGCGCTGGACCAGCGTTTTGCCCGGCAGGCGGCGCAGCTGACCCAGCGGGTTCAGGCGCTGGTCACCCTGGCGGCCACCCGCAAGGACCTCAAGCTGGTGCTGCTGAACCTCACCCACAACGGCCAGACCGACGCCATTCAAGAGAGCCTGGCCAAGTACTTCAGCTTCCTGCGTTACGAAGTGCCGGAAATCGGCAGCCTGGTGTTCGACACCGACCGCCTGGACAGCGACCGCCTGGCGCAAATCACCGAGCAACTGCATTGCCGCCAGGCGCACCTGCGCGTGCGTTGGCAGGGCGAGCGCTGCCTGACCCCGGCCTTGCGGCCGCTGGCGATTGCCCGCAGCCCTGAAGCGGACCCGGCGCTGGACGTGTCGGGCAGCATGCTCCTGACCGGCGGCTTGGGCGGCATCGGCTTGAGCGTGTTGCACTGGCTGCTCGACAAAGGCGCCAAGTCACTGATCGTGATCGGCCGTAAAGCCTTGTCCGCGACGCTGCAACACCCGCGCCTCGAGGTGGGCACCACGGTGCAAGGGCTGCTCGACAAGCTGGCGCGTGAACACGGCGCGCGGTTGCACTACGTGCAGTCGGACCTCACCGACGAAGACCGCCTGGGCCAGCAATTGGCCGAGCTGCGTCCACATCTCGACGGGCCCATTACCGGGGTGTTCCACCTGGCCGGTGTGACCACCGAGGCCATTGCCATCCAGGCCACGTCGGCCACGTTGCTGGCGGACATCGCCCGGCCAAAACTGGTGGGCGCACAGCTGTTGGAGCGGCTGACCCAGGCCGATCCGTTGCGTTACTTCTGCCTGTTTTCGTCGATTTCGGCGGTGGAAGGCATGCAGGGCAATGGCTTGAGTGCCTACAGTGCGGCCAACGCGGGCCTGGTGGCGCTGGCCGCCGACCGTCGGCAGCGGCGCCTGCCTGCGCAACTGATCCAGTGGACCGACTGGGACGGCGCCGGCATGGCCGTGGCGCACAACCACCGGGCCTTTTTTGACGCGCTGGGCATGCACATGCTCACGCCCGCGCAAGGGCTGGCGCTGCTGGAGCGCATCCTGGTCAATGCCATTGATGATTGCATCGTGTTCGATGCCGACTGGGACCGCTTCGCCGCCATCAACCCGGCGATCCAGACGCTGCCAGTGTTTGCCCACTACCGTGAGCGCCTGCGCCAGCCGTCGGTGGTGGCCGCCGTGGCAGGCACGCAGGGCGATGCACTCGACATCGGTGCGTTGCTGCGTGATGAACTGCAACGCTTGCTGGGCCTTGAGGACATTCACCCGGACCAGACCTTTGCCGAGATCGGCCTGGACTCGGTCAACTCGCTGGCGTTTTTCTCGACCCTGTCCCAACGCCTGGCGTACCAGGTGTTGCCGTCGGCGATCTTCCGTTACCCGACCCTGCGGGCGCTGGCCGACTACATCAGCGCCAACCGCACGCCGGTCGCAGCAGCCCCAGCTCCGGCGCCGGTTGCACAGGCGGCGGCACCGGGGGGCGGCATTGCGATTGTGGGCATGTCGGGCCAGTTTCCCCAAGCGCCCGATTTGCCGCGCTTCTGGGAGCAGTTGTGCGCGGGCTTCGACGGCGTGGGGCACTACCCGGCGGCGCGACGTGATTTGCTCGGGCTCAGCGACAGCTTCAGCGATGAGGACTTGCGCAGCATTCACGGTGGCTACCTGGACGACATCGAGTTGTTCGACCCGGGCCTGTTCAATATCTCGCCGCGTGAAGCGCGTTTCATGGACCCCCAGCAGCGCCTGCTGCTGCTCAACGCCCACCGTGCGATTGCAGACGCGGGCATCAAGGAGCATCCGGGTTTTGCACGCACCGGTGTGTTCATTGCGCAGTACGCCAGCGAATACATGCAGTTCGCCAACGACTACAACAAGGACAACGCGCTGTTCATCGCCACCGGCAATGCGGGTTCCATCGCCGCCAACCGGCTGTCCTACCACTACGGGTTCCGCGGCCCCAGCCTGGTGCTGGACACGGCGTGTTCCTCGACCCTGGTAGCGATTGATATCGCCTGCCAATACCTGCGCAGCGGGCAGATCGACTTTGCCCTGGTGGGCGGGATCAGCCTCAACTTGAGCCCGGCGCTGACTCGCCTGTTGCAGGACTCGGGCATGTTGTCGCCCTCGGGCCGCTGCCAGACCTTCGACGCCAAGGCCGACGGCTACGTGCCGGGCGAAGGCGTGGGCATGATCGTGCTGCAACGCGAAACCGAGGTGCGCCAGCAACCGAATGCCCGCGTGTACGCGTTGGTGGCAGGCTCGGCGGTGAACCAGGACGGCAAGAGCAACGGCATGACCGCGCCCAATGGCCTGGCCCAGGAAGAGGTGATCCGCCAGGCCTACCAACGGGCGGGCCTGAGCCCTGCGCAGGCCGGGTACGTGGAAACCCACGGCACCGGTACTTACCTGGGCGACCCGGTGGAAATCGAAGCGCTGGGCAATGTGCTCAACGACGGGCGCGGTGCGGGCGAGGGCTGCATTCTGGGCTGCCTGAAAACCAACATCGGCCACCTGGAACCGGCGGCCGGTATTGCCAGCGTGATCAAGGCCGCCCTGTGCCTGCACTTGGGCAAGATCCCCGGCAACAACCACCTGGCCACGCTCAACCCGTTGCTGGCGCCGACCCAACCGGCGTTCCGCCTGCCGGATGCACCGGTGGACTGGGACGGCGCGGGCCGTGTGGCCGGGGTCAGCTCGTTCGGGTTTGGCGGGGTCAACGCCCATGTGGTGCTCACGTCGGTGGACAGCGCCGGGCCGTCTGGCCGTGAGCGTGAGCAGTTGTTCCACGCGCACTACCCACGCCCGCAACTGGCGCTCAAGCCTTATTGGGCGCGGCGCCCGGCAGCGGCACCGGTAGCGGCACCAGCGGCGGCGCCTGCCGTGGCGGCGTTTCTCAAGGTCCGCTACACCGGCCAGGGGCCTGCAACGAGCGAGGCGCTGTTCAGCCTGGCGCCCGACACGGCGGGGCTGCTCGACACCGGCAACTTCCACGTGGGCTTTTACCTGGAGGCGGTTTACCAGGTGTTCCGTGAGCGCTTTGGGCGCAGCGCCTTGCACGTGAGCCGTTTTGACTTCCAGTCGCCGCTGCTGATTTCCCAGCGGGTGACCACCGAGGTCCGCCTGAGCATCGAGGCGGCAGGCCCCGAGGCCTATCGACTGAGGTTCGACTACCGCGCCGAGTCGACACCGGCTCAAGCCTGGGTGCAAGCCGCTGAAGCCTGGGTGGACTTTGCCACCCAGGGCCAGGCCGATACCGCCGAACAGGCACGCCTGGCGGCGGTGCTGCAAAGCCCGGGGGCGCCGAGCCAGATCCTCGACGCATCGGCGTTTTATGCCCGCTACGCGCAGATGGGCTTTCCCTGCGCAGGCTTTGTGCGGGCCATCGAGGCGTGCCGGTTCCACGAGCGTTTCAGCCTGGCGAGCCTCAACCTGCAGTGGCAGGCCGACGCTGCGTTTGGCGCCCACCCGGGCTTTATCGACGCGGCGCTGCAGCCGTCGATCCTGTTGGCCGATCGCGACCAGGATGTGCCTTACATGACCACGCGCATGGACGACCTCTACCTCAACGGCCCGCTGCACGCAGGTCAGGTGTATCGCTTGGTGAACCTGCTGCATGCCCCGCAACACGAGGCCCCGGCCACGGGTGTGCGGCACTTCCAGACCGCCTGGGCGGTGGTGGACAGCCGTGGCGACAGCCTGATCACCTGCGGCCGCGCCAGCCTGCAACAACTGGCGGTGAGCAGCCGGCCGTTGTCCGATGCGGTCCAGACCCAGCTGGCCGCGGGTGACGGGCTGTCCGGTGAGGGCCTGCTGATGATCATCGGCGAGCTGCTGGACTGCGCCGTCGAAGACATTAACCTGGACCGGGCATTGCTGGAGCTGGGCATGGATTCGCTGATGCTGATCCGCCTGCAAAAACGCCTGGACCAACAACAGATCGCCGTCAGCGGGCTGTTCAAAATGACCCTGCGTCAGTTGCTGACGCAGGTGCAGCCCGCCGCAGCCGAACCGCTTGCAGCCGCGCCTGAGCTGCCGGTGGAGGCGGGTGAGTACCCGCCCTTTACCGCGCTGCAACCCTGGTCCCGGGAGAAAAGCCGCTGGCTGCGCGGGCAGGCAAAGCCGGGCAGCAAGATCCGTCTGTACTGCTTCCCGTACGCGCACCTGTCGAGCGCGGTGTTCAAGGACTGGCAGGCGTTGCTGCCTGATTGTGTCGAAGTGCGCCCCATCGAACTGCCCAGCCGGGGTGATCGCCTGCGTGAGCGGCCGTTGCAAGACATGTGGACGCTCGCCGCGACCCTGACCGATGTGCTGGGTGACGAGCTGGACCAGCCCTTTGCCCTGTACGGGCACAGCGCCGGGGCACTGATGGCCTACGTGTGGGCCCAGCACCTGCGGGCGGTGGGCAAACCGCTGCCCCGGCACTTGTTCGCGGCGGCCTATTCGGCGCCGGGCGATGGGGTGAACCCGGTGATCCGCGACATGCTGGCGGTGTACCGCGAGCATGGGCTGGCGCAGATGCCGGGGCTGGACGATGTGTGCCAGCCCGGCGCCGAGCCGGTGATTGGCCGCCTGATCGATGCCCTGGAGTTCTCGATGAACCAGGCCGGGCTGTTCAACTTCAGCCGCGAGCTGATCCACGCACAACTGCCGTCGCTGGTGGCCACGTTTGAAATGGTCGACCGCTTCCAGCCGGGCACACCGGCGCCGCTGGCGTTGCCGATTTCCGGGCTGCACGGCCTGGGCGATATCCAGGTGCCGGAGGCCGATGTGCGCGCCTGGCAGTCGCTGGGCAGCGCAGGCTTTACCTTCAAGGCCTTTGAGGGCAACCACTTGTTTATCGAACCGGGGCAGAGCGTCAACCAGGTCACGGCCTATGTAGGCCAGGTGCTCGAGGACATCGTGAGGCACGACCTTGCGCCGCAATCCCGTCACGTATTAACCCCTTCGCATTGAGGTCAATGGATATGAAAACGCTCAAGGATCTACCTAAACGTCGCGGCCTGCCGTTGCTGGGCAACTTGCACCAGTTGGACAAGACCGCGTTGCACCTGTCGCTGGAGCAATGGGCGCGGGACTTTCATCACGAGCCGTTTCGCTTGCAAATGGCCAATATGCATTTTGTGGTGTTCAGCAATCCCGAGCAGGTGCGTTACATCCTCAAGCACCGGCCTTCGAAGTTCCGGCGCATGAAAGAGATGGCCAAGCTGTTCGACGAGGTGGGCTTCAGCAGCCTGTTCACCGACGAGGGCGAGGCGTGGAAGCGGCAGCGGCGCTTGATCATGCCGGCGTTTTCCAAGCGCAGCCTGGTGGCCTTCACCCCGCAGATCGCCCAGACCGCCTTGAAACTGCGCGATCGCTTGCGGGCCAGCGCGGGCGAGGCGCTGGATGTGCGCGACGATTTGCGCAGGTTCTCGGTGGACGTGAGCTGCCTGCTGGTGTTCGGTTTTGACCTCAAGAGCCTGGAAAACAACGACAGCCAGTCGCTGCACACCTTTCATGATGTGGTCAACACCATCAACAAGCGCATGCAGGCGGTGGTGCCGTACTGGCGCGTGGTGAAGTTGCCGTCGGACCACCGCTTCGACCGCTCCATGGACGACCTCAAGAACATGGTGATCGGCATCGCCCGCGACACCCGCGAGCGCATGCAGCGCCAGGAAGACATGGGCGCCCACTGCGTGCTGCACACCATGCTTGAAGCGGTGGACGCCGAAGACAGCGCACTCACCGACGACGAGCTGTTCGCCAACATGATGATTCTGATCCTGGGCAGCGAAGGCACCACGGCGGCGATGCTCGCCTGGCTGTGTTACTTCCTGGGCCAGGACCCGGTGCTGCAAGCCAAGCTGCGCCGTGAAGTGGCGCACCTGGACCTGGAGCAACTCGACTATCACACCCTGGCCGATCTGCCGCTGACGGAGGCGGTGATCGAGGAAACCTTCCGGATCAAGTCCACGGTGCCTGCGCTGTTGCTCGAAGCGCTGGAAGACACGGTGGTCGATGACATCGAACTGGCGCAGGGCACCAAGATCTTTGCCCTGACCCGGGTCGACGGCTTGAAAGACCTGGAGCAAGACTCGGTGTTTGACGTGGAGCGCTGGCTGGACGAGGAGCGGGCCAAGGAAGCGCGCTTGAAGCAATTCCCGTTTGGCCACGGCCCGCGCTCGTGCCCGGGCGCGCCGTTGGCCAACGTCGAGCTGAAAGTGGCCGTGGCGATGCTGGTCAAGTACTTCGACCTGGAGCTGATCGACAAGGACCAGGTCAAGGACGTGTTCACCACCTCGGCGGTGCCCGACAACCTGAAAATCCGCCTGCGCGCCCGTGCAGAGCAGGACGTGCCGGTGCCTCACGCCGAAACGGTGTGAGGGCAGGTTGTTTTTAATGCGTGTTTACCAGGTAACCCAATGCGGCTATTTACCGTGTCAGATCTGCACACCGACCACCCGGAGAACTGGAAATGGCTTGAACAGCTGTCGCGCGCCGACTATGTGGATGACACCCTGATCGTGGCCGGTGACGTCGCCGATGAAATCGGCCTGCTCAGGGCCAGCCTCGAGCAGTTGCGCCAGCGTTTTGCCCAAGTGTTTTTTGTGCCGGGCAACCATGATTTATGGGTGATTCGTTCAGACCTGCGCTCATCGTTCGACAAGTACCGCACGGTCAACCAGGCCTGCCACGATGCCGGGGTGCACACCCGGGCCGCGCGGGTCGGCGGCACGTTGATCGTGCCGCTGATGGGGTGGTACGACTACTCGTTCGGGCCGGTGAACGAGACGTTGCGGGCCAACTGGATGGACTTCAAGGCGTGCCAGTGGGACGGCCAGGATGACGACGCGGTGAGCCGGATGTTCGATCAGCTCAACCCGTTGCCGGACACCCGGGGGGCGCAGCACATCGTGTCGTTCTCGCACTTTTTGCCGCGCATCGACCTGATGCCGCGCGGGGTGCCCGCGCAGTATCACTACCTGTACCCGGTGCTGGGCACGACCCGCTTGGAACAGCAAGTGCGACGGCTGGGCGCGCAGACCCACATTTACGGGCACAGCCACCTCAACCGACGGGTCACGCTGGACGGCGTGACCTACATCAACAATGCCTTTGGCTACCCGTCCGAGCGGCATATCGCCAACAAGGACTTGCTGTGCCTGGGGGCGTTGTGACGCCCGGCGTACTGCTGGAGCCTGGGGAAATCCATGTGTGGAGCGCCCGCGATCAACGCATCGATGACCGGGCGCTGTTGGCGCTGTACCACACCTGGCTGTGCGCCGAGGAAGTCGAGCGCATGGGCCGCTTCGTGTTTGAGCGCCATCGCCACCAGTACCTGGTGACCCGGGCGCTGCTGCGCTCTACCTTGTCCCACTACGTACCCGGCGTTACGCCGGGGCAATGGCGGTTCACCACCAATGCCTGGGGTAAACCGTGCGTCGTGGGGCCCCAGGTGGCACCGGCGTTCAACCTGTCCCATACCGAAGGCCGCGTGGTGCTGGCGTTGACGCGGGAAGACAGCGTGGGCGTGGACGTGGAAACGCGTGAACGGAGCGTGGACGTAGACCTGGCCGACCGGTTTTTTTCCGCCGATGAAGTGCGCTACCTCTACAGCCTGCCGAGGGCAGCGCAAGCGTCGGTGTTTCTTAACTTCTGGACCTTGAAGGAGGCTTATATCAAGGCCCGCGGCCAAGGGCTTTCGATTGCACTGGACAGCTTTTCGTTTGATTTGAGCGTGCCGGGGCAGATCGGCTTTGCGTCCGCTGCGCTGCCGGTGGGGGCGGCGCAGGGTTGGCGGTTCTGGCAGTGGGAGGAGGGTACGTTTGTATTTGCGCTGGGGTGTTGCCCGAGCGTGTCGAGACCTGCACGGATGGCGTTACGGTTTTACGGCACGGTGCCGGGGCTGGGGTATTGGCCAAACATTGTCCAGGTGGAACGCAGCACTTTCTGAGCGTGATGGCCGGGTCGGCAGGTTATTGGCGCTGCTGGAGAATGTCGTGCACCTGATCCAGTGCCGTATCGATAGCGCCTAACCCCATGAACAAAGCGAGATGTGCTTTGCGCTGGAGAGAGCCGCTTTCGTTATTTCTGCTTGCGATTTGAACGTCTCTTGTCAGTTGTAGTGGTCACCCGTCTGTCGACCCCGGCCTTGAAGTGACGCCCGTGAGAAGCGCCTTCCTCCACAGGCCACCTCCCACGTTGTATCAACCAAACGGGCCCGCTCGATCAAGGCAACTTGAACGACAGCAACTCAAGGTTTTTCTTGCGCCAAGTGCTTTGTGGCGTAAGGCGCAGATACCACTCGCGCAACCAGCAGGTGAACCTTGATTCGGCCTGTTCGACACCACTCATGAACCGTGCGGCCTTGACCACTTCATTGGCCCGAGGGTGTCGCGAGGCCTGGTAATCGAGCAGGGCCTGCTGGATGGCAGGTGTGCGTTTGAGGTGTTCGGCCAATACCACCGCGTCTTCGATGGCTTGGGCGGCGCCCTGGCCCAGGCTCGGCAGCATGGGGTGGGCGGCGTCTCCCAGCAGGACCACGTGGCCTTCGCAGAATTGCTCGACCGGGTCGCGATCGCGGGCGTGTACTTTCAAGATCGCGCTGTCCGGTGTGGCTTCGATGGCTGCCAGTACTTCCGGCGCCCAGCCGGAGTAGCTGGCCAGTACTTCCTGCTTGCTGCTGTGCAGCGCGGCTTTCTCCGGGTCAGCCTGGTTGCGGGTGCCCCACCAATAGGTGTGGCCATCGCCGACATCACAGATCCCAAAGCGCTTGCCGCGCCCCCAGTAATGCGCCACGTACCCTTCGGTGACCTGGGCGTGGCTCAACGGTGTCACCGCGAGCCAGGCGATGTAGCCCGACGAGCAGATCGGCGTCTGGCCCAGCATCTGTTCGCGGATCACCGAGTTCAGGCCATCGGCGCCGATCAACAGGTCGGCGGTGTGTGTGCTGCCATCCTCAAACGTGACCTGCACCCCGTCCGGTCGCTGGGTGTACCCGGTGCAACGTACGCCGGTCAGCAGCGTCCCCGCGGCCAATTGACCGGCCAGGGCGCGCAACAGCAGCGGCCGCTGGATGTTCACGTTGGGGTGCCCCAGTTCTTCGCCAATGGCGTGGATGGGCATGCTGGCGATGGGGGTGCCGTTGTGTTTCTTGAAGAAAAACTGCCGGATCGCCTGGCCGGCCTGTTGCACCGGGCCATGGGCATCGATCGAATGCAGGGCGGCCATGGCATTGGACATGATCGACAACCCGGTGCCGGTGTCGCGCAGTGACGGTGCCGACTCGAACACCTGCACCTGCCAACCGGCGCGCTGCAAGGCAATGGCGGCGGTGAGGCCGCCGATACCGGCACCCACGACGATCGCTTTCTTGGACTCTTTCATAAGACATTCCGTTATCAAGCCTGGATGAACAGGCAATGGAGCCCGCCTGCGATGGGCGGGCCGTGGGTGATCAGGCCGCCGCGTCGGCGGACAGGCTGTGGTTCACCGTTTGTGTCGTGATTTTGGCGTGGATGACCGCGCCGACCCCTTCGATGTTTGGCGTGCGCATCATCGTCAAATGGTCGCCCTGGACCGCGATACGCTCGACCTGCGGTGAGATGGCCTGCCAGCCTCGGTAAGGGTCGCGAAACGCCGTGCCCACTTGCGTATGGGGTGCCCGCAGGACTTCAGGCAGTTCAAGTTCTGCGGCAAAGAGCGTCAGTGGCAGTGCCAGGGGCGTGAACTCATAGGCCATCAGCGCGTGCCAGTTGGCGGCGAACACCTTGTACAGCTGCAACAGCGCCTGCGCGCTCATGTGCGCGTCGAAACTGCCCAGCGCGATGCCACGTTCGCGGATCGCGGCGAAGGCCTCGGGTTCGCTCAGGCCGCTGAAGTCCAGCTCCTGGTGGGCGTACGCTTTTTGCCCGTCGCCGCTGAGCAGTTCCCACATGAACCAGTTCATGAAGTCAGACCGCTCGACCTGCACCGTGCCTTGCCCGATCCGCATGATGGTGTCCAGCAGGAACACGTTGCTTACCTGCCGCCCACGTTGCTCCAGCGTGCGGGCCAGGGCGTAAGCGACAAACCCACCGTAGGACCAACCGCCAATGTGCAGTGGCCCCTCGGGTGCGGCGCGTTCGATGGCGTCGGCGTAGTGGTCGGCCTGGGCCTGCACCGAGGCCAGGGGTTCACGGCTGTCCCACGTGCCGGTGGCTTGCAAGCCATACAGATGAACCTGTTGCTGGAGCGACTGCGCCAGGGCGGCATAACACAAGACGTGCCCGCCGATAGGGTGCACCAGGAACAACTTGGGTGCGCCGGGCGCATTTTTGAAGTCCACCAGCGCGCCGGCTGAATGCTGTCCTGTCTCGCAGAGGCGCCAGACCTCGGCAAACTCGGCGATGGTCGGGGCCTGGATAAAGTCCGACAGCGGCAACTCCAGGCCTTGCTGCTTGGCCAGCATCGCGATCAGCCGCACCGCTTTCAGCGAGTTGCCACCCATCTCGAAGAAATTGTCGTGAATGCTGATGGGCCCCGTGCCGAGGATGTCCTGCCAATAGGTCTGCAACAGGGTCTCGCGCGGGTTGCCAGGGGCGGTGAATGGCCGCAGGGAAACCTGCTGCACTTCGATTGCCTGCAAGGCCTTGCGGTCGATTTTGCCGGTGGGCCCTACGGGAATACGCGCAATGGTCACCAGCGTGGTTGGCACCATGTACTCCGGCAGCGCGAGGCGCAGCTCGGCCTTGAGCCGCTCAAGGTCGGGTTCCTGTCCGACGGCGGCCTCGACAAACCCGACCAGGTAACGTGCGCCGTCACTGCCCGACTTGTCGATCACCGCTGCCTGCTGGAGGGCGGCGCCGCCGTGCTGGGCCGCCAGGAGCGCGACTTCGATCTCCCCGAGCTCCACCCGATAACCCCGGATTTTCACTTGCACATCGCTGCGGCCCTGGTAGACGAGGTCGCCGGAGGGCAGGGCGTAGGCGATGTCGCCGGTCTTGTACAGGCGCGTCGGGACGCCTGCGAGCGGCTGCTCGCAAAACCGTTCATCTGTCAGCGCCGGCTGGTTCCAATAGCCGTTGGCCAGGCACACGCCTTCAATCAGCAGGTCGCCGCACACGCCCACCGGGCAGGGCTTGCCCGCCGCATCCAGCACATGCAGGCGCACCCCGTCGATGGGCAGGCCGATGGGCGGCAGTGTCGGCCAGCGGGCCGAGTCGCCGTCCAGCAGGCAGGCGCTGACCACGTGGGCTTCCGTCGGGCCGTAGTGGTTGTCGACGCTGCACGGTTGGAGGTGGGCGAGGAAGCCGCGAATCTCGGCGGTGATTTTCAGTTGCTCGCCCGCCACGTGAATCCGCTGCAGTGACGCGGGGTAGATGCCCAATTGCACCGCGACTTCCGCCAGTCCTTGCAGGGCAACGTAGGGCAGAAAGAGGGCGTTGATGGCCCGCGCGTCGATGAATTTGAGCAGGCGCACAAAGTCGTAGCGCAAAGTTTCATCGATCATCACCAACTCGGCGCCGGACGCCAGCGCCGAGAGGATTTCCTGGAACGAGACGTCGAATGAAATCGGTGAATATTGCAGCGTCCTGGTCGCACCGGCCTCGACGTGATAGCGACGGTTTTGCCAGGCAATCAGGTTGGTCAGCGCCTGATGGGGCATGGCCACGCCTTTTGGGCGTCCGGTGGAGCCGGAGGTGTACAGCACGTAAACGTCGTCGCTGCTGGCGATCTGGCGCGCAAGCGTCGCGACCAGGCGGTGGCAGGGCGTCAAGTCTGGTTCGAATTCGGCGACCACGCTGTGCCACGGGCGTTGCTCGGCGTGGGTTTGCAGGTGCAGGGCCGATTCGTCGGCAAACAGCACGAGCCGCGGCTGGGCGTCGGTGAGGATCTGCTGAGCGCGGTGTGCCGGGTAGCTCAAGTCAATCGGTACGTAGGTGGCACCGGCCTGCACCACGCCCAGCATGGCCACGATCAGCAGGTCGGCGCGGGGCAGCATCAACGCCACGCGATGACCCTGGCCGATGCCTTGCCGGTGCAGCCAATGTGCCAGTTGGGCGCTGGCGTCTGCCAGTTGGCGGTATGACAGCTGACCGAGCGCCGGAAGGTCGGCGTGACGGGCAAAGCTGTCGAGTAGCACGCTCGAAATGTTGTCATGGGCATGCGGGCCTGCCGGGTAAACGTGCGCCTGGGGCGGGGCGGGCAGCAGCCGCGGTGTGTGGGGCGCGGCGTGCGGGTCGGCCATCATCCATTCAAGCGTCTGCAACAGGTACTGCGCGTAGGTTTCGACCTGGCGGGTCGCCACCCGCGCGGTGCTGTAGTCCATTTTCAACATCAGCGAGCCGTTGAACGGGTGACGGCCTGCGGTGGTCAGCAAGTCGTAGTTGCTGGCTTCCAGGGTGTCCCAGCCGATCAGGATCTCTTCGCCCGCCACCCGCAGGTCGTCGAGGATGTAGAAGTCGACGTAGTTGAACACCACGTTCACGCTGGCGCCCGTCTCGCGATGGATCAGCGCAAAGGGGTAACGACGGTGGGCCGCCACCTGCTGCTCGTGCTCCATCAGCGTGCCGATCAGGTCCAGCCAGCTCGCAGCGTGCCGTTGAAAGCGCAGCGCCAAGGTGTTGAGAAACAGCCCCAGCACAGCGGCGGCGTCTTCGAACTCCGGACGGCCATGGCTGATGACGCCACACAGCACTTCTTGCTCGTTGGCCAGGATTGCCTGCGCAAAGCAGTGGGCGGTGAGCAGTACGGCGCGCAACGGTAAATCGTGCGCCAGGCAGAAGGCTTCGAGCTGTGCGGCCTCGGCGGCGGGTATTTCGCGGTAGGCCGAGCGATGGGCCTGGGTGTCCGGGGCGAGGGCCGGGGTCCAGTTGAGCAGTGAAGAAACCGGCGGCGATTGCAGGTAGTCCAGCCAGAACCGGCTGTGTTCCTGGCGGGTGAGGGCGTCCAGTTCGAGGGTGATGAAGTCGGCCGGTGTCGTCACCAAGGGCGCCAGGGCATCGGCATCTCCCGTGCGATACAACACCACCAGTTCACGCATCAGGGTGGCCACGCTCCAGCCATCGAGGATGGCGTGGTGAAAGCTGAGCACCAGCTCGATCTCATCGGCCCCCGCGAACACCGCAAAGGTGTAGAGCGGCGCCTGTTGCCAGTCCAGGTGCTGCGCTTGGCACGCTTGCATGTAGTCGTCGACCAACTGCGCGCGGGCCTCGGGGCTCAGCGCAGAGACATCCGTGACATGGGTCTGTGGCTGCGCGGTGGTGTGCACCCGCGCCATGGGCACGTCGACGTGGCTGGTGTCGAACGACATGCGCAAGGCCGGGTGGCGGCGCACCAGTGCGGCCACTGCCAGGTCCCAGGCCTTGGCGTCCCAGCGCAGGCGCAGGTGGTAGCGGAAGATGTCGTGATAGAGGGCAGAGCCTGGGTGCATCATCGAGTGGTAAATCATCCCCACCTGCAGTTGCGAGGCGGGGAACACGTCGTCGAACAGCCCGGCGCTGGCCAGGCGGACGGATTCATCGACATGCACAAAGGGCAGCGCATGGGCCACGGACGGCGACTGTATGACCGGGCCCGAGGTCTGGATGCTGTGGGCCAGCCGGGCGATGGTGGGGTGCTGATACAGCTGGGCCAGCGTGAGGGCGATGCCTTGTTCACGCGCCTTGACTTGCAGGTGAATGACCTTGAGCGAGTCGCCGCCCAGCCGGAAGTAGTTGTCGTGAATGCCCAGCGTTGCCAGGTTGAGGTTGCTTCGCCAGAGCGCGGCCAGCGCTTGCTCTAGGGGCGAGCGGGGCGCGGTGGCATGCGGGTTGGCGGGCGCTGCGAGCGGTGCCGGTAGCGCGGCGCGGTCGAGTTTGCCGTTCACATTCAGCGGGAACTGCTCCAGCACCATCAGGTACTTGGGCACCATGTAGTCGGGCACGTGCAGCGCCAGGGCTTCGAGCAACGCCGGGGGCGATACGGTGTAGCCCGGGTGGGCCAGCATGTAGGCGCCCAGGTACGCGTCGCCTTGCGCGTCGTGACGGGCGACGACCACCACGTCCTTGACCGGGTCCATCGCGTTCAGGTGCGCTTCGATTTCGGACAGTTCGATGCGCAGTCCACGGATTTTTACCTGGAAGTCGGTGCGACCCAGGTACTCGATGCTGCCGTCATGGAGCCAGCGGCCCAGGTCGCCGGTCTTGTAGAGCCGCGCCTTGGCGCCCTGTTGAAACGGTGCATGGATAAACCGCTCGGCGGTCAGGTCCGGGCGGTTCAAGTAGCCCCGCGCCACGCCGATGCCGCCGATGTGGATTTCACCGACGCTGCCCACGGGCAGCGGTTGCAGGCGGCTGTCGAGGATATGCAGTTGGATATTGGCAATCGGCTTGCCGATCGGCACCACGCCGTCATGCAGGTCGGGTTGGCAATGCCAGGCCGAAACGTCGATGGCCGCTTCGGTCGGGCCATACAGGTTGTGCAACTGCACGTCGGGCAGGCGGGCAAAGAACCGCGCTTGCAGCGCAGGGGGCAAGGCTTCGCCGCTGCACAGCACTTGCTTGAGGTCGGGCAGGTGCAACTGCTCGGCCTTGTCCAGGAACAGCTGCAGCATCGATGGCACGAAGTGCAGCACGCTGATACCGGCGCTCGCCATGATGCTCATCAAGTAGTCCGGGTCACGATGGCCGTCCACGCTGGCGACGACCAGGCGCGCACCGCTGAGCAGCGGCAGGAAAAACTCCCACACGGAGACATCAAAGCTGAACGGCGTCTTTTGCAGGATGCGGCTGTGTTCGTCGATCCCGTAGGCCTGTTGCGCCCAGAGCAGCCGGTTGACCACGCCGTCGTGCTGGTTCATCACGCCTTTGGGTTGCCCGGTGGACCCGGAGGTGTAGATCACATACGCCAGGTGCCGGGCGGTCAGGCCCAGTGCGAGCGGGTCGGGGTTGTGCTCGGGTTGGCGGGCCAGGCGCGCCCTGTCAGCGTCCACGCGTATCACCGGCGCCGTAACGGCGGGCAGGCGGGCCAGCAGCGCCTGGGTGGTCAGCAACGCGCACGGGGCGCTGTTGTCCAGCATGTAGGCCAGACGGTCGGCGGGGTATTGGGGGTCCATGGGCACGTAGGCGGCGCCGGCCTTCAGGATGCCCAGCAGGCCTGTGACCATCTCCAGGCTGCGTTCCAGGCAGATGGCGACCCGGTCATCGGGCACCACGCCCAGCTCGAGCAGCGCATGGGCCACCTGGTTGGCGTGGCGGTTGAGTTGGTCGTAGGTCAGCGTCTGGCCTTCGAACTGCACGGCGATGGCGTCGGGATGCGCCTCCACCTGCGCCTCGATCAAACGGTGCAGCAACAGCGTGGGGTCGTAGTCGACGTCGGTGCTGTTCCAGTGCTCAAGGCGCTGTTGTTCTGCTGGCGACATCAGCGGCAGTGCATCGCACGGCGCGTCAAAGTCCAGCGCCACCGTTTGCAGGATGTGGGTCAGGCGATGTTGCAGCGTCTGGATGTCGTGGGCGTCAAAGTAGGCTTCGTTGTAAATCAGGTGCAGCCACACGTCCTCCTGGGGGCCGGTCTGGCGAACGTGCAGCGCCAGCGGCCGCTGTTCGTAGCCATTGCTGAGCTTGAACGGCGTGCCCAGGGCCTGGCCGTAGTAGGTGTCGTGGTCGGTCTCGTAGGACACCGCCAGGTCGAACAATTGCCTGCGTGCCAGACCCTCGGCGGCGAGCTCGCGGCTCAGCTCACTCAAGGGGTAACGCTGATGGCGGTAATCTTTTTTGAGCGTCAGGGCGATCTCGCCGACCAGTTCGCTAAAACTCAGGTCGGTGCCAAGGTTCAGGCGCACGGCGCTCATGCTGGCGAACGCGCCGACCGTGGCCTTTTGCGCCGCATTGGCCCGATTGAGCAGCGGTATGCCCACCACCAGGTCATCACGTTGGGTCAGTCGCGCGAAGTAGCTGTAAAACGCGCCGAGCATCACATGAAAAATCGTGGCCTTCGCCGACTCTGCCGCCAGGTCGCCAAGTCGATCGAACAGCGCGCGTGGAAGGCGCCAGGCATGGTTTTGGCTCGGGGCTGGCGCCTGGCCGGACTCGCGCCGCAGACGAGGCGAAAGCAAGGGCTCTGGCGGGACGCGGTACTTGTCCAACCAGTACTGGCGCTGATGCGCAAAAGAAGAGGACGTTGTGTAGCTGCGCTCCTGTTGCACATACGCCTGGAAAGACGGCGCTACTGGGGTTTCGGCGCCCGGGCCCTGCGTGTAGGCCTGGCCCACCCCACGGGTGATGAGGGCCAGCGCCCAGCCATCGACGACCAGGTGATGCCCGTTGAACAGCAGGAAATGGAGGTTGTCCTGAACCTTGACCAGGCTTACGCGTAACAGCAATGGCCCATCGAAGGAAAAAGGGGTTTGAAGGTCGCGCTCCATGAACGCCAAGGCGGCGCGCTCGGGGTCATCGTTTGCCGATACATCGCAAAACACCAGCGGCAAATGGGCCGACTCTAAAAAGAACTGGCGCGGCAACGGGTGCTCGGACGAACCGGGGACCAGCCGGGTGCGCAATGCATCGTGTTGCGCCACTGTTTTATCGAGAGCGGCTTGAAGCCGGTCTACGTCCACGGGCCCTTGGATGCGTAGGTAGCCGCCGATGTTGTAGAGCGGAAGCTGCTCGTGCAGAGATTGATCCAGCCAGATGTCCAGCTGTGGCGCCGTGAGGGGGTGAAGGGTGCGGTGGGCGCTCGATACGTCGGGAATCTGAGTCATCACTGTTCTCCGGGAGTCGCTTTGTTGAAGGCGTGAGGAGGCAAAAAGGCGGGCTTTATTCGGGCAATCAGTGCGCGGCCGCTAACCGGCTTTTGGGGGCGCCCGTGGCCGGTCGAACGAGGGCCTCAAGCCGTTGGGCGACTGTCTCGCCGGCCGATTGACCGTGGGAAATCCGGGTTTGGTAGCGCTGGCAATTGGCGCGAATGTCGTCGCTGTTGAGTGCTGTCTCCAGCGCCGCCGCCAAGGATTCGCCGGTCAGCGGCGCAAAGACCTGCACCCCGCAGCCCAAGCGCACCATGCGGGCGGCGTTATCGAATTGGTCATGGGCAAAAGGCGTGGCGACCTGCGGGATTGCGGCGGCGATGGCCAGGGCCAGGGTCCCGATGCCACCGTGGTGCACCAGGGCCGCGCAGCGCGCCAGGATGCTGCTCAACGGAACGTAGCGACGGACCAGAATGGTGCCATCGGCCAGTAGCGCCGGGTCGACCGGCTGGCTCGTCAGGAACAGGCCTCGCCGACGGGTCAACTTGAGTGCCTGGGCGGCGGCGGCAAAATACTGATCGGCATCGACCAATGTAGAGCCCGGGGTAAACACAACGGGCGGCGCTTCACTCAAGAAGCGCTCGAGTGGGATGTCTGGCTCATGGGCCTCGGGGTCATCGAACAATGGAAACCCGGTCAACAGGGTGCCGGCAGGCCAGTCACGTTGTACCGGGGCGAACCAGTCGGGGAATAAACCCAAGGCCTGGCCCGGGGAGCAAATCCATCGGCTGATGATGTGTTTGACCGGCGCGAGCCCCAGCTGCGCCCGGAATTCGTTCAAGGCAGGCGCTATCGTCCGATCCAGGTGCGCCCGTTCAACGAAGTTGAGTAGCAAGCGCCGTACGGGATAGGGCACGAAATCCGGCAGGTTTGTACCGGGTGCGTTGGTGGAGGGCGCGAACGAGGACCAGAAACCATAAGGCGAGACTTGCGCCGTGATCAACGGAACGCCTTTTTTCTCGTGCAGCAAACGCGCAGAAAACGCCCACAAGGAACCCAACAGGACGGTTTGGTCATCGCAGGCGTTTTCCAGGCACGCGTACTGTTCGCGCAACAGGCTTGCCACCGCGGACCATAAACTTTTAAGCGACGTTTTGGGGTTCCATAACTCAGGATCTGCCATGAGCGCGTTGTATTCCTCAACCGTCCCTAGCGGTAGAAAGTTAAAGCCATTGCGTTCTATTAGTGAGGCAAAGGCAGCACTGGTACAAAAACTTACGCGGTGGCCACGGGCGAGAAGTGTTCGCCCAATACCGACAAAAGGATGCACATCTCCGGCCGAGCCGATTGCGGTGATTATGACGTGCATAGGCACTCCTTGTGGACGACTTTTCCATGATGAAAGTTTAAACTTTTTGCACGCTCTCCTTTGAGCGAAGTGCATTTCACAATAAGTGAAGGGCAGACGATACCCCCCTGTTTTAGGGGGTGTCCCGGAATCGTCGGTCATTTTTTTGGGTGAAATGAGGGGGCGGGAAGTGCGTTGAGTTGAATGGGGGCGGGTAAGGGTGGTTGGGCAAGATTATTGCAATAAATATGGATATTTATTGGCGGTGGAGAGATTCATATTTTATGGATAAGTATAAAAACTATGCCAGTTTAATAGTGGGCGCACTGTGCGCGGATCACGCGCGTACTTGATTTTTTAGTAGGAAAAGCAACAGGCTTATACACTTTTAATGGCTTCGTCTGCCGGCGCATAAAGTGGGGTGACGCCAATTATCCATGCCGATCAGGCACTTATGCAGACGTACAGACCAATAGTCGTGAAGTTGACTGCGTGCTGCAGCGCTCGCCGCTCGTATCATTTTGATCCCTCCCTTGAAATCAACCCGACACATCGAGTGTTCAAGGCAAGAAAATGCCTACGAGGGCGAGGGCAGTCCGTTACGATTTAGACAGTATTTCGCACAGGCGACGCACTACACCAAACGCATATTTTGAGGCGACTGAGTTGACGAAGCGGCCAAAATCCGTCGCAGCGTCGTCGTTGGCGTTATCGGAAATGGAACGCATGATGGCAAAAGGCAGTTCCAGTTCAAAACAGACCTGGGCCACCGCGCCGCCTTCCATCTCCAGCGCGAGCAAATCCGGTAAGGCTTCCTTGATACCCGCGAGCTGGCTGCGACTGGCGATGAACTGATCGCCACTTCCAATCAACCCCCGGTGCAGCTGTGGGCGGGTCAAGGAAAACTCCAGCACTTCACGTTCATCGACTGCCGTGGTGAGGTCATGCTCGATAAAGTGCTGGGCGGCGCTAGCCAACTGGTCACTCAGCAGCGCATGACTGTTAAAAAACGCCACGCCCGTCAACGGCACTTCAAAACGCGGGAACAGTGGCCGTGCGTCCATGTCGTGTTGCACGAGTGTGTCGGCCACCACGATGTCACCGACCGCCACGTCATGACTGCCGCTGCCCGCGACACCTGTAAATACAATGTGGGTCACCCCAAATTTTTCCACCAGGAGGGTCGCCGTGGTCGCGGCGGCGACTTTGCCGATACGAGACAACACACACACGGCATCAATATTCCACAGGCGCCCCGAGGTGTAATCGCGCATGCCGTGTGTGGTGGTGTGTACCGCGTCCATGACTTCAATCAGGCCCTGCTGCTCTTCGGCCAAAGCACTGATAATCCCTAACCGTATTTCTTGACTCATTCTATTGGATCCTCTTGTTTTCAGAATGCGGCTGACGCATGGGGGGAGGGGTAGGCTTTGCGGGTCATGGAATGCCCATCGGTGCTTGCGTGAGGGTAGCGCTGCTTGTTACAAGCTATCCGGATCCCCAAAAAACATCTGAATCCGCGACCGCAACCACCGCTCTCCCGGATCATTGTCCTGGGATCCACGCCACGCCATATGCAGCTCGAACGTCCTCACCGGCAATGGCGGATCTTCAGCCCGCAACCCGCCCGCGGCCGTTAGCACCTCTGCGGCGTAATCCGGCACGGTGGCGACAATATCAGTGCCCGCCAGCAACGTGCCCAGCCCGTTGAACTGCGGCACGGCCAGCACTACGTGGCGTTTGCGTCCCAGTTTTTCCAGTTCTTCATCCAGAAACCCGCTCAAGTCCCCGGCAAATGACACCAGGGCGTGAGGGCGGGCGCAGAAGTCGTCCAGGCTCATGGCGCCCGGCATGCTGTCGGCGCGCAGTAGCATGGGTTTGCTGCGGCGCAGGACTTTGCGCTTGGCGTTGGCGGGCAGGTCGGTGGTGTAGCTCACGCCGATGGAGATTTCGCCAGACGCCAGCAGGTTGGGCATCAACAGGTAGTTCACGCGGCGCACCACCAGCACGATGCCGGGCGCTTCGGCGCGCAGGCGTTTGAGCAGCAGGGGCAGCAGGGCGAATTCGACTTCGTCCGACAGGCCAACGCGAAATACCGCCGTGCTGGTGGCCGGATCGAACTCGGACGCGCGGCTGACGGCGGTGGAGATCGAGTCCAGGGCCGGGGAGAGCAGGGCGAAGATTTCCACGGCACGGGCCGAGGGTTCCATGCTGCGCCCGGTGCGCACGAACAGCGGGTCGTCGAACAAACCGCGCAGGCGCGACAACGCCGCGCTGATCGCGGGCTGGCCGAGAAACAGTTTTTCGGCAGCACGGGTCACGCTGCGCTCGTGCATCAGGGTTTCGAATACGATCAGCAGGTTCAGGTCGACACGACGCAGGTCGTTACGGTTCATCTTGTGTCCTGGCGGGGTCAGCAAACTTGACGAGAACGGTCATACAAGAACAATGACCGGCATTAATCTTACGGGTAAAGACTGGTACTCTGCACCGGCTAATTCATTTTTCCTACGTGATGAGAAGCGTTTTCCGCATGTGCGGAATCAATGACAGGCATGTCGACTATTAATAGCGACCGGTGGCCTTGCCTCCAAAGCCCATATAGAGTTCGTGTCAATAGAGGTTACTTTGACGAGGTTTGCGATGTCCCGCACGATCCGCTTTCACAAGTTTGGTCCGGCCGAGGTGCTCAAATGCGAAGAGCATGCAGCCGCGCAGCCTGCACCGGGCGAAGTGCAGGTGCGTGTCGAAGCGATTGGCATCAGCTGGTACGACATTCTCTGGCGCCAGAACCTGGCGTCGTCTCATGCCCGCCTGCCCTCCGGCCTTGGCCATGAAATGGCCGGTGTGGTGGTGGCAGTGGGTGAGGGTGTTGAAGACCTGAACGTCGGTGACAAAGTCGCCAGCTTCCCTGCTGAAAGCCCCAATGATTACCCCGTGTATGGTGAGCAGATTGTGCTGCCCCGTTCGGCCCTGACCCGTTATCCGGATATCTTGAGCCCGGTGCAAGCCAGTGTGTACTACACGCCGTTGCTGGTGGCCTACTTTGCTTATGTTGACTTGGCGCGGGTCAAGCCCGGGCAATTTGCCCTGGTGACAGACGCCAGCCATTGCGCCGGCCCCTCGTTCGTGCAACTGGGCAAGGCCTTGGGTGCGCGGGTGATTGCGGCGACCAAGACCCGCGACGAGCGTGAATACCTGCTCTCGCTGGGCGCCGAGAAGGTCATCGTCACGGAAGAGCAGGACTTGCTGATGCAAATCAACAAGCTGACCGACAACCGGGGCGTAGACGCGGTGTTTGACGGCCTCGGCGGCCCGCAGATGTCCTTGCTGGGCGACGTGTTGGCGCCGCGGGGCAGCCTGGTGTTGTACGGCCTGCAAGGGGGCAACCAGACACCGTTCCCGGCGTGCGCGGCCTTTCAGAAGAACATTCAGTTCTTTGTGCACTGCATCAGCAATTTCACCGGCAAGCCGGAACTGGGGATTATCCAGGACCATGTTGCGCTGCAACGTGCCTTGCGTGACATCAACCAGTTGACTGCCGATGGCGTGCTGACGCCGTTGAAAACCACGGTGTTTGAGTTTAACCAGTTCGTCGAGGCGCACCGTTACATGGGCGAATGCCCGTGCCGTGAGCGGGTTGCGTTGCAGGTAGAAGCTGTTTGAGTTGTGGGAATATTCGCAAACGAATGTTCCCGTCCCCGCGTGAAGGGGGCAATTACGCCATTTGCCGGGCGGTAGAGGGGGCTTGCCCTCCATCGCCTTTATCCCGCCATACCCCGTAAACGAAGCTGTTGCCCCCCGATGCCGCGCCTGATTGCAGCGCGGCATTGTCGTATGAGCGCGCGCGCCGCCCAGGTGTTTTGCGGTCTGAACTGGTTTTTGCCAGGCTTCTGTATCTGTTAATCATTATTCAAGTCTCGATAATTGCCCCGTCAATGTCATCTCAAGGACTGAGCAATGATTGAATGTCTGAAGTTAGAAGCCGTGCCCGCTACAACCCATAACGTGATGGGGGCCGGGCGCGGACTAAAAAGCTTGTTTCGGAGTGCTGCGTACTTGGCGCGTCCTGTGCTTACTAAGTTAGTCGTGTCAGATACTTCCTTAGTTTGTGAATTAAAAGAACGTAGGACGCTGTCGGAACGTTCCTAGGCCGGGTCGCTGGGCCGCCAAGGGCAAGGAGCCCTCTGGTTTCAGCGGTTCTGGCGAGTCGGCTTTTCCCAGGAATTGCATGTTTCGCTTTGTTGCGCGGTGCTAACGTTAATTGACAGCACAGACGCAGCAAACGTCACCCCTGCAGACGCATTACATCGAGCAAACACTGTAACGCTTGCTTGGAACTGGTACCTCAAATCAGGTAGTAAAACTTATGAGCACTATTCACGAACAAGCCATGAACTATGTTTATCAACAAGTGCTGCAACGGTTGACCGCTTACTTCTCCCGTGACGAACGAACAGCCCTTCAACTCTTGATTCAACGCATTACCGTGGCGGCGGGCGGTATGGAGCAGGTGGGCAATTACAAGGTGCTGGTGGTTCACGGCGGCGGGCAGGTCAGCAGTTACACCGTGGCACTGCTGCGGGCTGCACAGCTGACGATTGCGGGTCGCTCGCCCAAGACGTTCCACCTGCGGGTCGCCACGTTGCGCCACCCCGGCATGAGCCAGAAAGCCCTCGACACCCTTCACCGCGGCTACAGCGCATTGTTCTTCCACGATGACCCCCGTGTGGAATTGCTGATGGTGGAACACCAGGAAGTCTTGCCCTTCAACCATTTGCGCCCGGTTTCCAGCGCCGGCCAGAGCGCCAGCCGACGCAATATGCTGATGGTGGGGCACCTGACATCGGGGGATATTCGGGCCACCCTGTGTAACGATGCCTACATGGCCATGGGCGATTTTTACCAGCGTGTTGCGGCATGGAACGGCGGCGTGCACGCCTTGGTCAGTGGCGACAGCCCGCGCAAGCAGCGCCAGTACCTCGCCTGGCTGAAGAAAACCGTGCAGGGCGCAGGCGTGTACGTCGCGCCGCGTCGGCCCTTGGCGCTTGGTGCGCTGTTCACGCGTATGGACGAGTGGAGCGCCGGTTATTACCAAGCCCTGTACGGGGACCATTACCAGGAACGCGAACTCTTCAGCCCCGAGGTTCAGCGGCCCCTGGCCTATATCGGCATTGCCGACCTGCTGGAAGACGTCAACCCCGGTTCGACCGGCGTACTCGCCGAGTTCCTGGCCTACACACCCGATGAATTCGGTTTTCATTTCAGCAATCCGACCTATGCCAACCCGCTGTTGATGGCGCATTTGCGCGGTTTGCAAGCACAAAGCCTGCGGGAGCTTTCCTACGAGGAGGGCGTTGAAGGTTTTATCCAGCAGGCAGCGTCCTACCTGCGTCGTCGAAATATCCCGGACCTTCTGTTGGCGCAGGCAGGCACCCCTGATGGGCGGATTCTGTCAGCCACCTACGCTCAGGAATTCTTTGGCCTGGATGAAAACCAACTGACCTGCCTGCTGTTCTCGCCGTTCATCCACCATGGCGAGCGGTTGGAAAGCTACCTGCGCCAATGCCATCCCGGCATGCTGGTGGTGCTTCCCGAGTTGCACAAGGCGCTTCAGGGTAAGCCGTGCGCCGACATGCTCGAGCAGTGGCTCGCCGATATCAGCGGCCTGCCCATGGCGTTGCTGCAACACCTGTATCGCCATCGGCCAACCCGCACGAGCCCGGGGCATGAGGGCGCGGGCTCGCGTGCAGCCCGTTTCATGCTGAGCAACGAGGCACGGGCCTGCCAGTTGTCCGGGCGTTAAGGGCATGCCGTCGACCGGGCCGCAGCGATGACCTTGAAAGGTGAGCGGCAGACCGACTTCGCCTACCAGGCGGTCTACCGCTACGTGATCAGCCTGATCAACGAGATCAGCACGGACGTGCCGGTCAAACTGCCGTCGTTGCGGCAATTGGCCGATCGCCTGAGTGTGTCGATCTCGACCATCCAATACGCCTATTCCCTGCTGGAAAAAGAAGGCCGTGTGTATTCGGTGGCCAAGTCCGGTTATTACGCCTGGCCGGTGTCTGCCCAGGCACCGGGCTGCACCGGGGGCGACCTGCTGGAGCGCCTCTACACCGGCGCGAGGCGCCCGGGTGCGCTGGTGCTCAGCGGTGACGAACCGGCCTTGCTGGCATCGCTGGACGGCGCCTTGCTGCTGCTGGAGCGCGAATTGGTGCGCCAATACCCGAGCCGTTTGCAGCCCTGGTCCCAGCCTGCGGGCGTGTGGGAATTGCGCGCGGCACTGGCGGCGCGCTACACCACCTCGCCCACGCGTTGCTGGCAGGCCGATGACGTGTACATCGGCTCGGATCTGCGCGGGGTGCTGGAAATCCTCATTGAAGTGCTGGGGCTCAAAGGTGCGACGGTGCTGGTTGAGTCGCCCTGCGAGTGGCTGATCCTGCGGCTGCTGCAGGACGCAGGCGTGCGCATTATCGAGCTGCCCCTAGGGCCGGAGGGTGGCCTGGACCTGACGACTTTTGAACACCTGCTGCGCAACGAGCCGGTGCATCTGGTGGTGCTTTCCTCTGCTGTCAGCCTGCCCTCGGGCGCGGTGATGCCCCAGGCCGAGCGCCTGCAAGTCGCCAGCCTGCTGGACCACTATGGGTGCTGGCTGCTGGAAAACGACACCGGCGGCGAGCTGTGTTTCGACGCGCCCCCCAAAGCGCTGCGCGAGCTGGTCAACCCGGAGCGGTTGTTGGTGTTTGCCACTTTCGAAAAAGTCCTGGGGCCCGAAGCGCCCTTTGGGTATTTGCTGACGCGTCACTTGCGCAGCGAGTTGCAGCGCCAGTTCCTGCTGCGCTCGTTTCGCCTGTCTTCGATTCGCCAGCGCGCCATCGCCCGCCTGTACCAAGGCCCCCGGATCGACCAGCACCTCGACCACCTGCGCCAGCTACTTCAGCAGCAGGCCCGCTTGATGAGCCAACGCCTGGACGAGCACCTGGGCGACAGCGTGAGCTACCGCATGCCTCTTGCCGGTGCGACGTTCTGGCTGCGGGCCGAGCGACCGGTGGACATGCGCCAGGTGTTCCAGCGCCTGTTGGCCCAACACGTGGTGGTGGCACCGGGCGAGCTGTTCAGCGTGAGCGGCCTGCACGCGCAACACCTGCGGTTGAGCCACACCTTTGATGGCCAGCACAACCTGAGCATCGCCCTGGACGAACTGGCCCGGGCATTGCGCCAGGCACAGCTGGGCTAGGCAGAAAGATCTCTAAAAGCTGTAGGATTTATAACGTCGCGCAGCAGTCCAACTCTCAGTAAACTGCGATCCTTTTCCGAATCCTTCTCTTTTCCGAGGTTATTGCATGACTATCAGTCCTTTTGCGGGCAAGCCGGCACCAGCTCAACTGCTGGTAGACATCCCGCGACTGGTCACGGCCTATTACACCGGCCAGCCTGATGCAGCGATCTCCACCCAACGCGTGGCCTTTGGCACCTCCGGGCACCGTGGCAGTTCATTCGACCTGGGCTTTAACGAATGGCACGTGCTCGCCATCAGTCAGGCCATTTGCCTGTATCGCGAGGCCCACGGCATCGACGGGCCGCTGTTTGTTGGCCTGGACACCCACGCGCTGTCCACCCCGGCCGGCGCCAGTGCGCTGGAAGTGCTGGCGGCCAACGGCGTGCACGTGATGCTGGCCGAGGGCGACGAGTACACCCCGACGCCTGCGGTGTCCCACGCCATCATCTGCTACAACCGGGGTCGCACCCACGGTCTGGCGGACGGCATTGTGATCACGCCGTCGCACAACCCGCCGCAAAGTGGCGGCTACAAGTACAACCCGCCCAATGGCGGCCCGGCCGACACGCACGTCACCAAGTGGATCGAAGCCAAAGCCAACGAGCTGCTGGCCAATAAACTGGCCGGGGTCAAGCGCATGTCCTACGCACAGGCGCTGAAAGCCGACACCACCCACCGTCATGATTACCTCAACACCTACGTGGCCGACCTGATCAACGTGATCGACATGGACGCCATCCGCAGCGCCGGCCTGCGCCTGGGTGTCGACCCGTTGGGCGGAGCAGGGGTGCGCTACTGGTCGGCGATTGCCGAACATTACCGTTTGAACCTGGACGTGGTGAACACCGAAGTCGATTCGACATTCCGCTTCATGAGCGTCGACTGGGACGGCCAGATCCGCATGGACCCGTCCTCCAGCTACGCCATGCAAGGCCTGATCGGCCTCAAGGACCGTTTTGACGTGGCCTTCGCCTGCGACCCGGACCACGACCGCCATGGCATCGTCACCCCGTCGGGCGGCCTGTTGGCGCCGAACAACTACCTGGCGGTGTCCATCGACTACCTGTTCCAGAACCGCCCTCAGTGGCGCGCCGACGCGGCCGTGGGCAAGACCGTGGTCAGCAGCGGCTTGATCGACCGTGTGGCCAAGAATATTGGCCGACGCCTGTACGAAGTGCCGGTGGGGTTCAAATGGTTTGCCGACGGGCTGTTTGACGGCTCGCTCGGTTTTGGCGGTGAAGAAAGCGCCGGTGCGTCATTCCTGCGTAAAGATGGCAGCGTGTGGAGCACCGACAAAGACGGCCTGATCCCGGCCCTATTGGCCGCGGAAATGACCTCGCGCAAAGGCCTGGACCCGAGCCAGATCTACCGCGGGCTGACAGACGCCCTCGGCGAGCCTTTTGCCATTCGGGTGGACGCCAAGGCCACGCCTGCGCAAAAAGCCTTGCTCGGCAAATTGTCGCCGCAGCAGGTCACGTCCACGCAACTGGCGGGTGAAAGCATCCAGCAGATCCAAAGCCATGCGCCGGGCAATGACCAGGCCATTGGCGGGTTGAAGGTGATGACCGAAAACGGCTGGTTCGCCGCGCGGCCATCGGGCACCGAAGACATCTACAAGATCTACGCCGAGAGCTTTATCGGTGAAGATCACCTCAAGCAACTGGTGCAGGAAGCCCAGGTGTTGGTGGACGGCGCGATCAGCGCATAAGCCAACGGCAGCGGGGCGCTGGCGTACCAGCGCCTCGTTTGTTCAAGCCAGGTCGACCAGTACGATCTCGCTGTCTTCGACGGCGGTCACCCGCAAGACGTCCTCATCCGCCACGGCAACGCCGTCTCGTGCGTGTGCACGCACGCCATTGACATCAATCGCCCCGGTTGCGGGCACCAGGTACGCCCGGCGGCCTTTTTCCAGCCGGTATTCGGCGCTTTCCCCGGCTTTCAGGTTGGCTGCTACCAGGCGTGCATCGGCCCGGATGCGCAAGCTTTCCACGTCCCCGGATTTGCCGCTGGCCAGGGTCACGAAGCCTTCGCGGTCGTCTTTGGGAAACGGCTTGGCGCCCCACGATGGCGGCAGGCCTGCTTCGTCGGGAATGATCCAGATCTGGAAAATCGTCGTTGGCGTGTCTTCCAGGTTGTACTCGCTGTGGGCGATCCCGGTCCCGGCGCTCATCACCTGCACATCGCCAGCCTCGGTGCGGCCTTTGTTGCCCAGGTTGTCGGCATGGCTGATGGCGCCTTCGCGCACGTAGGTGATGATCTCCATGTCCTGATGCGGGTGCTGGGGGAACCCGGTGCCGGGTGCGATGATGTCGTCGTTCCAGACCCGCAAGTTGCCCCAGTGCATCCGTTTGGGGTCGTGGTACTGGGCGAAGGAAAAATGATGATGAGCATCCAGCCAACCGTGATGGGCCTTGCCCAGGGAGTTGAAAGGTCGAAGTTCAAGCATGATCGTCTCCTGTTGATGGGGCTTATCTTCCAACAGCGCCGAATCGATAAAAAGCGTAAAAAGTGCCGTGATCTTATCAGTTTTTTCGATGTTAAACCCTAGAGCCGGTCTTCACTTCATCGCCTAACTGCATGAGCGCAAAGCAATTGGCTGGAACTGGGCGTCGATTCCAGCGACCATAGCGCCCTTGTCAAAACCCGCCTCGCTGGAGTCCGCGTGCCGCAACACACCCCCGATCTGCCTCCCCAATTGCGGCCGCTGGCCGACATGCCCTTGTTGAAACGGCTCGCCGCACGCCTGTTTGGCCACGGCCTGACGCGTCTGCGTGCCCAGCACCGGTTCTCGTGGCTGCACGGCCAGGCTGACGGATTTCGCAGTGGGCATGAGGCGGGCGTGGAGTACGGCTACCGCGAGGGCCATGCGGACGGTATCGAGAAAGGCCGCCAGGTTTTGTTGATTCGCGACTTTCGTCCGGATGAGCACCGCGCACCGGGCGTGGACGATGCCCTGTTCGACGATTGGCGCCTGCCGCTCACCGCCGAACTCAAAAAGCGTATCAAGGCCGACGTGGCGCGCCTGTTGCCCGCGCACGCCCAGCCGAGCGCGGCGCAGTGGAAGATGATCTTCAGCGACACGCCGTCGACATCGGTCATTGCTGGCGCCGGTGCCGGCAAGTCCACCTCGCTGGTGTTGCGTATTTTGCTGCTCACCCATTACCTGGGGTTTGAGCTGAGTTCGATGACCGTGGTGACATTCACCCGCGAATCGCGCAAAGACTTCATCGCCAAGCTCATGGAGATCTTCGGGTTATGGGGCCAGCCCTTGGCTATCAACGAAGCCCAGGCGGTGGTGCGCACGTTTCATTCACGCATTTTGCCCATGGTGCGCAGCCTGCCGGGCTTTGAGCGCTTGCAGGCGTTCGAGAACCTTGGCGCGCGCGCCGACGCCGGGTTTGATGAGGCCGACAGCAACCCGTTTGAATTGCGCATCAACGAGGCCCAGCGCCAGCAACTGAATGCCTGTTACCACCGCTTGCACGCGCGCCATGAGCGCTTTCGCGAGCTGATCGCGCCGCTGGCACGCCACGCGTTACAGCTCAAGGCGCTTGAGCGCGACCACCCGGACGTGCAAAAGCGCATCGCCGTCACCGAGCTTGCGGCCAAGCGCGATGAAGACCTGTGCGATGTGATCGAAGACCTGTGGTTTCGCGCCGGTGCCTGGCCGATCAAGGGCATCGAGCCCAATCGCCAGACATTCGATATCAACGGCTCGGTGTTCCATTGCCACGGCTATATCGCCGAGCTGGATGCCTGGGTCGTGCTGGGCTTTGACCCGGGAGCAAACGCGCAGATCACGCGGCCGGGCGCCAAGTTGTCTGTGCGCGCAGAGTGGGCGGTCAAGCGCACGTTGTTTCAAGCTTTTTGCCGTAAGCCATTGATATGGCTAGACAGTTACGAATCGTCCAAGCATCTTTTAAGCAGCCTGGCCGCCGACGCAAGCGCAGGTCCCGGCTTTGATTACAAGGTCAAGGGCGAACTGACTTCGGCGCCGTTGCTGGACAGTTTTGTGGCTGCGGCCACGTTTATTGAAAACCTCGGGCTGGACGTGCCCACGGCTGTGGGGCGCATGAGCTTTGCCAAGGATGATCCGGACCGGTTCTTTTTTGAAGCGCTGAGCATTTTCTGGAAGGCCCTGGAAGACCACTTGCTGGACCAGTCGCCCCCGGTCATGACCTATAACCGCATGTTTTCGCTGTTTGGCGAAAACACCCCGGAAAACTTCAAGCTGCTGAGCGATGCGCTGTTGCGGCCGCTGTCACACCTGATGATCGACGAATTCCAGGACGTCTCGCCGCAGATCGTGTCGTGGCTTCGTGCCAGCCTGCGTGAAATCCGCAGTCGAGGGCCGTCCATGCACGTGGGGCGCGGCGCGCAGCGCTCCTCGCTGCTGTGTGTGGGCGATGACTGGCAGTCGATCTATGGCTGGCGGGGCAGTTCGCCTCATTACTTTATGGCGTTCAACAACGAGTTTGTGTCGCCCAGCACCACGCGGGTGATGTTGGCCGAGAACTACCGCAGCCATCAGCATGTGATCGATGCCGCGGAACACATCGTCAAGGCCGCGCCAGCCATCAGTGGCAAAAAGGCCAAGGCCAGCGGGGCGCCCAAGGCGTTGGTGCCGGTGGCGGTGCTCGATCGCGACGATGCTGCCTTGGCGCGCCAGCTGGAGCAGCATTATCAGCAAGGCGATTCGGTGTTAATGCTGTATCGAAAAAGTAGCGATAAGCTATTGATTCAAGAGCATATTAAGTCGGTAGTTAATGTGGATTCTAGCTTGTCGCCTGCCTTGCGTCGCCTCAAACAGCTGACCTATCACAGCGCCAAAGGGTTGCAAGCGGATGCCGTGTTCCTGCTGGGCGATTGCCAGCACCTGACCAGCTCGCCGTACAAAAACCAGGTTTATCGCATGGCCGGGCTGGGCAAGGACGGCGACGCCGAGCCCTACGACAGCGCGCAGCGCGACGAGGTGCTGCGGCTGGCCTATGTGGGCATTACCCGGGCAGTGAGCCATTGCTATTGGTATGTCGAAGGCCAGGATGGCGGCACTGCAAAAGTGCCGAAGGCCTCAGACCGGGTGGCGCAAGACAAACCGTTCTTTGATGATCGGCGCGCCAAGAAGTAATGGGTTCAGGCGCGCAAGGAGTGCGGCGGTACAAACGATTCCAGCTCGTCCTCGACCGCTTCGATGATGCGCTCTACGTCGCTGGCGTTCATGACCGTGGCGCAAGGGATGCCGGCGATGGCGATCAGGGTTTCTCCGCTGGCGCGGTCGAACAGGCGGGCGATCATACTGCCGGGCGCGTCCATGCTCGCCTCAAAACCCATGGGGTGAAAATGCCAGCGCATCAGCTGGCAGGCATTGGGAAAGGTCACTTTGTTCATGTTGCCCACCTTGTTCATTGAGCGCTTCCTTTAGCTCGCGGCAGGGGCGCCAGGTCGTCTCGGATACTGGCAGCGTGAAGGCTTAAAATAGCACTCGTTCGCACCTGGCATTGCAGTTTTTTTGCGCCCTCTGGCCGTTGTCCCCGGGAAGTTTGATGTCCGTCATGTCCTACGCGATTCGGGGCAAATGGCCATTACTCAAACTGTCAATTGGCCATTGAATCGCTTGTGAAAGTTCGGCAAGCTCCGGGGTTTACCGTTGCAGAGCCTGCCATGCCCAACATCGCTGTGGACGATGACGCCCGGCAAACCCAAGCCACCGGCGAACTCGTGCTGCGCCACCACCTGTGCTGGAAACACCGGGACCTGGACGGCGTCATGTCCTACTACCATCGGCAGATCCAGTACCACGATTTCTTCCAGAACCGTGTCGTGGGTTTCGACGAGTTGCGTGAGTACCTGCGCGCCAGCATGCCGCGTGGCCCCGACGAAGCCATCGAACACACCGACCGCATTCGCGCCGATGGCGATACGGCGTTCATCCAGTACCGCATCACCCTGCGCGGCGGCCAGGGCCTGGTGTCGTTTCGCACCAGCGAAGCCATCACCGTGCGCGACGGCCTGATCTGGCGCGTCAATGAGTACGCCTCCCTGGTGCACGAACAGCCGGGCACCCGCGCTGAAACCCTGCGGCCCACCGTCAGCCGCCTGGGCTTGTCGCCTCAGCAGTTGAGCTACATGGCCAACGACCTGCAGCAGTATTTCCAGCGTCAGCAACCTTACCTCGACCCCGAGCTGGACCTGCAACGGGTGGCCAAGGAATGCGGTTACAGCCGCAATCAGATCTCCTACCTGCTCAACCAGGTGCTGGGCCAGAGCTTTTACCGCTACGTCAACCAGGCCCGCCTGCACCACCTGCTCGCGGCGCTGGACCAGGCGAGGCCGCCGATCCGTATCGATGAGCTGGCCTTTGCCGCGGGCTTCAATTCGCTGTCGGCGTTCTACAGCTGCTTTCGCCAGCACACCGGGTTGTCACCCAAGGCCTACGTCAAACAAATTTCCCTGCGTGCACGCGCGCAAGACAGCCCCTGAGGCCAGGCCCTAGGATCGCGCCATCGAGACAAGGTGATGGAGTTCGGCATGCCGGCATGGCGCAATATCAGTTTATGGATGGACCAGCTTGAAGAGCCGCTGGTGGCACGCCCGTCGCTGGAACAGGACCTGGACGTCAATGTCGCCATCATCGGCGCGGGTTACACGGGCCTGTGGACCGCCTACTACCTCAAGCGCCTGGCGCCCGAGCTGAACATTGCCATCATCGAAGCGCAAACCGCCGGTTTCGGCGCGTCTGGCCGCAATGGTGGCTGGCTCATGGGCAACCTGCTGGGCGAAGACCGCCTGCTCGCCGGGCTGTCACCGCAGCAGCGCCAGGCCTCTTACGCGTTGTTGCACGGCATTCCCGATGAAGTGGGCAGCGTCCTGGAACGCGAAGGCATCCAGTGCGATTACCGCAAAGGTGGCGTGCTGTATTGCGCGGCGCGCTACCCCGAGCAAGAAGCCACCTTGCGCGCCTACCTGGCCAAGCTGCATGGCCAGGGCCTGACCGACGACGATTACCGCTGGCTCAACCCCAAGCAATTGGCCGAACAGGTCCGTATCGCCAAGCCCTACGGCGGCATCTTTGCTTCCCACGTGGCCACCATTCATCCGGCCAAGCTGGTGCGCGGCCTGGCGCGGGTGGTCGAGGCCATGGGCGTGCGCATCTACGAAAACAGCGCCGTCACCCATTGGCAGTCCGGCAGCCTGCGCACGGCCAAGGCGTCGGTGCGCGCCTCGTGGGTGGTGCCTGCGGTGGAGGGCTACGCCAACACCCTGGCCCTGTTGGGGCGTTATCAGTTGCCGGTGCAAAGCCTGATTGTCGCCACCGAGCCATTGCCAGTCAGCACCTGGGACGAAATCGGCCTGAACCGTGGCCAGGCATTTGGCGAAAGCAGCCGCCAGGTCACCTATGGGCAACGCTCGGCAGACAACCGCCTGATTTTCGGGGCGCGCGGGGGCTATCAATTTGCTGGCAAGCTGCGCCATGACTTCGACCTCACCGACAGTGAAGTGCAACTGCGCCGTTACCTGTTCGGCGAGCTGTTCCCGCAGCTTAAAAAGGTGCGTATCACCCATTCCTGGGGCGGTAACCTGGGCATGTCGCGGCGTTTCCATCCGCACATGCTCTGCGACCCGAGCACCGGTATCGCCCTGGCGGGCGGTTATGGCGGGGAGGGCGTGGGCGCCACGCACTTGGCGGGCCGTACGCTGGCCGACCTGATCCTGGGCCGCGACACCGCCCTGGTCCAGCAACCCTGGGTGTTCAACGGCCAAGGCCCGAGCGTGCTCAAGGCCTGGGAGCCAGAACCCTGTCGTTGGCTAGGCTACAACGCGATCATTCGCAGTTTTGTCCACGAAGACCAGGTGCTGGCCAACCCCAACACCGCCCCCTGGCGGCGCAAGCTGGCCAGCGGGATCGCGGGCTTCATGGAAGGCTTCATGCACTAAGGCGTTTCATTTCAATAAGGGAAAACCGATGAGCATCACCCAATTCAAAGACACCTTGAGCGCCCACCTGCCGGACTCATCCCCCGTGGCCGTGCCCTTGAGCGACGTGGTGGCCGTGGCCTCGACCTTGAGCGTGGAGCGTAGCGACGGCGTCGAAACCGGCATCTGGGAATGCACCCCCGGGCGCTGGCGTCGGCAGATCGTGTCGCAAGAGTTCTGCCACTTCATCAAGGGCCGCTGCACCTTCACCCCCGACAACGGTGAAACCGTCCATATACAAGCCGGTGATGCACTGATGTTACCGGCCAACAGCACCGGTATCTGGGACATCCAGGAAACCGTGCGCAAGACCTACGTATTGATCCTCTGACGTTCTGATCTTTGATCGCCTGCCATAAAAACAGCCCTAAAACCGCCAGGAAATCGAACCATGAAACCCATTGCCCTGTTGCCCCTGTTGTTTGTCGCCGGTCTGAGCCAGGCCGCCGAAACGGTGAAAATCTATAACTGGTCGGACTACATCGCGCCGGACACCTTAAAGCACTTTCAGGCGGACACCGGCGTGGTGCCCACCTATGACGTGTACGACAGCAACGAAACCCTGGACGGCAAGTTGATGACGGGCAATTCGGGGTACGACGTGGTGTTCCCGTCCAACCATTTCATGGCCCGGCAGATCCAGGGCGGTGCGTTGAAAAAACTCGACAAGAGCCAGTTGCCCAACTGGAAAAACCTCAACCCGGTGCTGCTCAAGGCCCTGGAAAACAACGACCCGGGCAACGCCCACGGTTTTCCGTACCTGTGGGGCAGCACAGGCATTGGCTACAACATCGACAAGGTCAAGGCGGTACTTGGCGACAACGCGCCAGTGGACTCCTGGGACCTGATCTTCAAGCCCGAGAACATGCAAAAGCTGCAAAAGTGTGGGGTGGCGATCCTCGACAACGGCCCCGAACTGTTGCCCGCAGCCCTGAATTACCTGGGTTTGGCGCCCCACAGCAAAAAGCCTGAGGACTACAAAAAAGCCGAAGACCTGCTGATGAAGGTGCGGCCTTATGTGGCGTACTTCCATTCCTCCAAATACACCGCCGACCTGGCCAACGGCGACATCTGCGTGGCGGTCGGTTTTTCCGGCGACATCCTGCAAGCCGAAAGCCGCGCCAAGGAAGCCAAGAACGGTGTGAACATCGGCTACAACATTCCCAAGGAAGGCGCCGCGATCTGGTTTGACATGGTCGCCATGCCCGTCGACGCACCTGACGAGAAGGCCGGTTACGCCTACATGAACTACCTGCTGCGCCCGGACGTGATGGCTGGCATCACCAACTACGTGCACTACGCCAACGGTAACGCGGCGGCAGACAGCCTCGTGGACCCTGCGATCAAAAGCGACACCAAGGTGTACCCAAGCCCCGAAATGATGGGCAAATTGTTTGCCCTGGAAGCCATGCCGCTGAACATTGACCGGGTGCGCACACGCGTCTGGAACACCATTCGCACCGGCCGCTGACACTCACCCGTTCACCACCCACATCCCCTGGTGGTGAGCGGGCTCAGGGGTTTTCCAGGTCGTGCCCCAGCGACTGGATAAACAACGCAAACAGCTCCGGCTGCGAGGCGATATCGAGCTTGGCGTACACATGGCGCCTGTGCACCTTGACGGTGTCCGGCGAGATGCCCAGCCGTTCGGCCATGGCCTTGGATGAAAACCCGCGCAACACCAACCGGGCGATTTCCAGCTCGCGCTCCGACAACACACCGCTGCCAAACTGCCCCAGTGCATCGCGGATCTGGTTGGCCATGGGCACCGGCGCCGTGCGGGTGCTTTGCTGCCAGTGTTGTTGCATCAAGGGCAGCACCCAGGCCGAGAGCATCGTCATCAAGCCCGTCTGCTCGGCGCTGAAGCGCTGCTGCATGCCCAGCGACAACGACAACGCGCCCACCCCCGGCAGTTGCAGGATGAACTGCAGCTCATCCTCCAGCACGTTGTCGTGGAAGTAATTGAGGAAGTACTCGCTCTGGCGAAAGTGGTCCGGCGCCACTTCTTCCAGGCGGTACACGCCGCTGGCATCCCCTTCGCGGCAGGCCTGAAAAAACGGATCGAGCAGGTAAAGACCGTTGAGGTAAACCAGCATCGACGCCGGTTTGCTGCTTGGCTGCGCGTCGTATTCCTCCAACGCCTGGGGCGGCCCGTGCAGCGGATAGAAAATCGCCAGCGCGTTATCGAACGGCAGGCATTGATGCAGCAACAACACCAGGTGTTTCCAGAACCGCTCGGTGCCGATGTGCGTGACGGTGCGGCCCAGGCCCGCGTGCAGGCCGACTTCGCTGAACAGGCTCATGGCCGCTCCAGTGCAAAGAACAGGGCGCAAGGGTTCGGCTTTTGGCGGGTGTCGTCAAGGGGAGTACGCCAATAGGGGAATTGGCTGACATAAACATAGCGTTTAGTTTCGTCACCATTCGGTGGGCGTCTTGCCCCGTGTTTCGTTTCTGCCTCACACCAAGAACAACGAAAGAGGATGACGATATGAGCACTTCTCCCGCGCCCAACGGCGTGTTGAAACCCCCCCTGAGCGTGTTCGACGTAGTGGCCATCACCGTTTCGGCAGCGACCCCGGCCAGTTCGGTGTTTGTGATCGCGCCGTTTGCCATTCAGCAGGCGGGCAGCGGGATGTTTCTGGCCTTTGTCGCGGCCGGGCTGCTGGCGTTGATGTTCGCCTACTGTTACGCCGAGCTGGGCCGCGCCCACAACAGCGCGGGCGGCGAATACGTGTACGCCAAGCGGGTGTTTGGCGGCATGGCGGGTTATGCCACGTTTCTGACCGTGCTGGTGATGCTGTTGTTTATCCCGCCGGTACTGGCCACCGGCGCGGCCACCTACCTCAATAACGCGCTGGGCACGCAGTTCGACGCGCAAACCGTGGCCCTGGCCATCGTGGTGTGCAGCTATGGCCTGGGCATCCTCAATATCAAGCTCAACGCCTGGATCACCGGCAGTTGCCTGTTGCTGGAAGTGGCAGCGCTGCTGGTGATCGTGGTGCTCGGGTTCGGCAACCCGGTGCAGCCGGTGAGCGTGTTGCTGCAACCGCAGATCGTCGAAAACGGCGCCCTGCACCTGGCGTCCTGGACGTTGGTGATTGGCGCGGTCGGCATTGGCCTGTTTTCCTACAACGGTTACGGCTCGGCCGTGGTGCTGGCCGAAGACATGAAATGCGCGGGCCTCGGCGTGCCCAAGGCCGTGCTCTGGTCACTGGCGTTGGTGGTGGCGATCGAACTGGTGCCCATCAGCGCCTTGTTGATCGGCGCGCCGTCCCTGAGCGCAATGATCAGCAGCCCCGACCCCATCGGCTACCTGCTGACCAGCCACGGTAACGACACCCTGGCACGGCTGGTCAGTGCCGGGATCTTTCTGTCGGTGTTCAACGCCATTATCGCCATCGTCATCCAGATCGGCCGGGTGGTGTTCAGCAGTGGGCGCGATGCGTTGTGGACGCCCGCCATCAATCAATGCTTTACCCGCATCCACCCGCGCTGGGGCTCGCCGTGGCTGGCCACATTGTTTTTGGCGGTGCCGTCGGCGGTGCTCAGTTTCAGCTCGAACCTTGAGGCCCTGACGTCTTTCAGCGTATTGCTGATCATGCTGGTGTACCTGATCGTGGCCCTTTGCGCGTTACTGAGCCGGGTACTGCTGCGCGATCGGGCGCACCCATATCGCATGCCCGCGTGGCCGATGCCGGCGTTGCTGGCGGTGGCGGGGGCCGGTTACCTGTTGTTCGAGCAGGTCCTGGCGGCCAGCGCGCGGGACATCATGATGATCACCGGCCTGCTGGCACTGTCGGTGATCCTGTATTGCATCAGCGGCCGGTTCAGCCCGGCGTTTCAGAAACTGTAAGGAGAGGTTATGCGTGCACGTCAATTGGGCATCACCGTCGGGACGGGAACGCCCGGCGAATGGAATGCCATCACCGATGTCCCGGGCGTTCGGGTGGGCCACAGCACCATTAAGACCTGCATCGACGGCAAGCAGGTGCGCACCGGCGTCACCGCCATCCAGCCCCGGGCGGGGGCTGCGCGCGAGCAGCCGTGTTTTGCTGGCTATCACGTGCTCAACGGCAACGGCGATGCCACAGGCCTTGAGTGGGTGCGCGAGGCGGGCCTGTTGACCACGCCCGTGGCGATCACCAACACCCACAGCGTGGGCATGGTGCGCGACACACTGATCGCCCTGGAGCGCGAAAGCCTGGCAGACCCGGCGGTGTACTGGTGCATGCCGGTGGTGATGGAAACCTACGACGGCCTGCTCAACGACATCTGGGGCCAGCACGTGGGCCCCGAACATGTGCGTGAGGCCTTGGCCGACGCCAACACCGGCGCCGTGGTGGAAGGCGCGGTGGGCGGCGGCACCGGGATGATCTGCCATGAGTTCAAGGGCGGTATCGGCACGGCCTCGCGGCGGTTGCCAGCAGAGCAGGGCGGCTGGACCGTGGGCGTGCTAGTGCAGGCCAACCACGGCAAGCGCCGCGAGCTGCGGGTCGACGGTTACCCGGTGGGGCGCCATTTGATGGGCATTGCTTCACCGTTCGCCGAGCGCGGCACGCCGGGCATGGGCTCGATCGTGGTGATCCTCGCCACCGACGCGCCTTTGCTGCCCCATCAATGCCAGCGCCTGGCGCAACGAGCCTCGATCGGCATCGCCCGCACGGGGGGCGGCACCGAAGACTCCAGTGGCGACCTGTTCCTGGCGTTCGCCACCGGCAACCGCGATTTACCGGCGGCCGACTACAACCGTAAGGGGTTAGCCTTTTGCACGCCGCTGGAAATGGTCAATAACGATCACATCTCGCCGTTGTTCAGCGCGGCGGCAGAGGCGGTCGAAGAAGCGATCATTAATGCGATATTGGCCGGTGAAGACATGAGCACCGACAAGGGGGTGTGCGTACCCGGGCTGACGGCGCCCACTTTGCTCGACGCATTGGGCCATACGGGGTGGAAAGTTTAATAACGTTATTGCAGTTGTCCCGGTTAACAGGGGCAACTGTTTAGATGATGGCTATTCAATATTATCGGTAATAACGCTGCGCCGTGTAAGTGTATTAATTCGGCCGATTGGATCCATTTTAAAGGGCGGCGGTTTAGCAGTATTTAATATTTAAATACGTGACTTGCCAGTCGTTGTTAAAGACGCGCTGGCGAGCACGTAAATATTGAGTTTTGTTTGCAGGGCTTATTCGGCAAGAGACTTTTTACACCTTAAAAAGTGCTGGACGAGTCATTTCAGGATGTGTCAGCTTTTCTCCGCCTTCATAAGAGGCGAGTGTCAGGACGCTCTCGCCCGAGAACGTCTTGGCGGACAACAACTGTTCCACCTGCAAACAAGGAAGTGTGTTTATGTCAAAAGTAAAAGACAAAGCTATTGTTTCGGCGGCGCAAGCAAGTTCTGCCTTTTCACAAATCGATAGCTTTCTCCATCAATACGACCGTGGCGGCAACCTCACGGTCAACGGCAAGCCCTCGTTCAGCATTGACCAGGCCGCCGACCACCTGCTGCGTGATCACGCCGCCTACCGGGACGTCAACGGCAACGGCAAGATCGACCTCACCTACACCTTCCTGACCTCGGCCACCACGGCGACCATGAACAAGCATGGTATCTCCGGGTTCAGCCAGTTCAATGCCCAGCAGAAAGCACAGGCCGTACTGGCCATGCAATCGTGGGCGGATGTGGCCAACGTCACCTTCACCGAGAAAGCCTCGGGCGGTGACTACCATATGACCTTTGGTAACTACAGCGGCGGCCAGGCTGGCGCTGCGGCTTTTGCCTACCTGCCAGGGAATGGCGCGGGCTACGACGGTGCTTCCTGGTACCTGACCAACAACAGCTACCAGGTAAACCTGACGCCGGGCGTCAACAACTACGGCCGGCAGACCCTGACCCACGAGATCGGCCACACCCTGGGCCTGGCGCACCCTGGCGACTACAACGCCGGGACCGGCAACCCGTCCTACAAGGACGCGGACTACGGGCAAGACACTCGCGGCTACAGCGTCATGAGCTACTGGAGCGAGAGCAACACCAACCAGAACTTCAGCAAAGGCGGCGTCGAGGCGTATTCCTCCGGCCCGCTGATCGACGACATCGCGGCGATCCAGAAGCTCTACGGCGCCAACTACAGCACCCGTGCCGGTGACACCACCTACGGCTTCAACTCCAACACCGGGCGCGACTACCTCAGCGCCACATCATCGGCCGACAAGCTGGTGTTTTCGGTGTGGGATGGTGGCGGCAACGACACCCTGGACTTCTCCGGTTTTACCCAAAACCAGAAGATCAACCTCAATGAAGGCTCGTTCTCCGACGTTGGCGGCCTGGTGGGTAACGTCTCCATCGCCAAGGGTGTCACCGTGGAAAACGCCATCGGCGGTTCGGGCAACGACCTGCTGATCGGCAACAACGCCGACAACGTGCTCAAAGGCGGTGCCGGTAACGACATCATCTACGGCGGCGGCGGTGCGGACCAACTGTGGGGCGGTTCGGGCAACGATATTTTCGTGTACGGGGCAGTCTCCGATTCGCGTCCGGGTGCATCGGACAAGATCTTCGACTTCACCACCGGCGCCGACAAGATCGACCTGACCGGCATCACCAAAGGCGCAGGCCTGACCTTCGTCAATGCCTTCACCGGGCATGCGGGCGATGCAGTTCTGTCCTACGCTTCGGGCACCAACCTGGGCACTTTGGCGGTGGATTTCTCTGGGCACGGCGTGGCGGATTTCCTCGTCACCACCGTCGGCCAGGCAGCGGTCAGCGACATCGTGGCGTGATCCAGGCATAAAGGAGCGCGGCGCGGGTGCGCCGCGTTCTGCCCTTGCATCCACCCCTTGAACGGGCGATGGTGATGAGCGTAGTGATTAAACGGGTTGCCTGGTGTGTCCAGGCGTTGTTTCTTTTGGCAGGAGCCACAGCAATGGCAAGCAGTCTGCTTTTACCTTCCACCGCACAACTGGCCGGGCACTGGCAGTTGCGCCAGCAAGACCAGGTGTGCGCCCTGGACCTGGTCGAACAGGCCAGCGCCCTGACCGGTGACCTGGCGTGCGCCGAACAATGGCTGGGGGACAAACCCTTGAGTTGGTCCCCTACACCGGACGGCCTCTGGTTAATGAATGCCGAAGGCACTGGCATTACCCATTTCAATCGCCAGAACGAAGGCGAATATGAAGCCCGTGCCAAATCCGGTCGGGTATTGGCGTTACACCGCGTGCCCTGAGGGCACTGTTATTTTCCGCTTATTGGATTGAACGGTTTGCCTGTCCCTTAAATAGGGGCCAGCGCAAACTATTGCGCGTATTTTGTTCAGGGACGATCAGGCAACATGGCGAAGACCCCCCCCGTTGCACCGTTGTTTAAAGCGCTGGGTGATTATAAAAGTACCTTGATCAGCATCGGCTGTTTTACCGCCTTGATTAATGTGCTGATGCTGGTGCCCTCGATCTATATGTTGCAAGTGTACGACCGCGTACTGTCGTCACAGAACGAAACCACGCTGGTGATGTTGACGCTGATGGTGGTGGGTTTCTTTGCCTTTATTGGCGTGCTGGAAGTTATTCGCAGTTTTATCGTGATCCGTATCGGCAGCCAACTGGAACGGCGCTTCAACTTGCAGGTGTACAAGGCCGCGTTCGAGCGCAACCTGCAACGGGGCGAAGGCCATGCCGGGCAGTCGTTGGGCGACCTGACCCATATCCGCCAGTTCCTCACCGGGCCTGCTCTGTTCGCGTTTTTCGACGCGCCGTGGTTTCCGGTCTACCTGTTTGTGATCTTTTTGTTCAACGTCTGGCTGGGCGTACTGGCCAGCGCGGGCGCCGTGTTGTTGATTGCCCTGGCGTGGCTCAACGAGTCCCTGACCAAAAAACCGTTAAGCGAAGCCAGCGGGTACTCGCAACAGTCCACCCAATTGGCCACCAGCCACCTGCACAACGCCGAAACCATCCAGGCCATGGGCATGCTCGCTGCGCTGCGCACGCGCTGGTTCGGCGTGCATTCGCGCTTTCTGGGCCTGCAAAACAAGGCCAGCGACACCGGCTCCATCGTCACCTCGCTGAGCAAAAGCCTGCGCCTGTGCCTGCAATCGCTGGTGCTGGGCCTGGGCGCCTTGTTGGTGATCAAGGGCGACATGACCGCCGGGATGATGATCGCAGGTTCCATCCTGATGGGCCGGGTACTGAGCCCCATCGACCAGTTGATTGCCGTGTGGAAGCAATGGAGCGCGGCCAAGCTGGCGTATCGGCGCCTGGATGAGTTGCTCGGCGAGTTTCCCGCGCACCTTGAGCACATGGCGTTGCCTGCGCCTCAAGGCCAGGTGAGTTTCGAGCAGGTCAGCGCAGGCCCGCCGGGCAAGCGTGTGGCGACCTTGCAGCAGGTCAGCTTCAGCCTGGCCGCCGGTGAAGTGCTGGGCGTGCTCGGCGCCTCGGGGTCGGGCAAGTCCACCCTGGCCCGCGTGCTGGTGGGGGTGTGGCCTACGCTTGCGGGCACGGTGCGCCTGGACGGCGCGGACATTCACCGCTGGAACCGCGATGACCTGGGGCCCCATATCGGCTACTTGCCGCAAGACATCGAACTGTTCAGCGGCAGCATCGCCGACAACATCGCACGCTTCAGCCAGCCCGATCCGGACAAAGTCGTGCACGCCGCACGCCAGGCCGGGGTCCACGAACTGATCCTGCGCTTGCCCCAGGGCTACGACACCGTGCTGGGCGATTCGGGCAACGGCCTCTCCGGTGGCCAAAAACAACGCGTGGCCCTGGCCCGGGCGCTGTACGGCGCGCCGCGGCTGATCGTGCTCGACGAACCCAACTCCAACCTCGACACCGTGGGCGAGGCCGCGCTGGCCAGCGCCATCATGCAGATGAAAGCGCAGGGCAGCAGCGTGATCCTGGTGACGCACCGCTCCTCGGCCTTGGCCCAGGCCGACAAGCTGCTGGTGCTCAACGAAGGCCGCCTGCAAGCCTTCGGCCCGAGCCAGGACGTGCTGCGTGCACTGTCCGGGCAACAGGAAGCCCCCCGGGAAAAAGCAGGCGTGAGCCTGAGTCGCCAGTACACAGCCGGAAGGAATCCAGGCGCATGAGCAACCTTGAACTCACCCACGAATACGAACAACGCGGCGCCGGTTTTTTTGTGCGCATGGGCTGGCTGCTGACCCTGGTGGGCGCCGGCGGTTTTTTCCTGTGGGCCAGCCTGGCGCCGCTGGACCAGGGCATTCCCGTGCAGGGCACCGTGGTGGTGTCGGGCAAGCGCAAGGCCGTGCAAACCTTGAGCCCCGGTGTGGTCAGCCGGATTCTGGTGCGCGAAGGCGAAGCCGTTAAACAGGGCCAGCCGCTGTTTCAGCTCGACCAGACGCAAAGCCAGGCCGACGTGCAGTCGCTGCAAGCCCAATACCGCCTGGCCTGGGCCAGCGTGGCCCGTTGGCAGAGCGAGCGCGATAACCGCTCAAGCATCGTGTTTCCGGCCGAGCTGAGCGCCAGCCCCGACCCGGCCCTGGCGCTGGTGCTGGAAGGCCAGCGCCAACTGTTCAGCAGCCGCCGCGATGCCTTTGCCCGCGAGCAGGCGGGCATCCGCGCCAACATCGACGGCGCCACCGCGCAGCTTAATGGCATGCGCCGTGCCCGCACCGATCTGACCGCCCAGGCACAGTCCCTGCGTGACCAGTTGGCCAACCTGCAACCCCTGGCCGACAACGGCTACATCCCGCGCAACCGCCTGCTGGACTACCAGCGCCAACTGTCCCAGGTGCAACAGGACCTGGCCCAGAACACTGGCGAAAGCGGGCGCGTGGAGCAGGGCATCGTCGAGTCACGCCTGAAGCTGCAACAACATGGCGAGGAATACCAAAAAGAGGTGCGCAGCCAGTTGGCCGACGCCCAGTTGCGCAGCCTGACGCTGGAGCAGCAACTGACCTCGGCCGGTTTCGACCTGCGCCACAGCGAAATCACTGCGCCCGCCGATGGCATCGCCGTCAACCTGGGCGTGCACACCGAAGGCGCGGTGGTGCGCGCCGGTGAAACCCTGCTGGAAATCGTGCCCCAGGGCACGCGCCTGGAGGTGGAAGGGCGCCTGCCGGTGAACCTGGTGGACAAGGTTGGCACGCACCTGCCGGTAGACATCCTCTTCACCGCCTTCAACCAGAGCCGCACCCCCCGCGTGCCCGGGGAAGTCAGCCTGATCTCGGCCGACCAGATGCTGGATGAAAAAACCGGCGCGCCGTACTACGTGCTGCGCACCACCGTCAGCGACGGGGCCCTGGAAAAACTCCATGGCCTGGTGATCAAGCCCGGCATGCCTGCCGAGATGTTTGTGCGCACCGGCGAGCGTTCCCTGCTCAATTACCTGTTCAAGCCGCTGCTGGACCGTGCCGGTTCCGCGCTGACCGAGGAATGAGCATGAAACCGCTGTTCCTCGCCTTGCTGTTCACCTGTGCCAGTGCCCAGGCCGCCATGGGCCCGTTTGATGTGTACGAGCAGGCCCTGCGCAACGATCCGGTGTTTTTGGGCGCCATCAAGGAGCGCGACGCCGGCCTTGAAAACCGCACCATCGGCCGCGCCGGGCTGCTGCCCCGGCTGTCGTACAACTACAACAAGGGCCGCAACAACTCCGAGGCCCACTTGCCCGATGGGCGCGGCGGCAATGTGCGCGACGACCGTAACTACAACAGCTACGGCTCCACCTTCACCCTGCAACAGCCGTTGTTCGACTACGAGGCCTATGCCGGTTACCGCAAAGGCGTGGCCCAGGCGCTGTTTGCCGACGAGAGTTTTCGCGACAAAAGCCAGGCCTTGCTGGTGCGCGTGTTGACCTATTACACCCAGGCCTTGTTTGCCCAGGACCAGATCGACATCGCCCGCGCCAAGAAAAAAGCCTTCGAGCAGCAGTTCCAGCAAAACCAGCATTTGTTCCAGCAAGGCGAGGGCACGCGGACCGACATTCTGGAAGCCGAATCACGCTACGAGCTGGCCACCGCCGAGGAGATCCAGGCACTGGACGAGCAGGACGCGTCCCTGCGTGAACTGGGCGCACTGATCGGCGTGCAAAGCGTCAACATCAACGACCTGGCGCCGCTGAACCCGCAGTTTGCCGCGTTCACCCTGACCCCGGCCAACTACGACACCTGGCATGAACTGGCGCTGACCAACAACCCGACCCTGGCCTCCCAGCGCCAGGCCGTGGAAGTGGCGCGCTACGAAGTGGAGCGCAACCGCGCCGGGCATTTGCCGCGCATCACCGCGTACGCCACCTCGCGCCAGCAGGAGTCCGACAGCGGCAACACCTACAACCAGCGCTATGACACCAACACCATCGGCGTGGAAGTCAGCCTGCCGCTGTATGCCGGTGGCGGTGTGTCGGCGTCCACCCGCCAGGCCAGCCGCTCGATGGAACAGGCCGAGTACGAGCTGGAAGGTAAAACCCGCGAAACCCTGATCGAGCTGCGCCGCCAGTTCAGCGCGTGCCTGTCGGGGGTGAGCAAGCTCAAGGCATACCAAAAAGCCCTGGTGTCGGCCGAGGCGCTGGTGGTGTCGACCCGGCAAAGCATCCTGGGCGGCGAGCGGGTGAACCTCGACGCCCTGAATGCCGAACAGCAGCTGTACAGCACCCGTCGCGACCTGGCGCAGGCGCGTTACGACTACTTGATGGCCTGGACCAAGTTGCACTACTACGCGGGCAATTTACGCGACACCGACCTCGCCACGGTGGACGAAGCCTTCGGCCCGGTGCGCTGATCGCACCCACGCGAAACGGCAAAAACAATAAAAGGAACGTTTCATGAACAGGGATTTTCATCGTTTCACCCCCCTTGCGGCGGGTGCGTTGCTGCTGTCGGCCACCGCCCAGGCGCAGTACGTCGAAACCGGCCAGCCGGGCAACCCCGCCAGCTGGCAGTCGGCCGAGTTCCAGAGCGACTGGGGCCTGGGCCGCCTGAAAGCCGATCAAGCCTACGCCGCCGGTATCACCGGCAGCGGGGTAAAGATCGGCGCGCTGGACTCAGGCTTCGACCCCAACCACCCCGAAGCCTCTAAAGACCGCTACCACGCGGTCAGCGCCAGCGGCATCACGGGGGCGCTCAACCCCAACAACGATTCCCACGGCACCCACGTCACCGGCACCATGGGCGCTGCCCGTGACGGCGTGGGCATGCACGGCGTGGCGTACAACGCGCAGGTCTACGTCGGCAACACCAATGCCAACGACAGCTTCCTGTTTGGCCCCACCCCTGACCCTAAATACTTCAAGGCCGTGTACAGCGCGCTGGTGGATTCGGGCGTGCGCGCGATCAACAACAGTTGGGGCAGCCAGCCCAAGGACGTCAGTTACCAGACCCTGGGGGACCTGCACGCCGCCTACGCCCAGCACTACAACCAGGGCACCTGGCTGGACGCGGCGGCGGATGTGGCCAAGGCGGGCGTCATCAATGTGTTCAGCGCGGGCAACAGCGGCTATGCCAACGCCAGCGTGCGGTCGGCGCTGCCGTATTTTCAGCCTGAGCTTGAAGGGCACTGGTTGGCAGTGTCGGGGCTGGACAAGGCCAACAACCAGAAATACAACCGGTGCGGGATTGCCAAGTACTGGTGCATTGCCACCCCCGGTGCGTTGATCAACAGCACCGTTCCCGACGGCGGCTACGGAGTCAAGTCCGGCACCTCGATGTCGGCGCCCCATGCCACGGGAGCGCTGGCGTTGGTGATGGAACGTTATCCGTACCTTAATAACGAGCAAGCGCTGCAGGTGCTGCTGACCACCGCCACGCAACTGGACGGCTCGCTCACCCAGGCCCCCAACACCACCGTGGGCTGGGGCGTGCCGGACCTGGGCCGGGCGATGCAGGGGCCGGGCCAGTTGCTGGGGCCGATGAACGTCACGTTGGCGGCCGGGCAGGGCGATGTGTGGCGCAACGGGATCACCGACACCGCGCTGCTGCAGCGCCAGGCCGAAGACCGCACGGAACACAGTGCCTGGCAGCAAACGCTCCAGGACAAGGGTTGGCAAAACGGCCTGCCGACCAACGCCAGCCAGCAGGACCAGACCGACTACGCCGTGGGCACCGCCCGTGACCTGGCCGCCGCGCAGCGGGTGTACGAGGGCAGCCTGATCAAGTCGGGCGCCGGTAGCCTGGTGCTTACCGGCGACAGCACTTACCGCGGCCCCACCACCGTCAATGGCGGGCTGTTGGCGGTCAACGGCTCGCTGGCGTCCAACGTGACGGTCAACGACAGCGGCACACTGGGCGGCGCCGGGCGTGTCGGCGGGTTGACGGTCAACCGCGGCGGCACCGTGGCGCCGGGCAATTCGGTGGGCACCTTGCAGGTTGCCGGGGATGTGAACCTGGGCGCGGGCTCCACCTATGCCGTGCAACTCACGCCCACCCTTAGCGACCGCATCGTCGCCGGCGGCAAGGCCGTGCTGGGCGGCGGCAGCGTGGCCCTGGCGCTGGAAAACAGCCCGGTCCCATTGAGCACCACCGAGGCGCGCAGCCTGATCGGTCGCCACTACACGCTGCTGCAAGCCGCTGGCGGCATCGAGGGGCAGTTCGGCGCCGTGCTACCCAATTACCTGTTCATTGGCGGCACCCTGGACTACGCCGCCCATGACGTGCAGTTGGAGGTGGTGCGCAACGACGCAAGCTTTGCCAGCGTGGCCGCCACCGGCAACCAGCGCGCCGTGGCCGCTGCGGCCGAGCAGTTGGGCGCAGGCAACCCGGTGTACGAAAGCGTGTTGCGTGCAGACACCCTGGCCACCGCACGCCAGGGTTTGCAGCAGCTCTCCGGGGAAATCTACCCGGCCATTGGCGCGACGTTGATCAACGACAGTCGCCAGGTGCGCGACGCCGTCGGCGAGCGCCTGCGGCACGTGCCGGTGAGCGGTGAGCGCAACCTGTGGCTCAAGGCCCTGGGGTCCTGGGGCAAGGCCGATGGGCGCAGTGACACGGCGGGCTACAGCACCTCGCTGGGCGGCTGGCTGGCCGGTGCCGATGGGGCGCTCGACGAGCAGACCCGCGTGGGCGTGGTGGCCGGTTACAGCGACAGCTCGCTGAGCATGGGCAGCGGCACCCATTCTTCTGCGTCCATCGACAGCTATCACCTGGGCGCCTACGCCGGACGCGAGTTAGGGGATTGGCGCCTGACCGTCGGCGGTGCGTACAGCTGGCATCGCGGCGACGTGAAGCGCGACCTGCAATACGGTGACGTCAGCGGCAAGCAAAAAACCAAACTGGACGCGCGCAGCGCCCAGCTGTTCACCGAGGCGGCGTACCGCATCGACCTGCAAGCCCTGGCCCTGGAGCCGTTCGCCAACCTGGCCTACGTGCACCTCAACAGCGAGCGGTTTCACGAAAAAGGCGACGCCGCGGCGCTGCAGCGCGGCAGCGACCGACGCGAGGCGGTGTTGAGCACGCTGGGCATCCGTGGGGTAAAAAACCTGATGCTCAACGATCGCCAGCCACTGGCGCTGTCCGGCTCACTGGGCTGGCAACACAGCGTGAGCCCGGTCGCGTCCCAGGAGCATTTGGGGTTTGTGGCCGGTGGCCCCGCGTTTGCGGTGCAAAGCACGCCATTGCTGCGCGATGCCGCGCTGGTGGGGCTTCAAGCGAGCCTGGCGCTGAGCCAGGCCACCCAGGTCAACCTCGATTACAGCGGGCAGTTGGGCGGCGGGCAGCGCACGCAAGGCGTTGGCCTGAGCCTCAATTGGCAGTTCTGAACCGAGGGCAGCACGTCAGCACGGCGTCAGGGAGATTGAATTTTTACACCAGCACTCAAAACACTAAGGACGGTTACCGTGAAAACAAAAACACCAGGGTTAAAACCCGCCAGCGCGTTGTTGTGCTGCCTGGCCGGCCTGGGTACGGCCCAGGCCGCACCCTACGTCGAAACCGGCAAGTTGGGCGACGCCGCCAGTTGGCGTAGCGCGCAATTCAAGGCTGACTGGGGCCTGGGCGCGATCCACGCCGACAGCGCCTACGCCGCCGGTTACACCGGCCAGGGCGTGAAGCTGGGGATCTTCGACCAACCCGTGTACGCCCTGCACCCCGAGTTCGCCAGCCCGGGCAAAGTGGTTAACCTTGTGACCGAAGGCATTCGCCAATACACCGACCCGTATATTCCGGTGAAAGCAGGCGATGCGTTTCGCTACGACGGCACCCCATCGCTGGGCTCCAACGGCAAGCTGGGCAACCACGGCACCCATGTCGGCGGCATCGCGGCCGGCAACCGGGACGGTGGGCCCATGCACGGCGTGGCGTTCAACGCGCAGATCATCAGCGCCGAAAACGGCGACCCGGGGCCCGAAGACGGGATCATCCTGGGCAACGACGGGGCGGTGTACAAGGCGGGGTGGGATGCGTTGGTGGCGAGCGGTGCGCGCATCATCAACAACAGCTGGGGCATCGGGATCGGTGATGAGTTCGCCAAAGGCGGGCGGGATCCAGCGTTTGCCAATTTCACGGTCAATGAAGCGCAAGCGCAGTTCGATCATATCCGGCCTATTTTGGGGACCCTCGCAGGCGGTGCCTACCAGGGCGCCATCGACGCCGCCCGCAGCGGCGTGCTGACCATCTTTGCCGCAGGCAACGACTACAACCGCAACAACCCGGATGCGATGTCGGGGCTGGCGTATTTCGTGCCGGACATCGCCCCCAACTGGCTGTCGGTGGCGGCCTTGCAACAAAACCCCGACACCAGCAGCAGCGTCCCGTATGTGATCAGCACGTTCTCCTCGCGCTGCGGTTATGCCGCAAGTTTTTGCGTGTCGGCACCCGGCACCCGCATCTTCAGCTCGGTGATCAACGGCACCAGCCTGGACAACCTCACCACCGACTGGGCCAACTTCAACGGCACCTCCATGGCCGCGCCCCATGTGGCGGGCAGTGCGGCGGTGTTGATGGAGCGGTTCCCGTACATGAGCGGCGAGCAGATCGCCACGCTGCTCAAAACCACGGCCACCGACCTCGGCGCGCCGGGCATCGACGCGTTGTACGGCTGGGGCATGATCAACCTGGGCAAGGCGGTCAACGGGCCCGGCATGTTTATCACCGCAGAAGACATCCCGGCCGAATTTCGCATCGACGGGGCCTATGGCAGCACCCAGTTCGTGGCCAACCTGCCGGGCGTCGGCGCGGTGGTGGATGCGGGCAAACCCACGCAACGGCTGTGCAACGACGTGCACTGCGGCCTGGATGTGTGGAGCAACGACATCGCCGGTCACGGCGGCCTGACCAAACTGGGCATCGGTACGCTGGTGCTGACCGGCGCCAACACCTACAGCGGTCCGACGCTGGTCAACCAGGGGCTGCTGGCGGTAAACGGCTCGATCACCTCTGACGTCACCGTCAGCGACCGCGGCGTGCTGGGCGGTTCCGGGCGTATCGGCTCGCTCACCGCAAAAGACGGCGGCACCGTGGCGCCGGGTAACTCCATCGGCACCTTGAACGTGGCCGGCGACGTGACGTTTGAGCCTGGCTCCACTTATGCGGTGCAGTTGTCGGCCAACAGCAGTGACCGAATCGTCGCGGGCGGCAAGGCTACGCTCAACGGCGGCAACGTGACCCTGGCGCTGGAAAACAGCCCGACATTGCTCAGCCCCGCCCAGGCGCAGAGCCTGCTGGGTCGCCAGTTCAACATCCTGCAGGCGGCCGGTGGCATTAGCGGGCGTTTTGGCGCGGTGCTGCCCGACTACCTGTTTTTGGGCGGCACCCTGAACTACGCCGCCGACGGTATCCAGCTGGACGTGGTGCGCAGCGCCAACAGTTTTGCCAGTGCGGCGGTCACCGACAACCAGCGCGCGGTGGCGGCGGCGGCCGAGCAACTGGGCGCAGGCAACGGCGTGTACGAAAGCCTGTTGCTGGCGCCGGATGCGGTGGTCGCGCAAGGGGCGTTCCAGCAGTTGTCCGGGGAAGTCTACCCGGCGCTGCAAAGCGCGCTGGTCAACGACAGCCGCTACCTGCGCCAAGCGGTGGGCGAGCGCTTGCAGCACGGCGAAATGGGCACGTCCACCCAGACCCTCGACACCCGTGGCAACGTCTGGGTCAAGGCCCTCGGTGCCTGGGGCAAGACCCGCAGCGCCAGTGAGACGGCGGGCTACACTTCCGCCATCGGCGGCCTGCTGGCCGGTGTGGACGGTGCGCTGGATGACGATACCCGCGTGGGCCTGGTGGGCGGCTACAGCGACACGTCGTTGAACCTGGGCGACGGCACCCATTCAAGGGCTTCGGTAGACAGCTATCACCTGGGCACTTACCTGGGGCACGAAATCGGCGCCTGGCGCCTGAGCGGCGGCGCGACGTACAGCTGGCACCGCGCAGACGTGAAGCGCGACCTGCAATACGGCGCGGTGGAGGGCAAGCAGAAGGCCAAGGTCGAGGCGCGCAGCACGCAAGTGTTCACCGAGGCGGCGTATCGGTTGAACTTGCAACCGATGGCGCTCGAACCGTTTGCTAATCTGGCTTACGTGCACCTGGATACCGACGGCTTCACCGAGAAGGGCGATGCGGCGGCGCTCAAGGGCGGCGAGGACACCCGCGACCTGGTGTTGAGCACCCTGGGGCTGCGTGCATTGAAGCAATTCAACCAGGTGCAGGTGTCCGGCACCTTGGGCTGGCAGCACAACCTGAGCGCGACCGATGCCGAGCGGCATCTGGCGTTTGCCTCGGCCAGCACACCGTTTACGGTGCAAAGCTCGCCCATGGTGCGCGATGCGGCCTCTGTTGGGGCGCGGGTCAGCGTGGCGTTGACCCGCGACGCGCAGGTGAACTTTGACTACAACGGCCTGTTGGCGGGCAAGGAGAATATTCAAGGGGTGGGCCTGAGCCTGGACTGGGCGTTCTGACCCCCTCGATCGCTCCCATGCATGGCGTGGGAGCGAGCGTCATATGAATCTGTGCAGTTTCAGCTTTCTCGACAATTCCAACAAAAGAGAGGCAATACCATGGGTGTCTTTGACTATAAAAACCTCGGGACCGAGGGCTCCAAGGCGTTGTTTGCCGATGCGATGGCGATCACGTTGTATTCCTATCACAACCTCGATAACGGCTTTGCCACCGGCTACAAGCACAACGGCTTCGGCGCCGGGATGCCGGCCACGCTGGTCACGGCGTTGATCGGCAGCACCGACTCCCAAGGGGTGATCCCCGGGATCCCCTGGAACCCGGACTCGGAAAAAGCCGCGCTGGCGGCCGTGCAAAAGGCCGGTTGGACGCCCATCAGCGCCAGTGCCCTGGGGTACGGCGGCAAGGTCGATGTGCGCGGGACCTTTTTTGGCGAAAAGCCTGGCTACACCACCGCCCAGGTCGAGGTGCTGGGCAAGTACGACGCGGGCGGCAAATTGCTGGAAATCGGCATCGCCTTTCGCGGCACGTCCGGCCCCCGGGAAACCCTGATCAGCGACTCCATCGGTGATCTCATCAGTGACCTGCTCGCAGCGCTGGGCCCCAAGGATTACGCCAAGAACTATTCGGGCGAGGCGTTTGGCAACCTGTTCAAGAGCGTCGCCACCTACGCGGCCAATCACGGCCTGAGCGGCAAGGACGTGGTGGTCAGCGGCCACAGCCTCGGCGGGTTGGCCGTCAATAGCATGGCCGACCTGAGCACCAGCAAATGGTCGGGCTTCTACAAGGACGCCAAGTACGTGGCCTATGCCTCGCCCACCCAGAGCGCGGGCGACAAGGTGATCAACATCGGTTACGAAAACGACCCGGTGTTTCGCGCACTGGACGGCTCCACCTTCAACCTGTCGTCGCTGGGCGTGCACGACAAACCCCATGAGTCCACCACCGACAACATCGTCAGCTTCAACGACCACTACGCCTCGACGCTGTGGAACGTGCTGCCGTTTTCCATCGTCAACCTGCCCACCTGGATCTCCCACTTGCCCACCGGCTACGGCGATGGCATGACCCGCATCCTCAATTCCAAGTTCTACGACCTGATGACCCGTGACTCGACGATTATCGTCGCCAACCTGTCAGACCCGGCCCGGGCCAACACCTGGGTGCAAGACCTCAACCGCAACGCCGAGCCCCACAAGGGCCCCACGTTCATCATTGGCAGCGACGGCGATGACCTGATCCAGGGCGGTAAGGGGCCGGACTTTATCGAGGGCGGCAAGGGCAATGACACCATCCGCGATAACAGCGGCCACAACACGTTCATGTTCAGCGGGCAGTTCGGCAACGACAAGATCATCGGCTATCAGTCCACCGACAAGCTGGTGTTCAAGGATGTGCCGGGCAGCACCGACTGGCGTGACCACGCCAAGATGGTCGGCGGCGATACCGTGCTCAGCTTTGGCAAGGAGTCGGTGACGCTGGTGGGCGTAGGCATCAACCACGTGTGGGGTGATGGCGTGTCCATCGGCTGAACACGCGCCCGGTGTGGGCCGGTTGCCACACCGGGCGCGATCAGGCGTCAATGCCAGTAATACCCATGGTGCCAGCCACCGTAATAGGGCCGCGGCGCGTAGCCGTAATAGTGCGGCCGCACCCAGTAGCCGCGTGGGGCATAACCCCAATGCCCGTAATAGACCGGCGGCGGTGGGCCTTGAACCACCACGACCGGCGCAGGTTGTGGTTGGCGAATGATGATGGTATCGGCAAACACTGGCGTGCTGGCCAGCGCCGCCCAGGTCAGGGAGATGAGCAGCAGTGTGCGCATCACTCGAGGTATGAATGCCATGGCAGGTGTCCTCCGTCACATCGCCTTCGAAGATGAGGGCGATTACCGGGTTAAACGCGGCAGGCGGGGAAATCCTTCGGTGAAAATTTGTTTAGGTCGGATAAAAAAGACCCGGGATGGCGACGGATCGCCGGGGGCGCTCACGTTCAACTGATACCTGCGAGAAAGCTCGCGTGTTGACTGTGAGGAGTTGAACATGTCCCGCCTTGGGTTGGTTCTGTGTGCCGTGGTGCTGCTGGGCTTGAGCGGTTGCGTGGTGTCGCCGGGCTATTGCTGCTATCACCCGTATTACCATGCGTACTACCCGGTTTATCACCCGTACTACCATCCGTATTACCGGTATTGAGGCGCGCGCGGTTTAACTCACGTCGCGTCTCAGAGACCATTGCGGGCAAGCCTGCCCCCACTGTTTTGATCGGTGAACCCGATCAGGCGTGGGGGCGGGCTTGCCCGCGAGGGTTGTTAACGGTGGCCAACGTCGCCGGTTTATTTTTCCTTGCGCACGGTGGCCACATCATCGGCCTTGATCCGGATGCGCTTGCCCGCGATGTCGGTGAATTCATAGAAACCATCGGCCGTCTTGGCGTTGGGGATGTCTTTGGTCAGGTATTGAGTGCCGTTCTGCAAGGTCACGACGGTTTGCGTCGAGCAACCAGCCAATACCAGCACGGTCAACATCGCTACGGACAACCCCAGATTTTTCATGCTCATTACCCTAGTCCTGACTGTTCAAAAGCCCGCGCCTGAGCGGTCGCGGGTTGCAAATGTTACGCGATTCACTCCCATCTGATCGTTTTTATGCAAAAAGTTGCGTGCGCCTTTGATCTATTACTGATTGCAACAGCGTGGCGGGAACGGCACTCTGTATGCATAACCAGTGTTTGTTCAAGTGCCCGCAATGTCGAATCCTCTGGAAGATCCGTTCTACTACCTGCATAACTTTCGCCAAGTGCTCGCCTGGCTGAGGTTACGTTATGCCGACGTGTTGGACGCCCAAGAACAGTGTTTCATTCAGCAATTCGACAGCCTGCCGCAGGCCTCGCAAGCCCTGCTGGTACGCATGGTGATGCGCAAGGGCGCGCATTTTCGCGCTGACAAGCTCAATTACGCCGAAATCGGCGACACGCGGGCGGCGGTGCTGCCCTTGCTGCAACACGGGTGGGTGACGGAGCAGTGCCTGCTGGCGTTCGACGAACTGTTTGGCCTGCTGCAAAAAGCCGAGATTGTGCAGGCGTTCGGGCCCTGGATCGCTCAGCCCCGGGGCAAAAAGGCCGACTGGCTGGAGGCCTTGTCGGCGCAGTTTGTCGAGCCGCGCAGTTTCCGGCAGTGGTGCCCGGCGCTGGCCGATACGCTGTACAGCCTTACGGTGATGGACCTGTGCGACCGCCTGCGCCTGATGTTTTTTGGCAACCTCTACCAGGACTGGTCGGAGTTCGTGCTGGCTGACCTTGGCATTTACACCTACGAAAAGGTCGAGTTCTGCGCCGAGTCGCGCGGCCTGCGCAGCCGTGATGACGTGCAGGGCTTTCTGTTCCTGCACCAGTGCCAGCAGGCCTTCGAAGCTGGGCAGGCGCTGGAGACGGTCTTGGCGCACATCGCCCGCCTGGTCACCGACAACCCCTGGTTGGAGAAACGCCGCGCCAAACTGTTGTTCCAGATCGGTCAACACTGCGAACGCAGCGCCGAACTGAGCCTGGCCGAGGCGATTTATCGCGATTGCGCCCACCCGGGCGCCCGTGCCCGGTTGATCCGTGTGCTGGAGCGCCAGGAGGCGTTTGCCCAGGCCCTGGCGCTGGCTGTCCACGCGCAACAGGCGCCGTACAGCGCTGGCGAGCACCAACACCTCTTGCGCGTGGTGCCGCGCCTGCAACGCAAACTCGGCGGGCCCGCCGTGCCCAAGGCTAAACCCCGGCCCGTGGCGCGACTGGACCTGGAGCTGGCGCTAAACCCGCTGATGTCGGTGGAATACTGCGTGCAGGCGCACTTGCACGAAGACACAGGCCCCGTGCATTACGTGGAAAACAGCCTGATCAACTCGTTGTTCGGCCTGTTGTGCTGGCCGGCGATTTTCGCGCCGTTGCCGGGCGCGTTCTTCCACCCGTTCCAGCGCGGCCCGGTGGACTTGCACAGCGAAGACTTCCATCCACGCCGCGCCGAATGGTTCGCCCGTTGCTTCGACGAGCTGCAGGACGGGCGCTACAAAACCACCATCCGCCAGCGCTACGTTGAGAAGTGGGGCATTCAGTCGCCCTTCGTCTTTTGGGGCGCCCTGACCGAAGAGCTGCTGGAGCAGGCCCTCGATTGCCTGCCCGCCGAGCACTTGCACCACTGGTTCAATCGTTTGCTGCTGGACATCCGCGCCAACCGCACGGGCATGCCCGACCTGATCCAGTTCTGGCCCGCACAAAAAACCTACCGCATGATCGAAGTCAAAGGCCCCGGTGACCGGCTGCAAGACAACCAACTGCGCTGGCTGGATTTTTGCGGCGAGCACCAGATGCCCGTCACCGTGTGCTACGTGCGCTGGGCCGAGCAGGTCGCTTGAGTTACCGCGTGGCGGTGCGTGCGTTGTGCGAGTTCACCGCCAAGGTCGGCGACCTCGACCTGCGCTTCACGCCGTCGCCCAGCGCCCAGGAAGGCATCGCTGGCCACCGCACCGTCGCTGCACGGCGCAGCGCGGGTTACCAGAGCGAGGTGGCGCTGGAGGGCCATTACCGGCAATTGACCGTGCGGGGCAGGGCGGACGGCTACGACCCGCAGCGCAATCAATTGGAAGAGGTCAAAACCTACCGCGGCGACCTGGCCAGGCAGCCCGCCAACCAGCGCCAACTGCACTGGGCCCAGGCCAAGGTGTATGGCTGGCTGATGTGCCAGACGCTTGGGCTGAGCGACATCGTGCTGGCCCTGGTGTATTTCGACATCGTCGGCGAACACGAAACCCTGCTCAGCCAGCGTTTTACGGCCGCCGAGCTGCAGGTGTTCTTCGAGCAGCAGTGCGAACGCTTCCTTGGCTGGGCCGAACAGGAAATGCGCCAGCGTGAGGCACGCAATGCGGCGGCGCAACACCTGGCGTTTCCCCATGCCGACTTTCGCAGCGGCCAGCGCACCCTGGCCGAAACCGTGTACAAGGCCGTCAGCACTGGCCGCTGCCTGATGGCCCAGGCGCCCACGGGCATCGGCAAGACCCTCGGCACCCTCTTTCCGATGTTCAAGGCCCTGGGGCCGCAGCAACTGGACAAGGTGTTTTTTATCACGGCCAAGACCCCCGGCCGGCAACTGGCCCTGGACGCCGCCAAGGTGCTGCACGCCAGCAGCCCCGAGTTGCCCGTGCGTGTGTTGGAACTGGTGGCCCGTGACAAGGCCTGCGAGCACCCGGGCAGCGCCTGCCATGGCGACTCCTGCCCGCTGGCCCGGGGCTTTTATGACCGTTTGCCCGCCGCGCGTGAAGCGGCGGCCCAGGTGCGCCTGCTCGACCAGCGCCACCTGCGGGACGTGGCCCTGGCCCACTCGGTGTGCCCGTATTACCTGAGCCAGGAAATGGCGCGCTGGAGCGACCTGATCGTCGCCGACTACAACTACTATTTTGATTTTTCCGCGATGCTGTTCGGCCTCGCCCAGCTCAACCAGTGGCGCGTCGCCGTGCTGGTGGACGAAGCCCATAACCTGGTGGACCGTGGCCGTGCCATGTACAGCGCGAGCCTTGACCAATACGCCCTCAAGACCCTGCGCGACAGTGCCCCCGAGCCCCTGAAAAAACCCTTGCAGCGCCTGAACCGCGAATGGAATGCCCTGCACAAGGACCAGGTCGCGCCGTATCAGGCCCACGCCCACACCCCCGGCAAACTGCTCAACGCCCTGAGCCTGTGCACCGGCGCCATGGCCGACTATTTCAACGATCACCCCGAACGCCTCGGCGGCGAACTGCAAACGTTCTATTTTGACGCGCTGCAATTTTCCCGGGTGGCGGAGCTGTTCAACGAGCACTTCATCTTTGACATCAGCAAGCGTGCGCTCGGCGGCAAGCGCAGCTCATCGCAGCTGTGCCTGCGCAACGTGGTGCCCGCCGGGTTCCTGGGCCCCCGGTTCGGCGCCGCACGCAGCAGCGTGCTGTTTTCCGCCACCCTGAACCCGCGCCAGTACTACACCGACCTACTCGGCATGCCCGCCGACACCGCGTGGGTGGATGTGCCGTCGCCGTTCAAGGCCGAACAGTTGCAGGTGCAGATCGTGGACCGCGTTTCAACCCGCTTTGCCCATCGCCAGGCATCGCTGGCGCCGATCGTCGAACTGATCGCCGAGCAGTTCACCCGCCAGCCGGGCAATTACCTGGCGTTCTTCAGCAGCTTCGACTACCTGCAACAGGTCGCCGACTTGTTTGCGCAGCGCCATGCACAGATCCCGGTGTGGCAACAGTCACGGGGCATGGCCGAGTCGCAGCGCCAGGCGTTTCTCGACCAGTTTACCGCGCAGAGCCAAGGCGTCGGGTTTGCCGTGCTCGGCGGCGCCTTTGGCGAGGGCATCGACTTGCCGGGCAACCGCCTGATCGGGGCGTTCATCGCCACCTTGGGCTTGCCGCAACTGAACCCGGTCAATGAACAGCTCAAGTTGCGCATGGGCGCCTTGTTCGGCGCGGGCTACGACTACACCTACCTGTATCCCGGCCTGCAAAAAGTCGTGCAGGCGGCGGGGCGGGTGATTCGCAGCCAGGACGACCGCGGCATGGTGATGTTGATCGATGACCGGTTTGGCGAGCCGCGCGTGCGGCAGTTGTTGCCGACGTGGTGGGGGGCAGGGCGCGATAAGGCGGACCTTACAACACCCTGACGCTTTTCTTGAACGTGCCGGTTTACGCCCCGGGCCGTGAAGGCGAGGTCAACAGGCACTCCACCAACCGTTGCAGGCAATCCTGCACGATCCCTATCACTTCCTGGCGGCTCTGCGGGTTGCAAGTGTCCTCGCACAGCGCCTGCAAGCTTTCGCAACTGACCATCAAGTGTTCGTACTGAATCAAGCGTGCGGCGCCTTTTACCCGGTGCGCGAACTCCGCCAGTCCCGGCAGGTCGGCATCGCGAACCATCCGGGTCAGCGCTTGAAGGTCGGCACGGGCACTGCTGAGCAGTTCGTCTTTCAAGCCTTGCATCACCTGGGCATTGCCAAAGGTGAACACACTCAGGTGTTGCTCGATCTGCTCGATACACAGCTCATCACCGTGCTCATCGGCAAAGTACGCCCTTTGCAAGGGCTGCAATTGATCGTTGAGGTGTTGCAGGCTGACGGGCTTGAACAGGCAGTCGTCCATGCCGGCATCGAGGCACCGTTGTTTTTCTTCAGGCACCGCATTGGCGGTGAACCCCAGCAGCAGGCAGGCTGGCTGGTGGGTGTCGCGTTCGTGTTGTCGAATCAGGCGCGCCAATTCATAGCCGCTCATGTCCGGCATGTTGCAATCGGTCACGACCACGTCGAACGCCTGCTCGCGCCACAGCGCCCAGGCGTGCGCGCCGCTTTCAGCCTCCAGGACCTGGTGGCCGAGGTACGTCAGTTGCTGCGTCAAGACCATGCGGTTGGCGGCGTAGTCGTCCACGATCAGCACGGTGAGCGCGCCGCCTTCAGGCAGGTCGCTGTGTACCGCGGGTGCGGCGGGTAGCGTGCTTGAAGAGGCCACGGGCAGGTCGAGTTTCAATACCACCTGCGTGCCCTGGCCTTCTTCGCTGGTCAGCGTCAGGGTGCCGCCCATGACCTCGACCAGCGAGCGGCTGATGGCCAGGCCCAACCCCGAGCCGGTCGCCATGTCGTGCTTGCCCACCTGGGTGAACGGGGTGAACAGGCGTTGCTGATCCGTGGCGCTGATGCCCACGCCGGTGTCTTCGATGATCACCCGCAGCCCCATCGTGTGCGGGGTGGGCAGCGGCTCAAGGCTTGCGTGAATGCGTACGTGGCCGACCGTGGTGTACTTGATCGCATTACTCAGCAGGTTCGCCACCACTTGCTTGAAGCGCAGCGAGTCGACCATGACGTGTTGATCGAGGGTCGGCTCGACATCCACGACCAGTTGCAGGTTCTTCTGGCGCGCCAGGCCGTCGAATACATTCACGATGCCCATCAGCAGCAGGTGCGGGTTGCCGCACTCGGGCATCAAATCCTTGTGGCCCGATTCAATGCGTGAAATGTCCAGAATGTCGCCGATCAACGCCAATAAGCCGCGTGAAGCCTCGGATGCGACATTGATGGCCGTCAGGTCGAGCACGCCCTGTTCGGCTTTTTTGGAGGCCATCTCCAACATGCCCAGAATCGCGTTCATGGGCGTGCGAATTTCATGGCTCATGGTGGACAGGAAGGCCGTCTTGGCGCTGTTGGCTTTGTCGGCCTGGTGCTTGGCCGCGTGCAGTTGCTCCATCAGTTGCTGGCGGTCGCTCACGTCCACCCAGCCGCCGATCAGCCCATCGACGCCACCGTCGTTGCCCTGATACGGAAGAATCCAGTGCTGGATGGTTTGCACCTTGCCAGTGGGCAGGATCAGCAGGCGGTCCTGGATCTGCGGGGTGTTGCTGGCCATCGCACGCAAGTAATCGTGGTGGTATTGCTGCGCCTGATCGTCGTCGGTCAGCGCGCTTTGCACCACCGTTTGTCCCAGTACCACGGGTTCGTCGGCGAGGCCGAACGCATGGCGGTAGGCGCTGTTGCAGGTCAGCAGGCGGCCCTCGCGGTCCCGCACGTAAAGCGGATGCGGGGTGCCGTCAATCAGTACGCGCTCGAACTTGAGGCGATCGCTCAGCGCCCGCTCGGCGATCTTGCGCCGCAGCACCTGGCGCCTGAGCAACACGATCCAGACCCCGGCGAGGATCAACAGCACGGCGAACACGGCAAAACTCTGCAGGATCGTTGTGCGGTGCGTGTCCCAATAGCTTTGCAACACCATGGGGCTGCGCCAGCGGTTATTGATTTCGTCCATTTCCTCGGGCGAGATGCTCAGCAACGACTTGTTCAAAATCGACAGCAGCAGCGGCGCGTCAGGGTTGACGGCAAAGGCCAGCTGGGCGCCGCTGCCGGCCACGGTGGAGGCGATTTTCAATGACGTTTGATAGTGCTGGGCAATCAGTGAGTGGGCGCTGGTCAAGATACCGATGCCGGCGTCGACCTCGCCGCTGGCCACCCACGCAAAGGCTTCGTGCAGGTTTTCGGCCGTGACGATCTGGATGTCCGGGTACTGCTGCTCAAGCATTTGCTGCTTTGAATTGCCGCTGATAATCACCAGTTTTTTGCCGGCCAGTTCGCCAAGGTCAGTGGGGCTGTGTGCCTCGTTACGCGTGATCAAGACCAGTGGGGCGAACGAGTAGGGCCGGCTGAAACTCAGTTGCTGTTCGCGGTCGGGGCTGGGCGCCAGTGCGGCGACCAGGTCGGCTTCGCCACGGCTGACCGTGTGGATCATCTCGTCAATGGAGGTGCTGGTTTGCGGGATGAACTTCAACCCGGTCTTGAGGCTGATCTTGGCCAGAATGTCGGCACTCAGGCCCCTGAGGCGGCCGTTGCCGTCAAAGAAACTGAACGGCAGAAAGTCCTCGTTGGCGATCACCTTGAGCTGGGGATGGGCCATCAGCCAGCGGGTTTCCTCGCTGGTGAAGTGCAAAGGCGGCACCCCGGTAACGCTGGCATCGCTGGCGTTCCAGCGGCGCGCGATGCTCATTTGCTCGCTGGGGGCAATCGCCTGCAACGCCGCGTTGACGGCCTTCAGCAAGGCGCCGTTGTGCCGGGCCAGCGCGAAGGCGAAGTGGTTGACCTTGATGCCCGGGTAATCGAGCAACTGGACGTTATTGAGGTAGCTCTTGTTGATCAGGTAACTGGTGGAAATCGAGTCGCCCAGGTAAAGGTCGGCCTTGGCAAAGGCCACCGCGCTGACGCCTGCGACAATCGAGGGGTAAAGCACGACGGTGGCGTCGGGGTAAAACGTCTTGACGGTACTGAGCGGCAAATAGTGGTTGACCATGGCAATGGTCTTGCCCGCAAACCCGGGGTCTTGAGGCCCGGCGTCGTGCACGCGTTCTACCAGCGTCGGCCGGTCGAGTATGTAGGGCTGGCTCAGTTGCAGGCCGGGGTCGCTGGCTTCAAATTCATTGGCCGAGGTCAGCAGGTCGATGTCCCCGTGCTTGAGCGCCTGGATCACGTCTTCCCGGCTTCGGTAGCGTTTGATCTGAACATCGACCGCCAGGAATTGACCGATAAGCCCCAAGTAATCGGCGCTGATGCCCTCGAATTCATCGGCATGGTTGGTGATGTCGAAGGGCGGGTAGTCGGGTTCCGAAATGCCCACCCGTAGCACGCGGGTGTCGTCGAGCGCTTGACGGGCTTGCGGGTCGGCGGCGATCACGCCGGACCGGCTCAGCAGGCGCAGTGAAGCGCTGTTGTCAGCGGCCCACGCCATGTGCATACAGGCCCAGAGCACAAGGGTGGTCATGAGAAGTTTCAACGCAAATGCCTCTCTGGAATAACGAACACGGGGGGCTGTAAAACCGTCAAATGAAGTTGTTGCGCCGCGCCATTTCTGCCAGTTCCACCACGGTGGTGATATTGAGTTTTGCGAAGACCCGGGATTTGTAGCAACTGATGGTTTTACTGCTGAGCAAACTATTGTGGGCGATATCTTTATTGCGCATGCCCCTGGCAAGTTGCTGGAACACCGACAGTTCACGGTTGGACAGCGACGAAATAAGTTGCTGCTCACCGGTGGCCACGTTGCTACTGCCATTGAGGTGCACCACGCTTTGCGGGAAGTACACATAACCGTCCATCACGGTCTTGATCGCCTGGGGCAGTGCGCTGAGTTCGTCGCTCTTGCAAATGAACCCGAAGGCACCGGCGGTGATGCAGCGCATGGCGTAATTTTCGGGTGACAGGTAGGTCAGGACGATGATTTTGGTGGTCAGCCCCAGCGCCCGAATGCGCTCGATGACGGTGATGCCGTCCATGCGCGGCATGGTGATGTCGAGCAATACCAGGTCGGGCTCCCACTGGCGAACCAACGCGATTGCATCGACACCATTGTCCGCTTCTGCCACCACCTCATGCCCGGCCTGAGTGACCAATGCCCGCACGGAGGCTCGGATGAAGGGGTGGTCGTCGACCAGCACGATCTTATGCATTACCTGCTTTCCTGAATTACCTGAGTTAAGTTTCGCGCCGGATACTAACGCTGTTTGACGCCAGACAAAACCGCGCAAGTTAGTTATCTGATTATTGTCTGTAAGAAAATTCTTGCAAGAATGTAAGTCATGACTCGCATAGCGAACTCAATCGCCTCGGTAGCATTTACTTCCGTTGTTCGGCATTACGCCGGGCAAAAACGGCGCCGCAGGGCGTTTCATTTGATGCAGCCTGGAAACAGTCATGAACTTAAAATTTTATAAAAGCAGTGCCTTGACCACCTGTGCATCCTCGGCAGTTCTTTTGTCGGTGTTGTTGGCGTCTCAGAGTGCTGGCGCACACGGCTACCTGGACGTGCCGCCGTCGCGTGCACTGCTGTGCCAGTCCGGTGTGAACACCCAGTGCGGTAATGCCCAGTACGAACCACAAAGTGTCGGCGAAACCTTCAAGGGCTTCCCGGCCGGTGTTGGCGGCGCGCCTCTGCAAGGCCCGGTCGACGGGAAAATCGCCAGCGGTGGCCACTCCTCGTTCTCGGCCATGGACGCCCAGACCGCGACCCGTTGGCATCTGACCGAGATCCACGACCGCACGATCGATTTCCAATGGCAGTACACCGCCGTTCACCCGGCAACCAAGCATGAGTATTTCATTACCCGAAATGGCTGGAACCCCAATGAGCCGCTCACCCGCGCCTCATTCGAGAGCACGCCGTTTTGTGAAGTCGACGGCCATGGCGAGAAGCCGGTGTCGGGTGCCAAGCACGCTTGCACAATCCCCGCCGACAAGTCGGGCCATCACGTGATTCTGGCCATCTGGACCGTGGGCGATACCGACGCTGCGTTTTACAACGTTGCCGACGTGAACATCCTTGCCGAGGCCGAATTGCCAGGGGGTTGGGCCGGTGTGGGCAGTATCGGGACGAACACCTCGCTGCTGGTCGGCGACAAGGTCAAGGCGCGGGCCTTTACGGTGAGCGGCGAGAAGCCGGAGTACAGCGTTGAAATCAGCATCGACAACCCGGAAGAAGGCACGCCGCAGAACTGGTCGTTCAAGCTGGCAGAAAAAATCAACCTGACCCAAAAACTGATTCGCGCCGGTGTGCGCAACGAGTCGGGTGAAATCGAGCCCATCAAGGGCAACAACACGATTTACGCCCAGAAAGAAAGCGGCGTCGTGCGCTACGAAGTGCAGCTGGACATGAAGGAAGACGCGTCTGCGACCCTGTCGTTTGGCACCGTCAAACCTGAGTACGTGCTGGAAAACGGCCTGGCCAAAGTCGATTTCGGCCTGGTGTCCAACCGCAAAATGAACGTCGAGGCCACGTTGCTCGATGAACATAACCAGTCGGCCGGTTCGGTCACAGGCGTTGTGGACAACAGCTCGGCCACCCTGGTCATGGACGTGCGCAGCAGCCCTGGCCAACACACCTTGACCTTGACCGGCACGACCCTGGACGGGCGCACCACACGCCAGGACACCCGGCCGGTGACGATGACGGGTGAGGGCGCCAACCTCGAATATGACTTTGTCTTCCCACAGGGCCTGGAAAGCTACACCGCCGGCACCAAAGTGCTGCAACCCAAAACCAACGAGGTGTATCAGTGCAAGCAGTTCCCGGCTTCGGGCTACTGCAAGCAATACACGCCCAACGCCAACGGTTTTGAACCGGGCGTAGGTGCACACTCGAACATGGCGTGGGACAAGCTGTAACCCCACCCGATGCCTTGGGCGGCCCGGCCGGGTCGCCCAAGGCGTTCTCTTCAGAGTCGAATCGAACATGTCCATATCAGGTTATTCGAGCCTGCGGATCCTGCTGCACTGGTTATCGGCGGCGGTCATTCTGTGGGTGTTGATGTCCGGCTTTTACGTGGCCTGCGTTGAGGTGCCTGCGGCCATCAAGGCCTCAATCGCCGCGTTCAACGTCTCGCTGGCAACGGTGTTTATCCCGTTCTTTGCCTGGCGCGTCGCCCTGGCCCTGCGTGACGCGCACGTGAGGCGGTTAAAGGCGCGGGGGCGCCTAGAGGTCGTCGCGCGGCTCGCGCATGTATCGATTTATCTGGTGGTGGGCGTGGTCCTGGCCAGTGGCGTGTTGATGATGGACCGCCCGGTGAGCCTGTTTGCCTGGCGCCAGTTTGGCCCGCTGTTGAGTGACCCGGCATGGATTGCCCGTTTTCTGGCCCTGCATGTGCAGGCCTGCCTGTTTTTGTCGGTGCTGCTGATGCTGCACATCAGCGCAGTGATTTTTCACCAGGTGCGCGGTGAACCGGTGTTGCCCCGAATGGGGTGGCGCCTGCGCAGCCGTGCGCCGCATATCCGGCACACGTGAGGAGGGGGGAGATGATGTCGCCATGGTTATCACCCATTGCAAACCCGCTGGGCGCCAGCTGCCTGTGGCTGTTACCACTGGCCTACGCGGTGCTGCTGTTCTGGCAGGAATGGCAGTTCCGTCAGGTGATGGTCGAACGCCCGGCCGTTGCCGCGGTGGTCGCAAGCGTGCCTGCACCGGTAGCGCTTGACGCCACGGCGGTGTCGACGGTGCTGGGGCTCGCGCCCGAAACCGCGCCTTCGCAAAGTGCGCAGCAGTGGGCGGTGCAGGCCTGCTTTGTGGCCAGTGCTGGCCTGTCCAAAGCGCTGCTGCGCGATGCGCAAGGCGCTCGCCTGTACCAGGTGGGGGACACGTTGCCGGGGGGCAGCGTGTTGCGCCGTGTCGAGGCCGATTACGTGGTGCTTTGGAGCAAGGGCCGTGAAGAGCGCCTGGCATTGCAGGCCCCGGCCAAACCTGTGCTGCACAAACTTGAGCCGACGGCCACGCCGCAGGTGTCAGCGATTTCCTTGCGTTACCTACGCCCGGTTCCGGGGCTGTCAGAGTGATTTTATTCATGCGTTATGTCCGCCGTTGCACCCCGCTGCGCGCCCTGTTGTTGGTGGCTTGCCTGGCCACCGCGCTGTTTCACCAGGCGGTGTGGGCCGGGGAAAAATGGCAACTGGCGATGAACAATGCCGAGTTGCGTGACATTGTCGAAGAGATGTCCGGCATCCTTGGCACCACGGTCGTGCTCGACCCCAGAGTGTCCGGGCGGGTGAGTGTGGTGTCGCGCCAGGCGCTTGATCGCGAAGGCGTTCGCCGGTTGTTTTATGCGGTTCTCGATGCCCATAACTTCACGGTGATCGACGAGGGCGACCGGATACTCATCGCCCCCGTGGCCGAGGCCAAAACCCGGGCGAGCCAGGTCGGCGCAAAAAAAGCCACGGCGTCGCAGTTTGTCACCCAGGTCATCGCGCTGGGCAGCAGCAGCGCCTCCGACATCGCAGGGCTGGTGCGCCCCCTGGTGTCGAGCAACGGGTATATCGGCCCGTCGGTTTCGGCCAACGCGCTCGTAATCACCGACACCGCGGCCAACGTGGGCCGGATCGCACAGGTGGTGCGCCAGTTGGACTCCGGGCAAAGCCAGTTGCATGCAGTGTTGCAATTGCAGCACGCCCAGGCAGCGGACGTAGCGCCGGTGATTGAAGCCTCGCTGGGCAAACGCAGCGCCGACACGCTGGTCCAGGTGCTGGCCGACACACGCACCAACCGGCTGGTGTTCGTGGGCCCGCCTGACGTGCGTCAACGCTTGAGCAACCTGGCGCGCAGCCTCGATATGCCGGCCAGCGCCGTACCGGACAACGCCCGGGTGATTCGCCTGCGTCACAGTGATGCGGGAAAACTGGCGGGGGTCCTCGAAACCATGGTGCAAGGCAAAAGCCCTGCGCCCACGGTCGCCGGTGCGCGCGACACGCCGACCGGCGCCGCCTTCATGATCAAGGCTGACGAGAGCCAGAACGCGTTGGTATTGATCGCCGAGCCCGCCCAGATCCGCACCATCGAAAACATCGTCCGCCAATTGGATCAGCCGCGGGCCCAGGTACTGATCCACGCGGCCATTGTGGAAATCTCCGGTGATATCGCGGATGCCGTCGGCGTCCAGTGGGGCATGAGCACCGGCGATGCCAAGGGGTTTATCAACTTCCCGGGCACCGACATTCCGATCATTGGCGGCATGACCTTCGACGACCAGAAAAGCGCACCGGAAGGGGCCCTGTTGCAACTGGGCAGCGACCGCTTCGGCGCGTTGATTTCTGCGCTGGCCAGCAATACCCGCAGCAACCTGTTGTCCACGCCAAGCCTGCTCACGCTGGACAACCAGGAGGCCGAAATCATTGTGGGCCAGAACGTGCCGTTCAAGACGGGCTCCTACGCCACCAACGGCACCGGCGCCGACAACCCGTTCACCACGGTTGAGCGCAAGGACGTGGGCATCAGCCTCAAGATCAAGCCCTACATCAACCAGGGCTCGACCTTGCGCCTGGAGGTGGAGCAAGAAGTCTCGGACATCGCCCCGTCGGTATCGGGCATCGACTCTTCGGACTTGATCACCAACAAGCGTGCGCTCAAGAGCACGATCCTGGCGGACGATGGCGAGATCATCGTGATTGGCGGCCTGATCCGCGACAACGTGCGGACCCAGACCAGCGGTGTGCCGCTGTTGCGCGACATTCCGTACCTGGGGGCGCTGTTTCGCTGGAGCCGTGACACGCAGACCAAAAGCAACCTGATGGTGTTCCTGCGCCCCACGATCGTGCGCAGCAAGGACGATTTGTCGGCGGTCAGTCAACAGCGCTACGACACGCTGCGTGAGTTGAGCAAACCGGGCGCGCAGGGCAACACTTCATTGTTGCTGCCTGCAGAGTCGAGCCAGTTGTTTGACCCGCCGGTGGTGGACCTGCGCAAAAAAGCGCCGAGCCCGCCATGAGTGAGCCGGTGCTGTTACCGTTTGGCTTTGCCCGCCGCTTCGGGATACTGCTGGACCGTGAAGGCACGCAGTGGCGCCTGGTGCTGCGTGCCGACACGCCGCTTTCGGCGGTGGCCGAGGCGCGCCGGGTCTATGGCCCGGCGTTGCCGATGGTGCGCGTGGACGCCCAGACCTTTGCGGCGCGCCTGGCCACGGTGTACCGCGAAGGCCAGAGCGCGGCGCAGCAGGTTGCCCAGGGCCTGGACGACGAACTGGACCTGCTGAGCCTGGTGGACCAGGTGCCGCAAACCGCCGATTTGCTGGAGCAGCAAGGCGATGCGCCGATTATCCGGCTGATCAATGCGCTGCTCAGCGAGGCGGTGCGCGAACAGGCCTCGGACGTGCACCTGGAAACATTCGAGCAGTACCTGTCGGTGCGGATGCGGGTCGACGGGCAATTGCGCGAAATGCTCAGGCCGCGCCGTGAGCTGGCGATGCTGCTGGTGTCGCGGATCAAAGTCATGGCCCGCCTGGACATCGCTGAAAAACGCGTGCCCCAGGACGGGCGCATCGCGCTGCGCCTGGCTGGGCACGAGGTGGACGTGCGTGTCTCCACCTTACCCTCGGCCCACGGCGAACGCGTGGTGTTGCGCCTGCTGGACAAACAGGCCGGGCGCTTGCACCTGCACCGCCTGGGCATGTCGGACGCCACCCTTGGCGCCTTGCGCCTGTTGTTGGGCAAGCCCCACGGCATCCTGCTGGTCACCGGCCCCACGGGTTCGGGCAAGACCACCAGCCTGTACGCGGCGCTCAGCAGCCTCAATGACCAGACCCGCAACATCCTGACGGTCGAAGACCCGATCGAATACCACCTGCCGGGCATCGGCCAGATGCCGGTCAACCCCAAGGTCGACATGACGTTTGCACGCGGTCTGCGCGCCATCCTGCGCCAAGACCCGGACGTGGTCATGGTCGGCGAAATACGCGACCGCGAAACGGCAGAAATCGCCGTGCAGGCCTCGCTCACCGGGCACCTGGTGCTTTCGACCCTGCACACCAACAGCGCGGTGGGCGCGGTCACACGCCTGGTGGACATGGGCGTGGACGCCTACCTGCTGGCGTCCTCGCTGGTGGGCATTCTTGCCCAGCGCCTGTTGCGGGCCCTGTGCCCGCACTGCAAGGCCTCGTACAGCGCCGATGCGGCGACCTGCCAGCGCCTGGGGGTGGACGGCGCCACAGCGCCGCCGTTGTTCCGGGCGGTGGGCTGTGAGCAGTGCCAGAAGGGTTACCGGGGACGCATCGGGATCTACGAACTGGTGACGGTGACCGGCGCCGTGAGCGCACTGATCCATCAGAGCGCCAGCGAGCACGCGCTCGGCGATGAAGCGCGCAAGGCCTCGGGCAGCCTGTTTCAGGACGGTTGCCAGCGCGTACTCGAGGGGTTCACCAGCGTTGACGAGTTACTGCGCGTGACACAGGAGGGCTGAGGCATGCCGACCTTCGATTACCGTGCCCAAGATGCCGGTGGCCGTGGCCGCCAGGGGCGCGTGGACGCCGACAACTCGCGCCAGGCCCGCCAAATGTTGCGCGCACAGGGGCTATGGCCACATCGTCTCAACGAGGTGCGGGCCAGCAGCGGGGCGCATTCAACGCCGCGTGCCGGGCGCTTGGGCGCCGCCGACCTGGCCATGCTGACCTTGCAGTTATCGACACTGATCCAGGCGGGGCTCCCGTTGGAGGAAGCGCTGGAGGCCGTGGCCCGGCAAAGCGCGAAGCGGCGGATCGCGGCACTGTTGTCGGCCGTCAGAAGCCGGGTGATGGAGGGGCACGCGCTGGCGACGGCATTGGGAGCGTTTCCCAAGGCGTTCCCCGAACTGTTTTGCGCCACGGTTGCCGCCGGTGAACGCTCGGGGCACCTGGGCCATGTGCTGGAGCAACTGTCGGCGTACACCCAGGCACGCCAGGCGTCGCGGCAAAAAATTCAAATGGCCCTGGTGTACCCCTTGATCCTGATGCTGGCCAGCGTGGCTATCGTCGGCTTTTTGCTGGGTTTCGTGGTGCCCGATGTGGTGAAAGTGTTTGTCGACAGCGGCCAGTCACTGCCCTGGTTGACCCAGGCGCTGATCGGCGTGAGTGACGGCCTGCGCCACCACGGCGTGTGGTTGGCGGCGGTGCTGGCGGGCGGTGTCGGGGCCTGGCGCTGGAGCCTTAAACAGCCGGCCTGGCGCTTGCGCTGGCACGGGCTGGCCTTGCGCTTGCCGGTGGCGGGCAAGGTGCTGCGCGAGATGGAAGCGGCGCGGTTTGCCAGTACGTTGGCGATCCTGGGCAAAAGTGCCGTGCCCCTGGTCGATGCCCTGCAAATCGCTGCCGCGGTGATCGGCAACCTGACCATTCGTGCGCGCATGGCCGACGTCGCCCGCTCGGTCCGGGAGGGCGGCACCTTGACCCGCGGCCTGGAGCTGGGCGGCGACGTGCCGCCGATGATGCTGCACATGATCGCCAGTGGCGAACGGGCGGGCGAGCTGGACGCCATGCTCGCCCGCGCCGCCGAACAACAAGAGCACAGCCTGGCGGCGCGCATCAGTCTGGTGGTGAGCCTGTTCGAGCCGTTCATGCTGGTGCTGATGGGCGCGGTGGTGCTGTTGATCGTGCTGGCCATTCTGCTGCCTATTTTAAGCCTCAACCAATTGGTGAACTGACCTATGCAACTTGTTCCTCGCAACATGCCCCGTGCCCAGCGCGGTTTTACCCTGATCGAAATCATGGTGGTGGTGGTGATCATCGGCATCCTGGGGGCCATTGTGGTGCCGCAGTTCATGAGTCGGCCCGACCAGGCCAAGGTCACCGCCGCGCGCACGGATATCCAGGCCATCGCGACGGCCTTGGAGATGTACCGCCTCGACAATCACAACTACCCGTCGACCCAGCAGGGGCTCGAAGCCCTGGTCAAACGGCCCGTCGGGCAGCCGGTGGCCAGGGGCTGGAACCCGCAGGGGTACTTGAAAAACACACCGACAGACCCGTGGGGCACGCCTTATCAGTACCTCAACCCGGGGCCGCACTCCCAGGATGGCAGCTATGACTTGTATTCCCTGGGCGCCGATGGCGTGGCCGGTGGCGAAGGGTTCGCCGCCGATATCGGTAACTGGGAAGACTGAGGCATGCGCAACGGCTGTCGGGGTTTTACCTTGCTGGAACTGATGATTGTGGTGGTGCTGGTCGGCGTCATGCTTGCCATGGTGAGTTTTGCGGTAGGGCCCAACCCCGCCGGGATCGCCAGGCAGGAGGCCGACGTGATCGCCCGCACGCTCCAGCAGTTGCGTGACCGTGCGGTGCTCGAAGGCCGTGAGTATGGCGTGCGATTGAGCACCGACGGTTACCGCACCGTACGCCTGGACGGGCGCGACTGGCGGCCGGTGACGCCGCTGCGCGCCTGGCCTGCGTCACTCCAGCTGCGCCTTGAACAAGAGGGGCAGTTCGTGAGCCTGGGCCAGGACAGCGGCCCCGCGCAATTGTTGGCGTTGAGCAGCGATGAAACCAGCGAGTTCACCCTGACGTTTTTCATCCGCGACAGAACGCTGCTGCACCTGTCCAGTGACGGCATTGGCCAGGTGGTGATCGATGGCTAAACGTCAACGCGGTTTTACCTTGCTGGAAGTCATGATCGCCCTGGCCGTTTTCGCCACCCTGGGCGCTGCCGTCTTGTCGGCGACGCAGTACGTGCTGAAGCAGCGCGCCGGGTTGCAGGCGCGGGTGGTTGCGACTTGGGTCGGCGATAACCACCTGACCGAGTTGCGGCTGTTACCTGCGCTAGGCGTGGGCGAAAAACAGCAACGGGTGCAGATGGATCAGCGCGTGTGGCAGGTGCGCCAGCGCGTCAGCCCGGCCAGCGACGTGCGCCTGCTCCAGGTCGATCTGTACGTGGCCGAGCAAGGGCACGACTACCCGCTGTACCAGACCCGCGCCTGGATCGCCAAGCCGCATGAATAAGCAGGCCGGCTTCACCCTGTTGGAAATGGTAATCGCCATGGCGATTTTTGCACTGTTGGGGCTGGCCAGCTGGGGGCTGTTCGACGGCCTGGTGCGTGTGCAGCGTAACGGAACAGGCCATGACCTCGCGTTCAGAAACCTGCAGCGGGCAGTGGCGCTTATCGAATGGGATGTGCTGCACGTGACTGAGCAACCCCTGGTGGTTCGGCACGATAGCCTGCAGCTGCAGCGCAGTAACTGGCGCAACCCCCTGGATCAGCCCCGCAGCAAGCGCCAGCACCTGACCTACCGCGTGGAGAACCAGGTGCTGTGGCGCGAAAGCCTGGGCGAGGGCCAGCAGCGCGTGCAGCAGCAAAAAGTGCTCGACGGTGTGCAGCGCCTGAGTTGGCGTGTGTACTACCGCTCTGCCGGCTGGCGAAGCGAAAGCCTGGCCGAGGAGCCTATGGCCCTGGAGGTGCAGCTGAGCGTGGGCCGTTTCGAGGCCATTCGCCGGGTGATGTTATTGCCGGGTGGGTTGCAGTGAGAAAACGTCAGAGCGGTGTCGCGTTAATCAGTGTGTTGTTGATCATGAGCCTGGCGGTGCTGATGGTCGGCGGGCTGTTGCGCGGCCATCGCCTGTTGCTGCAAGGCAGCGGGCAGCACCTGAACCAGGTGGGGTTGCGCCAATTGGTCGTGGCCGGTGAAACCTGGGGGCTGTCGCTGTTGACCGACGCGGTGCAGGCGCAGCACAAAACCGTTGACCTGACACAGGCGTGGGCGACCACACCGCCAGGCTTTGCCAGCGACGATGCGCAGGTGCAGGTCTTGATTGAAGACCTCGCCGGGCGTTTCAACCTTAATGCCCTGCTGACACCGGGCAAGATCGACCCGGTCACCCTGGGCCGTTGGCAGCGCCTGCAAGAGCAGCTTGGCCTTGGCGAACTGCAGCTGCCCCAGGTGGGTGAGCTGCGTGAGCTGAGCCAACTGCGGCTGTTGCCGGGTGTCGATTGGCAGACGCTGCGCCAGCTCGAGCCCTGGGTCGCGTTCCTGCCCCCGCAGGCCGCGCTGAACATCAACACGGCGTCGGTGCAGGTGCTGCAAACACTGGACGGCGTCGACGCCAAGCTCGCCCAGACGCTGGCGCGTCAACGCCGCCTGACGGCCTGGCCCAGCGTGCAGGCCTTTACCCGTGATCCGTTGCTCGACGGCATCGGGTTGAGCAGCCATGGGCTGGGCGTGAACAGCCGGTGGTATCGGATGACGGTCCAGGTCAGCCTGGGGCCGCGCACGTTACGGGCGGCCACCGATGTCGAACTGGACCCCAAAACCCGGCGCCTGAGCGTTCGGCAACGCCTTATTCTTCCTTCGATTGACGAGATACCGCGATGAGCCCAAGGCTTTATCTGACCGCCGAGGGCCTTACGGCGTTTTCGGCCCACTGGCCTTGCCTGCTCTTGGGTGAGCTGCCTGAGCCGATGACATTGGCCGACGCTGCGCACGCCCTGGGCGAGCAGACGGTGGAGTTGTTGTTGCCGATGGAGCTGTGCAGTTGGGTACGGACCGAACCCTGGCCCTCCCGGCGCCACCCCGGTGCGCAGGCCATTGCCTTTGCGGTGGAGGAGCACTTGAGTGAAGCGCTGGAAGACCTGCACCTGGGGGTGGGGGCGCGTGATTCGGCGGGCTGCTACCCCGTGATGGTGATTGGGCGGCAACGGTTTGCGGCGTTGCTCGCCTTGATGGACGAGGTCGGTATTAACGTGGGTGCGGTGTTTGTCGATGCCGACGTGTTGCCGGGGGAGCAACCGCTGGGCGTTCGGTGGTGTGGGCGCTGGGTGCTGGGCGCGGGGCTGGCGGCGCGTGTGGCGCTGTCGGATGAGGGCGTCAGCCTGCTGGCGTCGGCGTTGCCTGACGACCTGCACTGGTTGGACGAACGCCAGGAGGCGGCGCACATCACCGGCTTGTTCAGCGCTAAAGCGGGGCACGCGATCGACCTGCGCACCGGCGCATTTGCCCGGCGCCGCCGCCGCTTGCCTTGGCGCCTGGCGGGCCTGTCAATGTTGCTGCTGGTGCTGTTGACCGGGGTGGGCTACGAGTCACGCGTGCGCTTTATACAGCAGCAAACCCAGGCGCTGGCGGCGCTCAACGAGCAGCGCTTCAAGGCCATGTATCCCGACCAGCCCCGGGTCGCCGCGCTTTGGACCCAACTCAAGGCATTGCAAACACGTACCCATGAGCCGCGTCACACGCATATCGCACGGCTGGTGAGCCTGGTGGAGCGCGTGATCGGGGCCAGTGACGTGGACGTTCAGCGCGTGGAATTTCGCCAGGGCGAGGGCTGGAAGGTGCAACTGACGGCCAGCAGTTTTGCAACGCTTGAGCAACTGCGTGAACGCGGGCGGCAACACGGCCTGCCGGTGCGGCTCGACAGCGCCAGCCAGCAACATCAACGGGTGCATGCCACCCTGGTACTGGAGGAGGGCGCATGAAACAGGCCGTGGTAAAGGGCGCGCTGGAGCGCTGGCAGCGATGGTCCCGGCGTGAGCGCGCGCTGGTGTCGGCGACCGGCGTGTGCCTGCTGGGGGCGCTGGCGTTCAGCCTGGTCTGGCAGCCCGCCGTGCAACGCCTGGCCAGCAGTGAACTGCACTACCAGCAGCAATTGACCCTCCAAGCCCAATTGCAGCAGGCACAGCCACGCCGTACGCCCGCAACAGGGGCGGGGCAACCACTGCCGCTGCGGGTGAGTGAAAGTGCGGCGGCGGCAAGCCTTGAGATCTCGCAGATGGACGCCGAAGGCGAGGCCGTGCGCCTGACCCTCAGCGGTCATCCCCAGGCGTTGTTGTCGTGGCTGGACCTGATGGAGCGCCAGGGCCAGGCGCTGCAATCGCTGACCCTGGAAAAACACGAAAACCGCCTGCTGGCCCGGGTGGTTCTGCGTTAGTCAGCGCACGGTGGCCTGGGTGGGCAGGGCAAAGCTGAACGTTGCGCCCCTGTCGGGTACGTCCACCAGGCGAATCTCCTGGCCATGCAATTGCAAAATCCGGTGCACGATGCGCAACCCCAACCCACCGTCACGGCGCGCCCCGCCAATGGTAAAGGCACGCAGGAACAGCCCTTCGCGCAGCCCCGCATCGATGCCCGGGCCGCTGTCGCCGACCGTGATGTGTACGCGATCGGCCTTGAGCGCGACGGCAATCTCGATATCGCCCTTTAGCGGCGTATGGCGCAGGGCGTTGTCCAGCAGGTTGGTCAGCACCCGTTCGATCAGGCCGAGGTCGGCGTACACCGTGGGCACCGAGGGCGGCAGGCTGGCCGTGAGGGTGATGGCGCGCGCTTCGGCGGTCAGTTCGAACTTCTGGAAGATGTCTTGCACTAGGTCCGGCAGGGAAAACCCTTCGATCACCGGCTGCACAAACCCGTGTTCCAGGCGCACCAGCTCCAGCAGTGATTGGGCCAGGCCGCCGACCTTGCGGCTTTGGTCCAGCGCAATGCCCAGGTAGCGGCGACGCTCGTCCGGGCTCAGGCTGGCGTCCTTGAGTGACAGGGTTTCCAGGTAGCCGTGCAGCGACGCGAGCGGGGTGCGCAGGTCGTGGGAGATATTGGCGACCATCTCCCGGCGCTCCTGGTCCTGGTGGGTGATGGCCCGCCATTGTTCGCCCAGGCGGGTTTCCATCTGGCCGAAGGCGTGGCCCAGCACGGCGATTTCATCCTGGCTCGACACGCTGGCTGGCGCAGGCGGGGGCGCTTTGGGCGCGCCGTTGATATCGAACTGGCCGACCTTTTCGGTGAGCTGGCGCAGCGGGCGGGTGATCCAGGCAAACGCGGCCAGGCCCGCCAGCAGGCAGAGCAGGGCGACGAGGGCGATGGACCACAGGGCAATATTCAACGCCACGCTGGTGGCGTCTTGCGCGTCAAACACATCGTGGGCTTCACCCAGCAGCACCACGTACAAAAAGCCGGTCTGGCGACCATTGGCTTGCAGGGGCGCGGCGCTGAACACCTTCATGCCGCTGGGGCTGCGCGGGTCGTCGCCGACGATGGGCAGGCGCGCACCGCTGAGAAAGCGCCGCACCGGCTCCAGGTTGACCTGCTCGCGGCGCAAGTGCCCGGCGGGCGCGGCGTTGCCCACCACGCGCCCGTCGATATCCAGCAGGTACACCTCGACACTGGGGTTGACCAGCATCAATTGGCTGAACAGGTTGCGGACCGCGTCCGGCTTGAGGCCGTCGGCGTCCATCAATTGAGTGTCGCGGGCAATGTGCGCGGCCAGGTCGCGGGACAGGCCCTGTACCACTTCCAGCTCGTGCATGCGGTTGGAGCGCACTTGCAGCCACGCCGAGGTGCCGCTGCAAATCAGCAGCAACACGGCAAACACCAGCGACAGGCGCTGCGTGAGGGTGAGTCTCATGCTTGTTGCTCGGCAAATTTATAGCCGCGCCCCCACACTGTGAGGATGCGCGCGGGGTTGGCGGGGTCGGTTTCGACCTTGGCGCGCAGGCGGTTGATGTGGGTGTTGACCGTGTGCTCGTAGCCTTCATGGCTATAGCCCCAGACGGCGTTGAGCAGGTCCATGCGCGAAAACACCGTGCCCGGCTGGCGGGCAAAGAAATACAGCAGGTCGAATTCCCGGGGGGTAAGGTCCAGGCGCTGGCCCGCCAGGGTGGCTTCGCGGGTGAGCGGGTTGATGAACAGCGGCCCGAGGTCGAGGCTGCCCGCGTCCATTTTCAGGTTGCGGGCCATGGCGTCCACCCGGCGCAGCAGCGCCTTGACCCGCGCCACCAGCTCGGACATCGAGAACGGCTTGGCCAGGTAGTCATCGGCGCCCAGCTCCAGGCCGAGGATGCGGTGCATCTCGCTGGAGCGCGCACTGGTGATGATGATCGGGGTGTAGCGCACCATGGCGCGGGCGCGGCGGCAGATCTCCAGGCCGTCCACGCCGGGCAGCATCAGGTCCAGGATCAGCGCGTCCCAACCGCCTTGTTCCAACAGTTTCAGGGCCTCGTTGCCGTCGGCGCTGTGCACCACGGTGAAGCGTTCGTCACGCAGGTGCAGGCAGATCAGGTCGGCAATGTGGGCGTCGTCCTCGACGACCAGGACTCGTTTGGGCTGATCCATATTCAACAACCTGTTTAGTGAATGCGCGCATTGTGCGGGTTTTGCTGCGCTGGAGTTATCACGAATTGTTTAAGTGTACGTGAGGATTTCGCGACCCGCCGTGCGCCAGGATGGGCACATTACAAACAAGGAGAACGCCATGCACTCACGTCGACAGATACTCCTGGCCGGTGGCGGCCTCGGGGTGGCCCTGCTGGCCGGTGGCCTGCTGAAGAAAATCAACCTGATCAGCGAGGTCCAGGCCGCCGAAACCTTCGAGGTGAACCACACCCAGGCCGAGTGGCAGCAACTGCTGGGCGCCGACCGCTACGAGATCCTGCGTGAGGAGGGCACCGAACGTCCCTACAGCAGCGCGCTCAACGATGAACACCGCGACGGCACGTTTGCCTGCGCCGGGTGTGCGTTGCCGCTGTTTTCCTCGGCCACCAAGTTCAACAGCCACACCGGCTGGCCGAGCTTCTGGCAGCCACTGGACAACGCCGTGGCCAGCCACACCGACACCTCCTATGGCGTGGTGCGCACGGAAATCCACTGCCGCCGCTGCGGCGGGCACCAAGGGCATGTGTTTGATGACGGCCCGCAACCGACCGGCCTGCGTTACTGCATGAATGGCCTGGCGATGACGTTTACTGCGGCCTGAGCCGTCTATTTCATAAGGACTTTTTTATGTGGCTCTTGATTCTTTCGTACTTGGGCGGCGTGTTGACCATCGTCAGCCCGTGCATCCTGCCGGTGTTGCCGTTTGTGTTCGCCCGCACCGGGCAGCCGTTCGTGCGCAGCGGCTTGCCGTTACTGTTGGGCATGGCCGTGACCTTTGCCGCCGTCGCCTCGCTGGCCGCGGTGGGCGGCGGTTGGGTGGTGCAACTCAACCAATACGGGCGCTGGCTGGCGCTGGTGTTTGTCGCTTTGTTCGGGCTGACGCTGCTGCTGCCGCAACTGTCCGAACGCCTGACACGGCCTCTGGTGGCCGCGGGCAGTCGCCTGTCGGAAGCCGCCGGGGTGGATTCACGGCCACGTCCGGGGGCGTCGTTCATGATCGGCGTGGCCACCGGCTTGCTGTGGGCGCCGTGCGCCGGGCCGATCCTGGGGCTGGTGTTGACGGGCGCGGCGTTGCAAGGCGCCAGCGTGGGCACCACCTTGCTGCTGCTGGCGTATGCGGCCGGTGCGGCCACTTCCCTGGCCTTGGCGCTGCTGGTGGGCGGCAAGGTGTTTGGCCTGATGAAACGTTCGCTGGGTGCCGGTGAATGGGTCCGTCGCGGGTTGGGTGCCTTGATGCTGGCCGGTGTTGCCGCCATTGCGTTGGGCTTGGACACCGGCGTGTTGGCGCGTTTCTCCACCGCTTCCACCGGCGGCCTTGAGCAACGGCTGGTCGACCACCTGACCGCCAAACCCGAACCCAAGGACGGCGCGATGATGGCTGGTGGGGCGATGATGATGGCGGCCGACCACAATGAAACCCTGCCGGTGGAAGGCACATTGCCGTCCCTGGACGGTGCGGTGCAGTGGCTCAACTCCGAACCGCTGACCGCCGAAGGGCTCAAGGGCAAGGTGGTGCTGGTGGATTTCTGGACCTACTCGTGCATCAACTGCCTGCGCTCGCTGCCGTACGTCAAGGCCTGGGCCGACAAGTACCGCGATCAGGGCTTGGTGGTGATTGGTGTGCATGCACCGGAATTTGCCTTTGAACGCGACGTCAACAACGTCACCAAGGCCATGAAAGACCTGGGCATCACTTACCCGGTGGCCATCGACAACAACTACAAGATCTGGCGCGCCTTCAATAACCAGTACTGGCCCGCCCACTACTTCGTCGACGCCAAGGGCCAGATTCGCTACCACCACTTTGGCGAGGGCGAATACCCCGAGTCCGAGCGGGTGATCCAGCAGTTGCTGCGTGAAGCCGGTCACACCAACGTCGCAGGCGGCCTGATCAACGCTGACGCCAAGGGCGTGGAGCAGGCACCCGACATGGGCGCCGTGCAATCGCCGGAAACCTACCTGGGCTTCCAGCGCGCCGAGAACTTCGTGTCCAGCGGCACGCTGGTCACCGACAAAGTGGCGACTTACCCGGCCGCTGGCAGCCTGGCCCTCAACAACTGGACCCTGGAAGGCCAATGGAACGTCGGCGGCCAGCAGGCCACCGTGGCGGCGGCCAACGGCAAGATCGTCTACCGCTTCCACGCCCGTGACCTGCACCTGGTGCTGGGCCCGGGCGCCGACGGCAAGCCGGTGCGCTTCAAGGTCATGGTGGACGGCCAGGCGCCGGGCGATGCCCACGGCAGCGACGTGGCGCCCGATGGCAGCGGCACCGTGACCGAGCAACGTCTGTATCAACTGGTGCGTCAACCCGGTGCCGTGCAGGACCGAACCTTCAGCATCGAGTTCCTGGACCCGAACGCGGCGGCCTACGCCTTCACGTTTGGCTGATTGATGCGCAACCCCCGATCTGTTGTTGAGGAGTCAATTCGATGAAAATTCTCAGGTATTTACCGGTAGTGGCCTTGGCCGCTTTTGTGGGCCAAAGCTCGGCGTTTTCCTTTGGCTCGTCCGAGGACGCGGTGAGCATCGCGCCACCTGCGCTGGACCTGCCGAGCGACGGCAAACTGCAAACGGCGGTGTTCGCCGGGGGCTGCTTCTGGGGTGTGCAGGGCGTGTTCCAGCATGTGCAAGGCGTCAAGAACGCCGTGTCGGGTTACGACGGCGGCGCACCCAGCACCGCCCAGTACGAAAGCGTCAGTGACGGCGATACCGGCCATGCCGAGTCCGTCTCGGTCACGTACGACCCCAGCAAGGTCAGCTACGGCAAGCTGTTGCAGATCTATTTTTCGGTGGCCCACAACCCCACCGAACTCAACCGCCAGGGCCCGGACACCGGCACCCAGTACCGCTCGGCGATCTTTGCGCAAAATGCCGAGCAGCAAAAGGTCGCCCAGGCCTACATCGCCCAGCTCGACGCGGCAAAGTCCTTTGACAAGCCCATCGTGACCCGTATCGAGATGGGCAAGACGTTCTACCCGGCCGAGTCCTATCACCAGGACTTCCTGACGCAAAACCCGACCTACCCGTACATCGTGATCAACGACCTGCCGAAGGTGGCCAGCCTTAAACAGCTGTTCCCCGACCAGTACCGGGCGGAGCCGGTGCTGGTGAAAAACCAGTAAGCCTCAGCCGCGCGCCTGGGCCAGGTAAGGGGCCAGGCGCCGGCCCATTTCCTCACCCAGGGCCTGCAGCCCGCTCAAGGGGCGGACCATCACTTCAAACTCGATGATCTGCCCCTGCTCGTTGAAGCGAATCAGGTCGATGCCCTTGAGCTGCTTGTCGCCCACCCGGGCACTGAACTCCAGCACCACGCTGTGACCGTCGGCGGTGGCCAGTTCGCGGTGGTAGGTGAAGTCCTCGAACACTTGGATAACGGTATTGAGAATCATCGACACCACCGGCGCGCCGGGGTAGGGCGTATGGGCCATGGGCGAGCGGAACACCGCGTCGGGGGCCAGCAGTTCGGGGAGGGCGCTCAAGTCGCGCTGGGCAAGCATGGCGTGCCAGCGTCGCAGGGTGTGTGCAGCGGCAGGGGTCAGGGAAAGGTCGGACATGGTCTGGGCCTGTTCTTGTCGGTGAGCGCCCAACATAAAAGCGCTGGGCGCGCCGATCAATGACCCAAACTGACAGAATCCTGCCCTAGGCGTACACGCCGGGCAGGCAACACGCTAGACCACTTCCAGGTACGAGCTGTGTATCGCCCGGGCCAGTTCGCGCACGGTTTCGATAAATTCCGTCAAGCGGCTATGCAGCCCGTCTTCCAGGATTTCTTCGATGCCGGTGTAGCGCAGCCGTGCTTCGAACTCTGCCGCCAACCGCTGCGCGGCGCGGCCGTAGCTGCCCGGCAAGCCTGCCAGGATCTGGTTCAGCTCTTCGATGCACGCGTGCAACGAGCGGGGCACGTCGCTGCGCAGCAGCAACAGCTCCGACACCGAGCGGGCGTTCAGCGCATTCGGGTACAGCTCGGTATAGGCCTCGAACGACGACAACGCGCGCAACAACGCGCTCCACTGGTAGTAGCCGCGTGCCGACAGGTCGCTGACTTCTTCGGACTCCTCGCCAAACATTTCGTAGCGCGCATCCAGCAGGCGCAGGGTGTTGTCTGCCCGTTCGACAAAGGTGCCCAGGCGGATGAACCGGTAGGCGTCGTTGCGCATGATGGTGCCCGACGTGGCGCCGCGAAACAGGTGCGAGCGCTGCTTGACCCAGTCACAGAAGTGGCTGATGCCATGCCGCGCCAACCCACCGGCGGCGATGCTGCGCATTTCCAGCCAGGTGGCGTTGAGGTTTTCCCACATGTCGGCGGTGATACGCCCGCGTACCGCATGGGCGTTGCCCCGCGCGGCGCGCAGGCAGTTGTAGATGCTGGCCGGGTTCTCTGCATCCAGGGCAAAGAAGTGCAGCATGCGTTCGGCGTCCAGTTGTTGGTGGCGCTCAAGGTAGCTGTCCAGGGTGCCGCTGCTGAGCAACGACATGGCCAGTTCGTCCAGCCCGTCGCTGCGCCCGGCCTGGGGCATCAACGACAGCGAATAACTGACTTCCAGCATGCGCGCCAGGTTTTCGGCGCGTTCCAGGTAACGGGACATCCAGTACAGATCTGCGGCGGTTCTACTCAGCATGATTCAGCCCTCCACCACCCAGGTGTCCTTGGTTCCGCCGCCTTGCGACGAGTTGACGATCAATGAGCCTTCCTTGAGTGCCACGCGGGTCAGGCCACCGGGCACCAGGCGGGTTTCCTTGCCCGAGAGCACAAAGGGGCGCAGGTCGATATGCCGGGGTGCGATGCCGTTTTCGACAAAGGTCGGGCAGGTGGACAGGCTCAAGGTCGGCTGGGCGATGTAGGCGTGCGGGCGGGCCTTGATGCGTTGGCGGAAGTCCTCGATTTCGGCCGCGCTGGCGGCGGGGCCGACCAGCATGCCGTAGCCGCCGGAGCCCTGGGTTTCCTTGACCACCAATTGCGGCAGGTTGGCCAGTACGTGGGACAACTCGTCGGGCTTGCGGCACTGGAAGGTCGGCACGTTTTGCAGCACCGGTTCTTCATTGAGGTAAAAACGGATCATGTCCGGCACGTAGGGGTAGATGGACTTGTCGTCCGCAACCCCGGTGCCGATGGCATTGGCCAGCACCACGTTGCCCGCGCAGTACGCCGCGACCAGGCCGGGCACGCCGAGCATCGAGTCGGGGCGGAACGCCTGCGGGTCGAGGAACGCGTCGTCGATGCGCCGGTAAATCACGTCCACCGGCTTGGGCCCGTCGGTGGTGCGCATGAACACCTTGAGGTCGTGCACGAACAGGTCGGCACCCTCGACCAGTTCCACGCCCATTTCCCGGGCCAGGAAGGCGTGTTCGAAAAACGCGCTGTTGAAGCGGCCTGGGGTCAGCACCACCACGTTGGGGTTGTCCAGGCGGCTGGAGCTTTTCAGGGTCTTGAGCAGCAGGTTGGGGTAGTGGTCCACCGGCGCGATGCGCTGCTTGGCGAACACTTCGGGGAACAGGCGCATCATCATTTTGCGGTCTTCGAGCATGTAGCTCACGCCGCTGGGGGTGCGCAGGTTGTCTTCCAGCACGTAATACGTGCCGTCGCCATCGCGTACCAGGTCCACGCCCGAGACGTGCGAATAGATGTCCCGGTGCAGGTCCAGGCCGACCATCGCCTTTTGGTAACCCTCGTTGCCCAGCACCTGGTCGGCGGGAATGATCCCGGCCTTGATGATGCGCTGGTCGTGGTAGATGTCGGCAAGGAACAGGTTCAGCGCTTGCACACGCTGGATACAGCCGCGCTCGATCATGCTCCATTCGCTGGCAGGAATGCTGCGCGGGATGATGTCGAAGGGGATCAGGCGCTCGGTGTCCTGTTCGTCACCGTACAAGGTGAAGGTGATGCCGGCACGGTGAAACAGCAGGTCGGCTTCACGGCGGCGCTGGGCCAGCAGTTCGGGGGGCGTATTGGCCAGCCAGCGGGAGAATTCCTGATAGTGCGCACGGCAAACGCCTTGTGCATCTGTCATTTCGTCAAAGAAAGATCGAGCCATTCCAGTACCTTGTCAGTGCCCGGTGGTCACGCCTTGGGGGCACTGCCGCTTTAGAAAACGCATGTTTTTATGAGCCCGTGGCGTTGGGTGCCAACAGGCCTGGTCCTTACTTTCTTTTGAGGTGCAGATTGTGTCGGGGAGTGACGATTGCTCCTGTATTCACGCGGGGCAGGTGGGTGATTGAAGGAGTAAAGCAATGCCTGTGCCGAAACCCGTTTAGCGCCCCCGAAAGCCGCTGGCGCCACGTTTTTGGCCACCGCTGCCCGCAGGCGGTGCGTGTTATCGGCCGGTGCTGCGCCAAGACGGTGCAGGGCGTCCACTGGAACTTCGGGCGGTGGCGGTTCTTCTAACGGGATTGACCCCTGCGCGGAGCGCCGAACGTGCCCAGAATCATTTCACCGAACACGCCGGAGTCGGCGCTCACCGATCACACCGAACACAGTGCCAAGATCTTTGGCTCGCCCAAGGACCGCCTGGACTTCTACCGGCGCGAGATCCAGTACGAAACCACTATTTTGGCCAACCGCACCGATGCCTATCTAACAGCGCAGTCGTTTCTGGTGATCGCGTTCATTTCCGGCATGGGCAACCTCAACCCCGAGTGGGGCAAGCTGTTTACCCTGCTGGTGCCTGCGTTTCTGGCGACGTTGGGCATCCTCAGCTCCCTGAATGCCTGGCCGGGCATCCGGGCGGCCTATGTGATCATCGATCACTGGCACTACAAGCAAAGCGAACTGCTGCGCAGCGAACCAGTGATGGGCCTGGCCTATGACGAGTCGCCGCTGTTTTCCGAAATGGAGTCGTCCCACAAGGGGTATCGCAAGTCGCTGATGTTTTCCATGCGGGTGCCCTGGCTGTTCATGGTGTTCTGGGTGCTGCTGGGGGCGTATGCGTTTTATATCCAGGTCGACAACCCAGGGTCGTAGGCGCAAACGGAATGAACTTCATGGCCACGCGCAGACCCTTACCTGTACGCAGGCTGCATTTTCCGCGCGCCGCGAAGAGGTGACCCATGAGCACAACCCCCCGTAACGACCCGCAAGTCAGTGGCCGCAATGACCCGGCGATCGACGGCGGCGAGCCCGCGCCCGCCACCGGCGCAGACGCGCCCAAAGACCCCAAGGCCCCGAGCCATCCCAAAGCCGAAGAAAACGACTACAGTCCAGACTTCGAGCCCGAGCAGGAACACAAGCCCGAAACCGATGCCGATATCGACACCCAAGGCGGTTAGAGGAGCGCAATCATGGCAGGTGAAATCGACGAAGAACTCAACGACCCGGGCAACGAAGACCCGGGCTCGTTGATGGATGACGCACAGGTGCCGCTCAACGATCGGGATGACGCGCCAGACGCAGACCCTCGCAAAGACCCGGCGTGATTCACCCAGCGCCGATGGCGGCGGCGTGCGCGCGAATCATCTCCACTAACTGACGCAACCCCGGCTGTGCCTGGCGCCGGCTGGGGTAGTACATGCACAGCGGCGCGCCGATACAGGCCCACTCGGGCAATACCTCGACCAGGCGGCCGTCCGCCAATTCCTGTTTGACGCGGTGTTCCAGGCAGTAGCCGATGCCCACGTGTTGCAGCGCGGCATCGACCACGGTCTGGGTGTCGGCCGCGCTGAAATGCCCGGGCACGTCGAGCCGCTGTTGCCGGGCGCCATTGCCCAATTCCCATTTGTAGGTGGTCTGGTCCCCCAGGTACATGCGCACGCAGGAGTGCTGCAGCAGGTCCTTGGGCACCGCAGGCGTGCCTGCCCGCGCCAGGTAAGCGGGGGAGGCGACCATCACCCAGCGCAGCTCGCCGGTCAGCGGCACCGCCACCATGTCCTGGGGCACGGTGGCGCCGTAGCGGATACCCGCGTCGTAGCCTTCGGCAACGATGTCGATCATGCGGTCTTCGATCATCACGTCCAGGCGCAATTGCGGGTAGGCGCGGGTGAACTCGCCCAGCAGTGGCGACACCAGCAGCATCGCCGCATCCCTGGGCACGTTGAGGCGCAACCGGCCAATCGGTGATTCGCGGTACAGCTCCAGGGTGTCGAGGCCTTCCTGGATGGTGGCAAAGCCCAGGGTGAGTTTTTCGGCAAGCAGGGCGCCGGCGTCGGTGGGTTCCACGGCGCGGCTGGTGCGGTACAGCAACTTGACCCCCAGGCGGGTTTCCAGGTTGCGCATGGTGTGGCTCAGGGCCGAGGTGGTCACCCCCAGTTCATGGGCGGCGTGCCGAAAACTACGGCGGCGGATGATCGCCATAAACACATTGAGGTCGGCCAGTTCCGAGCGATTAAATGCAGCCATTTCAAGCACCTTTTGTAGGGGTTCGGTTTAACGCGGCGTTGAGCCCGATTCAACCTTTGATGATCTAGAGTAATGGTTTTTTTACTGAATGTTTGTGGCGGAGGCTTTTTTATGGGTATTGAAACCATCCGGATCCCGGGTATCGAAAAGGCGGTTTCGCGCATCGCCCTGGGCACCTGGTCCATGGGCGGCAGAATGTGGGGCGGTGCCGACAATGACGTGTCGGTACGCACCATCCGCCATGCGCTGGCCAGCGGGATCAACCTGATCGACACCGCGCCGGTCTATGGCCTGGGGTTGTCCGAAGAACTGATCGGCCGGGCCCTGCGCGGGGTACGTCATGACGCGGTGATCGCCACCAAGGCCGGCCTGCAATGGGACGACGGCACCACCCGGCGCAATGCCACGGCCAAGCGTATCCGCAAGGAAATCGAGGACTCGTTGGTGCGCCTGGAAACCGACTACATCGACCTGTACCAGATCCACTGGCCCGACCCGCTGGTGGCCCAGGAAGAAACCGCCATGGTGCTGGAAACGCTGCGCGCCGAAGGCAAGATCCTCAGCGTGGGCGTGAGCAACTATTCGCCCGCGCAAATGGACGATTTTCGTCAATACACCGCCCTTGCCAGCGTGCAACCGCCGTACAACCTGTTTGAGCGGGCCATCGACAGCGACATTCTGCCGTATGCCAAGCAGCACTCGCTGGTGGTGCTGGCCTACGGTTCGCTGTGCCGTGGCCTGTTGACTGGCAGCATGCACGCCGCCACGCGTTTTGAAGGCGATGACGTGCGCAAGCTCGACCCCAAGTTCAAGGCCCCGCGTTTTGAACAATACCTGGCAGCGGTGGCGGCGCTCGAGGTGTACGCCCGCGAATGCCACGGCAAGTCGGTGCTGGCGCTGGCGCTGCGCTGGGTGCTCGACCAGGGGCCCACCATTGCTCTGTGGGGCGCGCGCAAACCCGAACAGTTGAAAGGGTTTGAGGAAGCCTTTGGCTGGCGGCTGAGCGCCGATGACCTGCACCACATCGACCGTATCGTGGCCAGCACGATAAAAGATCCGGTGGGCCCGGAATTTATGGCCCCCGCCAAACGTTGACCTTTGCGACAGGGATGTCGGTCGTTGAAAAACAAGAAAGAACATCCCTGTCGTGTTGAGGTTTCGTTGCATGAAGCGCAGTACCGTATTAAAGATTGCCGGTGGCCTGGTGTGTGCCGGGGTGCTGGCAGGCGCCTATCAGTTGCGGGGCAACCCCGACGTGTTATGGCACATCGTCAGCCAGCAATGCGTGCCCAACCAGGCCGCCCACCAGGGCCCGAGCCCTTGCCTGCAGGTTTACCCGGACAAGGGCTTTGTCCTGTTCAAGGACCGCAACGGCCCTTATCAGGACTTGCTGATCCCCACCGATAAAGTCACCGGCATCGAAGACCCTGCCCTGGGCCGCGACTTGCTGCCGCATTATTTCACCCAGGCCTGGAAGCACCGCGACGTGTTGTCGACCGGCCTGCCCACGCCGATCGCCGACCGCTATGTGTCGCTGGCGATCAATTCACGTTATGGCCGCTCGCAAAACCAGCTGCACATCCACATTGCGTGCCTGCGCCCCGACGTGTTCACGACCCTCACGCAACAGGCCGCCACGCTGGATGAGCAATGGCGCACCTTGCCGGTCAAACTCATGGGCCACACCTACAGCGCCCGCACGTTGTCTGCCGCCGAGCTCGACCAGCGCGACCCGCTGAGCGTGCTGCATGACTACGTGCAGGCCCAGGACGACTCGATGGGCCGCTACAGCCTGCTGCTGGCGCCCGGCGCCAATGGCGACTTTGTGTTGTTGACCACCCGGTTGACGATTTCAGAGTTGAACCGCGCGTCTACCGAAGAACTGCAAGACCACCAATGCAACCTGATGAGCCAGCCGGCCGGTTGACTTCCCCGGCGCAGGGACGCGCCCACCTCCCTTTACTTGGATTGATCGTTGATGAAAGCTTTTTCGTTTTCGCGTCTGACGGGGCTCGCCTCCTTGATGTTGGCCGCCGGTGTCTCCCAGGCGGCGGCGCGCGAAGTGGTGCCGATCCACTCCACCGTCATGGGCAATGGCGACTTGCGCTACAGCGTGACCGTACAGGTCGGCAGCACCCAGGTCGAAGCCCAGCTGGACACCGGCTCGGTGGGCTTGCGGGTGATGCCCGGGGTGTTGCGCCCTGGCGATGCGCAGATCTCGAACGTGCCCGAGAAAGAGCAATACGGCAGCGGCGTGCACTTGATCGGCCGGTTGGCCCAGGCGCAAGTCGGGCTTGGGCATCTGAGTGTGAACATGCCGATCCAGTGGGTCGACACCGTCGAGTGCGACGTGGCACGGCCCAAGTGCATGGCCTCGTGGGTGCCACAAAAAGACTTCCTCATCGGCGGCGGCGACCCCCGCAAGGGCGAAGGCTACAAGGCCATCATCGGGGTTGGCCTGCACCGCTCGGGCGCGGGCAACCCGCTGGAGGCCATGGGCGGGCGCTGGATTGTGGTGCTGCCGTTGCCCGGGCAAAACACGCCGGGCCAGTTGATCATCAACCCCCGGCCGGATGAAACCCAGGGGTTCCGTTCGATCAGCCTGCAAAGCGTGCCGAAAAAAGCCAATGACGCGGCGCCTTTCTGGAAGGACCACGGGCTGCAAAGCTGCCTCAAGCGCCTGGACAATAACCAGCAGATCTGCGGCGAGAGCATCCTCGATACCGGCGCGGCGGGCTTTCGTGTGTCGGGCGACACCGGGCATCCGGCCTGGCCTGCCGGTATCCAGGCGCACTACAGCCTGCAAATGGCCGACGGCAGCGAGATGGGCCAGCACTTTCATGTCGGTGACAAGAGCCCGACGTACGTGCGCTTCAGCCCGGCCAAGGGCGGGGCGAATTTCACCGGCATCAACGCAGGCCTGCTGACCTATTTCAACAACGTGGTGCTGTATGACCAGAATGCGGGTGTGATTGCCCTCAAGGCACGGCCGCACTAACACGACCTTGCCAGGGCAGGGCACCGCCGGGGGCATCGAACCCCCGGCAGGTGCCAGTGGCTAGAGGGCCACTTCCTGGTGCTGCATCCATTCCCGGGGGCTGGTGCCGGTCTTGCGCCGAAAAGCGCGCGCCAGGGCCGACGGGCTCTCATACCCCACCTCATCGGCAATCAGCGCAATCGGGCGCCCTTCACGCAGGCGCTTTTGCGCCAGGCTCACGCGCCAGCACAGCACGTAATCGGCGGGCGTCTGCCCGACCACGCGGTGAAAATGCGCGGCAAAACTGGCCCGGGACATGTTGGACTCAATGGCCATCTCTGCCACGGTCCACGGCCGTTCCGGGCAGTTGTGCAGCAACGTCATTGCGCGTGCCAGGCGCATGTCGGCCAGGCCCGACATCATGCCGGTGGTCATGCTGTGATAGGCCATCATGTGCCGCAGGAACTGAATCACCATCAGCTCGAACAGCCGGTTCATCACCGCCTCGCGTCCGCAATGGGTGTTGAACGCCTCGCTGAACAGCCAGTCCAGCGTACCGCTGATCATGGGCACTTGCGTAAGCGGCATGATGATCGCGTCTGACAACGCCACGGCCAGCGGGTTGTCCAGGCCACCGTCGAAACGCAGGGCGGCGCACACCACCACGGCGTTGTTGGCCAGCAGGCGATGGGGCAGGGGGCGGGGCACCAGGATCAGGCTGGGCACCAGGATGCGCCGTTGCTCACCGGACATTTCCAGCGTGGCCTGGCCTTCCTTGAGCAAGTACACGCGCCCGCGTTGCTGCGGGTCGCGGATGTCGATGGCGCCCTGCAACGGGCCGCTGTGGAAGGTATCGGCGCCAATGCCGAAATGCTCGAGAAGCGTGGATAAACGGTCCATCAATCACCTACAGAAAATTTTTTATCGTTTTGGACGATCTGCGCCATATCCTCGACTAATAGCCTCCATATGTAAAACCCTGCACGGCATCATGGCTCCACGTTCAACGCCTTGAACGCCAACCTGCCAAGAGAACCACGCCATGAACAAACTTCGCTTTCCTGCCTTGTCGACCCTGTTTGCCGCCACCCTCATGACCGGTGCGCTGGCCTTGGGCGGCGTGACCAGCGCCTCTGCCGAGGCGCAAAAAGCCACCGTGGTGCTGGTGCACGGCGCCTTCGCCGACGCCTCCAGCTGGAACGGTGTCATCGCAGGCCTCGAAGCTGAAGGCTACCCGGTGATCGCGGTAGCCAACCCGCTGCGCGGGGTAAAAAGCGACGCTGACTACGTCGCCGACATCGTCGAACACACCCAGGGCCCGGTGATTCTGGTGGGCCATTCCTACGGCGGCTCGGTGATTTCCAACGCGGTGCACGGCAGCGGCAAGGTCAAGGCACTGGTCTACGTGGCGGCCTTCGCCCCGGAAAAAGGCGAAACCGCTTTTGAGCTGTCCGGCCGCTACCCGGGCAGCACCCTGGGCCCGACCCTGGATAAACCCGTGCTGTCCAAAGACGGCGTAACCGACCTGTACATCCAGCAAGACAAGTTCGGCGTTCAGTTCGCCGCCGATGTACCGGCCAAGGAAGCTCGCTTGATGGCCGCCGGCCAACGCCCGATTACCGAAGCTGCGTTGAAGGAACCTGCCGGCGATCCTGCCTGGAAAAACCTGCCGTCGTACTTCATATACGGTTCAGCAGACAAAAATATTCCCGAGGCCGCGCTTAAATTTATGGCCGAGCGTGCGAAGTCCAAGGAAACCATCGAGGTCAAAGGTGCTTCCCACGTGGTGATGGTGTCGAACCCGGCACGGGTCGTGGCGATCATCAACGACGCTGCCAACGGTCGATAACCCTCAAATAAAGGATTCCCGCGCCGGGCGCGGGAATCCTTTACTGGTCGAAATCAGCACCGCGCTGCTTCAACCGGCGCATGGCACTGTCCAGGTGCGCCTTGGCACTGGCCGGGTCCCCCTCGCGCATCTGCTCATAGGCCCTTTGCGCCACGGCGGGCTCAACGGGCTTTAACGCCTGCCCGCTGGCCATGGCCTTGAGTTGCACCTGGGCGGCGCGCTCCAGGTAGTACAAGTCGTCCCAGGCTTCGGCAATCGTCGGCGCCGCCACCATCACACCGTGATTTTTCAAGAACAGGATGTCGGCGTTGCCCAGGGCGGCGGCGATCCGGTCGCCCTCACGGTTGTCCAGTGCCAGGCCGTTGTACGCCTCGTCCACCGCAGTGCGCCCGTAGAACTTCAAGGCGGTTTGCCCCAACCACCGCAGCGGCGGCCCTTGCAGCAGGCACAACGCGGTCGCGTTGGGCATGTGGGTATGAAACGCCGCCCGGATACGGGGCTGCTGCTGGTGCAAACGGGCGTGGATGTAAAACGCGGTGGCCTCGGGCTGGCCCTGGCCGTCGATCACGTTCCCGGCAAAATCACACACCAGCAGGCGCGATGCGGTGATTTCGTCAAAGGCGTAGCCGTAAGGGTTGACGAAAAAAAGTTCGTCATGGCCCGGCACCACGGCCGAAAAATGGTTGCAGACACCTTCCTCCAACCCGTGCAGCGCCGCCAGTTGGAAACACGCGGCCAGTTCCACGCGGGCCTGTAGGGCGGCTTCGCTGTCCAGGTTCAGCCGCCCGGCCAGCGGGCGTGAGGCGGTGGGCGTAAAGGTATGGGCCATGGCTTACCAGCCCACCGATTGGAACAGCGCGGGAACGCCGTCGAGGGTGGGCAGAATCGCGTCGGGGCGGTAGTCGGGGAGCAACGGGCGGCCGGTGCCACGGTCGATCCACACGCACCGAAACCCGATGTCGCGGGCGGCGGCGTGGTCCAGGTGCGGGCTGGCGCAAATATGCACCACCTGGTCGAGGCTGACCCCCAGTTGCGCGTGGGCGTAATCGAACAGCTGGCGATTGGGCTTGTAGGCCCCGGCCTGCTGGGCGGTGATGACCCGGTCGATGTAGCCGCCCAATTGCGCGACGTTGCCAGCGATCACGTCATCGTCGGTGTTGGACACGATGCACAGCTTGTAGCCCAAGGCCTTGAGCTGTTTGAGGGTGCTGACCACTTCGGTGAACGGCGGCATGGCACTGATGCTGTCGGTGAGTATCGCGCCGTCCTGTTCGTCGGCGGGCAGGCCCAGCTCCTGCAGGGCTTTTTGCAAACCCAGGCCTGCCAGCGTGCGAAAACTGCGGTGCGGCGGGGTTTGCTCAAGGGCGTGTTCGTGGTGGTCATACACGGTGATCAGGGTGTGTGCGTCGACCTGATGCGCGCCTTTGGCCTTGAGGATGCTGTCGACGGCGGCGCGCAGGCCTTCGTCCCACTGGATCAACGTGCCGTAGCAATCAAAGGTCAGCCAGAGCGGGCGAGGGGAGTGTTCAAGAGGCATAGGGCACCTGTTCGGTAATAAAGCGACCCGTTGAGCATAGGAACGCTCGCGCTTAGTTGGAAATTAAATTAACCTCTTTTGGTCAGTTGAATTATCGATATGAGGCGTTTCCCATGTTTGATCTCGAACTGCTGCACAGCCTGGTGTGCGTGGTGGACGAAGGCAGCTTTACCCGGGCGGCCGAGCGGGTGCACCGCACGCAATCGACGGTGAGCCAACAGATTCGCAAGTTGGAGGAGAGCGTAGGCCAGGTCTTGTTGGTGCGCGACCGCTCGGGCCAGCAGGTCAGCCCCACCGAACACGGTGAATTGCTGACTCACTACGCGCGGCGTTTATTGAACCTGTCCCGCGAGGCACGTGAAGCGCTGAGCACCGAAGCGAGCGTGGTGCCGGTGCGGTTGGGCGTGCCCGAAGACTTTGACGCCGAACGCATGGCGTCGATGTTGTCGGGCTTTGTACGGGCGCGGCCTGAGGCCCGGCTAGAGACGGTCAGCGGCATGAGCACTGACCTGCGGCGGCACCTGGAAAGCGGTGAGATTGATATCGCCCTGATCAAGCGCGAGATCGGCAGCGGCGACTGCCATGCCAGTTGGCCGGAGCCCCTGGTGTGGGTGTGTGGGCGCGAGCAGGATCTCAACCTTGAAACCCTGCCACTCGCGCTGTTCCCCCAGGGCTGTATTTACCGCCAGCGGGCCACGCGCGCCCTGGACAAGGCCCGACGCAGCTGGCGGGTGGCGTTTGGCAGCCACAGCCTGACCGGCATCCAGGCGGCGGTGACCTCGGGGTTGGGCGTGAGCGTGTTGCCCCGCAGCGCGGTGCTGAGCAGCCACCGGGTGTGTGAAACGTTACCGGCGGTGCCGCCCTCGGAATTGGCCCTGGTCAGTGGCAGCGAGCGCTTGACCGCCACGCACCAGGGCCTGATCGATTTCCTGCGTGAGGCGGTCTGACACCGGCCTCAAGCGGCGGTTGTCAGTTCACCACCGCACGTTGCGCGCGCAGGTGATCCAGGCTGAAGCTGCCCGCGCCAAATACGGCGATCTGCAAGAAACCGCCGCATATGGCCAGGTTTTTCAGGAAATTGATCAATTGGCCCTTGTCACCGAAGTGGTTGTGAAAGATCAGCGCCGTCACCAGGGTGAACGCCGCCATCAACACCGCCACCGGGCGCACGCGATAGCCCAGCAGCAGGGCCGTGGCCAACCCCAGTTCGACCACCAGCGCAAGGCCGTAAGCCACGCCCGGCAAGGGCGCGCCGGCCGCTGCGATGTAGGCGATCGTGGCCGCCGGGGCCATTAGCTTGCCGATCCCGCTGAACAGAAACAGCGTGACCAGCAAGGCACGGCCCAGCAGCAGCGTGAGGTTTTGATTCGGTGTAGTCATGGGTACGACCTTGCGGTGGTGGGAAGGAGTCTGAACGCATCATTCCCGACGGCTTGAGCCCACAGAAGGTGTATTTGTTTATTCGTACTATTTGATTTGTTTATACCCTGCGGCGCCTTACCGAAGACCAAACATAAACGCGCCTTTCTTTGGGCTGTTCTCGCTCTTGGCCTTGATGGCGAAGCCTGCTGTTTATTCCACCGACCGCAAAAGCACTTCATCTGCCGCGTTCAACGTTCGCTCCGGAATCTAGATGAAACGTTTAATCAGGCATGATTGGATCCGCGCAAGCGCTTGCGTAAACAAATGTGTCTGGATTACAGTCAGCCGCAATCAGGTCTTCCTATGGCTGCCATCGGGAAACCCGGACTACAAAAATAATAAACGCAGGAGCTCAGTCATGAGCCTTGACCCCTTGCTTGAAATGCAGGGCATCAGCAAGACCTTCAACGGTCTGCGGGTGCTCAAAAGCGTCAGCCTGAAAGTGTATCCCGGCGAAATCCACGCCTTGATGGGCGAGAACGGCGCGGGCAAATCCACGCTGATGAAGATCCTTTCCGGCGCCTATCAGGCCGATGACGGCGGCACCATTTGCATCAATGGCCAGCCCGTCGCCAGTTACAGCCCCGCCACCGCGAAAACCCTGGGCATTGCCGTGATCTATCAGGAACTGAGCCTGTGCCCGAACCTGAGCGTGGCCGAAAACATTTACCTGGGCCGTGAGCTGCGCCGTGGCTGGCGCATCGATCGCAAGGGCATGGAGGCGGGCTGCGTCGAGGTGCTGGCGCGCCTGGGCGCCGAGTTCAAACCCACGACGCGCGTCAGCAGCCTGTCGATCGCCGAGCGCCAACTGGTGGAAATCGCCCGCGCGCTGCATGCAAACGCCAAGGTGCTGGTGATGGACGAACCCACCACGCCGTTGTCCTCGCGGGAAACCGATCGCCTGTTCGTGTTGATCAAACAACTGCGCAGCCAGGGCCTGGCAATCATCTACATCAGCCACCGCATGGCGGAAATCTACGAGTTGTCTGACCGCGTCTCGGTGCTGCGTGACGGTGAGTACGTGGGCGAACTGGCCCGCGAGGTGCTGTCTGCCGACGCGCTGGTCAAAATGATGGTGGGGCGCGACCTCTCAGGCTTCTACAAGAAAGAACAAACCGCCTACGCGCCGGGGCCGGTAGTGATGCGCGTGCGCGACATGGCCGACGGCAAGCGCGTGCGCCGGTGCAGCTTTGACCTGCACGCCGGTGAAGTACTGGGCATCGCGGGCCTGGTGGGGGCCGGGCGTACCGAGCTTGCACGGCTGATCTTTGCCGCCGACCCGCGTACCTCCGGCACCCTGGAAGTGGTCGGCAAGACCGTGACCCAACTGCGTACCCCGGCAGACGCGATCGGCGCTGGCGTGGTGTACCTCACCGAAGACCGCAAGGCCCAAGGCCTGTTTCTGGACATGAGCGTGGCCGGCAACATCAACGTGTGCGCCTGCGTGGCGGATGCTGGCGCGGGCGGCGTACTGGACCGCAAGCACGCCGCGCAACGGGCCAGCGAGGCGATCAAGTCGCTGGCGATCCGCGTGGCGTCGGGCAAGGTCAACGTGGGTGCGCTGTCGGGCGGCAACCAGCAGAAAGTGCTGCTGGCGCGCCTGCTGGAGGTCAAGCCGCACGTGTTGATTCTGGACGAACCGACGCGGGGCGTGGACATCGGCTCCAAGTCCGAGATCTACCGCATCATCAACCAGTTGGCCAAGGCGGGCGTGGGCATTGTGGTGATTTCCAGCGAGCTGCCGGAAGTCATCGGCACGTGCGACCGCGTGCTGGTGATGCGTGAAGGGCAACTGGTGGCCGAACTGGGCGGCGCATCCGGCCATGACATTTCCCAGGAGGCCATTATCGACCTGGCCACTGGTGGCGTGCAGCCGGTGGCTGCCCATGGCTAATTCAACGAGTGCGGAGAGCAACAACATGAGTGTGGCAACTGTCGACAAGCGCGAACGCGCCCGTGAATTGATGCGCACCCTGGGCATGTTGCCGGTGCTGGTGCTGTTGCTGATCGGGTTTGCGTTGGCCAGTGACAACTTCCTCACGGTGGACAACCTGTCGATCATCTCCCAGCAAGCCTCGGTGAACGTGGTGCTGGCGGCCGGCATGACCTTTGTGATCCTGACGGCGGGCATCGACCTGTCGGTGGGTTCGATCCTCGCGGCGTCGGCCGTGGTGGCGTTGCTGGCATCGACCTCGCCGCAGTTCGGCATGCTCGGGATTGTCGCGGGCATCGGCTTTGGCCTGCTGCTGGGCCTGGTCAACGGTGGCCTGATTGCGTTCATGCGCTTGCCGCCGTTCATCGTCACCCTGGGGGCGCTCACCGCCATGCGCGGCCTGGCCCGCTTGCTGGCCAACGACAAAACCGTGTTCAACCCGGACCTGCCGTTTGCGTTTATCGGCAACGACTCGATTTTGGGCGTGCCCTGGCTGGTGGTGATCGCCGTGGCGGTGGTGGTGCTGTCGTGGTTCATCCTGCGGCGCACGGTGATGGGCGTGCAGATCTATTCGGTGGGCGGCAACCCTGAAGCGGCGCGCTTGTCGGGGATCAAGGTGTGGAAGGTGTTGCTGTTTGTCTACGCCATGTCCGGCGCCCTGGCAGGCCTTGGCGCGGTGATGAGCGCCTCACGCCTGTTCGCCGCCAACGGCCTGCAACTGGGCCAGTCCTATGAGCTGGATGCGATTGCGGCGGTGATCCTGGGCGGCACCAGCTTTACCGGCGGCGTCGGCACCATCGGCGGAACGCTGATCGGCGCACTGATCATCGCGGTCTTGACCAACGGCCTGGTGCTGCTGGGCGTTTCGGACATCTGGCAATACATCATCAAAGGCATCGTGATCATTGGTGCGGTGGCACTGGACCGCTATCGCCAATCGGGCGCCCGTACCTGATTCCAAACGCTGTTCTCAACAACAATCACAAGAGAGCCACTATGAACTTCAAACGCATGTTCCCTGTTGTCGCCTCCCTGGGCCTGGTCGCGCTGATGTCCCAGGCTGCCCATGCCCGTGACTTGAACGCCGTCGGCATCAGCATGGGGTCGTTGGGCAACCCGTATTTCGTGACCCTGGCCGACGGCGCCACGGCGCGGGCCAAGCAACTGAACCCCGCTGTAAAAGTCACCTCGGTGTCGGCCGACTATGACCTGAGCAAGCAGTTTTCGCAGATCGACAACTTCATTTCGTCCAAGGTCGACCTGATCCTGATCAACGCCGTCGACCCGTCGGCCATGGCCTCGGCGATCAAGAAAGCGCGTGACGCCGGGATCGTGGTGGTGGCGGTGGACGTGGACGCCAAGGGCGTCAATGCCACCGTGCAGACCGACAACGTCGAAGCGGGCAAGCTGGCGTGCCAGTTCATCGTCGACAAGCTCTCTGGCCAGGGCAACGTGATCATCCAGAACGGCCCGCAAGTGACCGCCGTGACCGACCGTGTCAAAGGTTGCCAGGCGGCGTTCGCGGCGGCGCCGGGCATCAAGGTGCTGTCCGATGACCAGGACGGCAAAGGCTCGCGTGAAGGGGGCCTGAACGTGATGCAGGGCTACCTGACCCGCTTCCAGAAAATCGACGGTCTGTTCGCGATCAACGACCCGCAAGCCATCGGCAGCGACCTGGCGGCCAAGCAGCTCAAGCGCAAGGGCATTGTGATTACCTCGGTGGACGGCGCGCCGGATATTGAAAACGCGCTGAAGACCGATACCCTGATCCAGGCCTCGGCCAGCCAGGACCCTTGGGCCATGGCCCAGACCGCCGTGAATGTGGGTAACGACCTGCTCAATGGCAAGGCGCCGGAGCAGGCGGTGACGTTGCTGGTGCCCAAGTTGATCACCCGTGACAACGTTGCCAGCTACAGCGGCTGGTCGAGCAAACACTAAAAACAGCAGCCATCACAGGGAGTAAGCACCGTGGTCACCATGGAGGATGTGGCGAAGATCGCCGGCGTGTCGACGTCGACCGTCTCCCACGTATTGAACGGCACCCGCAAGGTCAGCCCGGCAACGGTGCAGGCGGTACAAGGGGCGATCCAGCAGTTGGGTTACATCCCCAACACGCTGGCGCGCTCCCTGGCCCGCTCGAGTACCAACACGATTGGGGTGGCCATCTCGGCGCTGTCCAACCATTACTTCAGCGAGACGGTGCACGCCATTGAAACCGAGTGCGCCAAGCACGGTTACATGATGCTGTTCGTCGACCCGCACGATGACCCCGAGCACGAACTGCAAGTGGTCACCGCGCTGCATCACCGGCGGGTGGACGGCATTTTGCTTGCGCCGTCCACCGGCTCTCTGGCCCTGGATTATTTGCAGGCCAACGAGATTCCGGCGGTGCTGGTGGACCGCATGACCGGTGGCGACTTTGACCAGGTGGGCGTGGAAAACACCCGCTCCACCGAAGCATTGATCGCCCACCTGATTGAACACGGGCACCGGCGTATCGGCTTTATCGCCGGGCGAGCGGGGCTGGGCACCACCGATGAGCGCGTGGCCGGTTACCGCGCGGCGCTGGCGGCGGCGGGGTTGGCGTTTGACCCGCACTTGCTGGTCAATGGCGGCTCCAGCAGCGAACCGGCACGCCACGCCACGGCGCAACTACTGGCCTTGACGTCGCCGCCCACGGCGATCATGGCGGGCAACAACCTGATGACACTGGGGGCGATGCAGGCCCTGCGCGAGGCACGTATCGAGGTGCCGGGGCAGGTGGCCCTGGTGGGTTTCGATGATTTTGACTGGGCCGACTTTTTCGTCCCGCGCCTGACCCTCATCGCCCAACCCGTGCAGGCGCTCGGCGCCCGGGCGGTGAACCTGCTGCTTGAGCGCATGGCCTGGCCTGCGCGCGACAAACACACTGTGCGCCTGACACCGGCGCTGAACATTCGTAATTCCTGTGGCTGCCCCTGACCTTATGAACACTCCCGTTTCCCTCGGCATCGACCTTGGCACCTCGGAACTCAAGGCAATATTGCTCGACGTGCACGGCGCCGTGCTGGCCCATGCCGGTGTGCGCCTGAGCATTTCCCGGCCCCATGCCGGCTGGTCCGAACAGGCGCCCGAAGACTGGTGGCAGGCGTGCCTCGAGGCGCTTGCGGCATTGCGCAGCGAGCAGCCGCACGCCTTTGCCCGCATCGAATGCATCGGGCTGTCCGGGCAAATGCACGGCGCCGTGTTGTTGGGCGAGGACGACCGCGTCTTGCGCCCGGCCATCCTGTGGGACGACTCGCGCGCGGTGGCCGAGGCCCAGGCGTTGGGGCGCGACTATGCCGACGTCACCGGCAGCCTGCCGATGGCGGGCCTTACCGCGCCCAAGCTGTTGTGGGTGCAGCGCCATGAGCCTGCGGTTTTCGCGGCCATCGACTGCGTCCTGTCGCCCAAGGACTACCTGCGTCTGCGTCTGAGCGGCGAGCGCATCAGTGAAGTGTCCGACGGCGCCGGTACGTTGTGGTTGGACGTGGCCAAGCGTCAGTGGTACGCGCCAATGGTCAACGCCAGCGGCCTGCAGCTGTCGCACATGCCCCGATTGGTGGAAGGCGGCGCCGCCAGCACGGTGGTGAAAAACGTCGCGGGGCTGCGTGACGGCACAGTCATCGCGGGCGGCGGGGGGGACAACCCGGTGGCGGCGGTGGGCATCGGCGCGGTCAACGCAGGCGATGCCTTCATCACCCTGGGCACCAGCGCGGCGATCGTCGCCATCACCGACCTGCCCGCCGGTCATCCCGCCAGCGCCGTGCACAGTTTTTGCCATGCACTGCCGGACCGCTGGTACACCATGGGCGCCATGCTGGCGGGCGCCAGTTGCCTGCGCTGGGTCACCCGGCTCACCGGGTTTACGGACGAGCAAACGCTGCTGGACCAGGTGCACGCCACATTGCCCCTAAAACAAGGCGTGCCGCTCAGCCACCCGTTGTTCTTGCCGTACCTGGCGGGTGAACGCACACCGCACAACGACCCGCTGCTGCGCGGCGGCTTCATGAACCTGGGCCACGACTGCACCCCCGCCATGCTCGCGTACGCCGTGATGGAAGGCGTGGGGTTCGGCCTGCTGGACGCCCTGAACGCCGTCCAATCGGCGGGCGCCCGAGTCAACGCTTGCGCCCTGGTGGGCGGCGGCGCCCGTAGCGAATACTGGGCGCAACTGCTGGCCAACCTGCTGCAACGGGAGATCTACACCCTGCACGGCAGCGAACTGAGCGCGTGCATCGGCGCCGCGAAGCTGGGTTTCTTGGCCAGCGGGCACGGGGCGCAGCAGATTCAGGCGGGCATGCCGGTCAAGGCACGGTTTACCCCTGACCCTGCACAGGCACACAGCCTGCAAGCGCGCTATCGAACATTTCAGGGGTTGTTGCCCGCGGCAAAATCAATGCATGAGGGGTGAGGCGGGGGCCTCCTTCATTTACATCGCAGCCTGGGCCAGCAACCAGTCACGCAACGCCTGCACTTTCGCCAGTTCGCCGCATTCGGGGCGGTACACCACGTAATACCCCAACGCCAGCGCACTCTTTACCTCGCCAAACGGGCGGATCACGAAACCCCGGTGTAGGGTGGCGTCACGGCCGGCCGCCTTTGAGGGCCTGATGTGAGGTCACGGCGCGTCCCACTGCGGGGCAAACGGGGGTTGCACGAACCGCTGGTCCTTGGGCAGACGGGCTATCGCCTCGCGGTCTTCGTCGTCCAGCCGCAGGCGCAGTGAATCGAGGTTGGCCTGTTGGCGCTCCCGGCCACGGGCCTTGGGGATGGCAACCACCCCTTGTTCACGCAACCAGGCCAGTGCGACTTGCGCGGCAGTGGCCCCGTGTTTGCGGCCGATCTGCGCAAGTATCGGGTCATCGGCCACGCGGCCTTGGGCCAAGGGGGCATACGCCACCTTCGCAATCCCTTTGGCCGTGAGGTAATCGAACAGCCGCTGCTGTGCCAAAAAGGGATGGTATTCCACCTGCACGGCCGCGATCGGTGCCTGCAAAATGTCGACGGCCTCGCGCAGCATGGGCAGGTTGAAGTTGCACACGCCCAGCGCACGGATGCGGCCGCTTTCGCGCAGTGACAGCAGAGCATTAATGATGCCGGGCAGGTCCATGCCCGGGGCGGGCCAGTGCACCATGTACAGGTCGACGTAGTCCACGGCCAGTTTGTCGATACTGCGCTCGAACGCTTGCAGCAGTGCCGACGGCTCCAACTGGTCGTGCCACACCTTGGTGGTCAAGAACAGCTCGTTGCGCGGGACGCCGCACTGCTCGATGGCCTGGCCAACGGCGCGTTCGTTGTCGTACATGGCGGCGGTATCGATGTGCCGATAGCCGAGCTCCAGCGCGCTTTCGACCACGGCGCGGCACTCGTCACCCGGCATGCGAAACGTTCCGAAGCCCAGGGCAGGGAGGTGGAGAGTCATGGAGAGACACCTCAGGTAATGGGGCCGATACGGCCCGGATGGTGGAGGTTGAGCCAGATGAAAAACGCCCGGCCTTCTATATTTTTTGCAGGAATGAAGCCCCAGTAGCGGCTGTCGGCGCTGTTGTCGCGGTTATCGCCCACACCGAAGTAAAAACCGCGCGGCACCACGCAGGTCACGCTGTTTGGCAGGTAGGTGCAGTTGTCACGGTGTGCGAACGCCCAGAGGGCGCGGTAGGGTTGCGCCTGCGTGACGTCCAGCAGAATGTCGTGGGGCCGTGTGCCCAGTACTTCGTGGTAGCGCATGCCGTCCTGCAACGTTGGCACTACCTGCTGGCCGTTGATGAACAGCTGTTGGTCCCGGTAGGCAACGGTATCGCCGGGCAGCCCGACGAGGCGCTTGATGTAATGAACACTGGGGTCGTGGGGGTAACGAAAGACGATGACGTCACCCCGTTGCGGTTCGCCCGTGCTCCACAGTTTCCAGCCGCTCACCGGCAGGCGCAGGCCGTAGCCAGACTTGTTCACCACAATAAAGTCCCCAGGCTCGAGCGTGGGCAGCATCGAGGCGGACGGAATCTGGAACGGCTCTATCACAAACGAGCGCACGAGCAACACCAGGGCCAGGACAGGAAACATCCCGGCGCTGCAAGCGACCCACCAGGGCGCGGCGGTGCCCGGCGTGCGTCTGGGGCCCAAGACCTTCCACTCCAGCAGCCACGCCACGCCCGACAGTGTGACAACCGCCAGCAAGGCCCGTGAAAAGTCCATGTTCAGGCCGTCTTCTGCGCCAGTTCGCGCAACACCTTGATCAGCGGGGTTTCGCCCCTGAGTACCGTGTCGCGCTCAAAGCAGATCCACTCTTCGTTGAACCCGTCGATCATGCGCATGCGCGGCAGCGGGTTTTGCGCGCCTTGTTCGTGAAACAGGGCTTGCCACTGTTCACGCGGTACGGCTTGAGCGGTGACCTCACGCCCCAGCACCTGGCTGAATGTGTGGGCAAGATCGTTGGGGCTGATGCGTTTGGGGCCCTCCAGTTCCACCACCCGGTGGCCCGCCCATTGCTGTTGCAACAGCTGGGCGGCGAGTGTGCCGACGTCGGCGGTGGCGACCATGGGCACGGTCTTGTCCAGTGGTTGCAGGAAGCTGTGGATCACCCCGTGTTCGCGGGCGCTGATCACGCTGAGGGCGGCGTTTTCCATGAACCAGCCAGGGCGCAGGAAGGTCACGGGCAGGTCGAGTTTGCCCAGCGCCTGTTCCATCAATGTGCGTTGGGTAAGCAGGTTGAGGTGTTCGGCCTGTGCGCCGATGGTCGACAGGCACACCACCCGTTGGGGGGCGGCGGTATCGAGGGCCTGGACGACGGCGTTGATCACGGCTTGCGCCTCGGGGAAACCTGGCGAAGGATCGAAGTCCGACGGTGGCAGGATAAAAACCCCGGTGGCCCCTGTGAATGCCCGGGTGAGCGCGGCGGCGTCGCGCATGTCGGCCAGGGCCACGTCACAACCCAGCGCCTCCCAGGCCTTGGCCTTGGCCGCGTCGCGGATCACCGCGCGTACGGGTTGCCGCTGCCCGAGCAGTTCGCGCGCCAACGCGCCACCGACTTTGCCGGTGATTCCGGTGATGACATACATGGTCTTTACGCCTGTGGTTGCAAAGGATGGAACCGAGCATAAACACAGTGGTGGATTGCAAAAATGGCCTTGGTGTCATGGCATCCGTGACCACGGGTCATCAATCATTGAGGGGCGGCAGGCGCCGTTTGACCGGGGTTTTCTTGACGATGGCGGTGTTGGTTTCGGCGTAGGCGTTGAGCCGGTCCAGCAAGGTGTCCAGCTGTTCCATGGAGCGCACGTGCAGGCGGGCGATGAAGCAGTCGTCGCCGGTGACTTTGTCGCACTCGGTGAACTCGGGAATCGCCTGGATCTGTCGCTCCACCTCCTGCAAGCGCCCGGGCAGGGGGCGGATGCGGACGATGGCTTGCAGCAGGTAGCCAAAATGCTTGGGGTCGATGTCCACGGTGTAATGTTTGAGCACGCCGCGTTCTTCCAGGCGTCGCAAGCGCTCGCCGACGCTGGGCGACGACAGGCCGGTGATGCCGGACAAGGCCTTGAGGGACAGGCGCGAGTCGTCCATGAGGGCGGCGATCAGTTGTTGGTCAATGCTGTCGATCATGGTGCCTCCTAAAGTGATTTGGCAGTTTTGCCTAACAAGTGTAGGCAAACGTCTGAATTTGCCTTTTTTGTGTTCTGGAATGACGGCCTGGCAGGTTGACACAATGGAGCCTCACTTGAGGAGCTTTATGATGGACAAGTCCGTACGTCGCGGGTCGTGGGAAATGGTCGGGGCCATGCTGATATCCGGCACCATCGGCTGGTTTGTGCTGGTGTCGGGCGTGCCCGTGGTAGCGGTGGTGTTCTGGCGCTGCGTGATCGGCGCACTTTCGCTGTTGCTGGTGTGCGGGCTGCTGGGCTACTTGCGCCGGGACCTGTTGAGTTACTCGACGGTGGGGCTGGGGATGTTGAGCGGGGTGGCCATTGTCGGTAACTGGTTGCTGCTGTTCGAGTCGTATTCAAGGGCTTCGATTGCCATCAGTACGGCGGTCTATAACGTCCAGCCGTTTATGCTGGTGCTGCTGGCGGCGGTGTTTCTGGGTGAAAAAATCACCGTGCAAAAACTCACCTGGCTGGCGCTGGCGTTCGCGGGCATGTTGGCGATCGTGACGGCGCACGGGAGCCTGTCCGGCAGCGGCGACGATTATGCCGTGGGCGTGTCACTGGCCTTGGGCGCTGCGTTTTTGTATGCGATTGCCGCGTTGATCATCAAGCGTCTCAAGGCCGTACCGCCGCACCTGATGGCGTTGATTCAAGTGAGCACCGGCGCCGTGTTGCTGGCGCCTTTGATGCAGTGGCAGGGCGTGTCGACCTCTGCGCAATCCTGGGCGGCCTTGTTGACGTTGGGCGTGGTGCATACCGGCCTGATGTACGTGTTGCTGTACGGCGCGATTCAAAAATTGCCGACGGCCATCACCGGTGCCTTGTCGTTTATCTACCCGATTGCGGCCATTGGGGTGGACTGGATCGCCTTTGGCCATCGCCTGGGCTGGACACAGTGGCTGGGGGTGGCGGCCATTTTGCTGGCAGCGGCGGGCTTGCAGCGGGGGTGGTGGTGGCGAGCCAAGGGGGCGGTGCCCGCTTAGTCGGGCAGGTTTCATGAAGTCGGGCTGAACGCTTCGCTACTATGCGCCGCTGTATATTTCTGTTTACAGCGAGCGCACATGTTGAAAAAACGCAGTGCAGGTCTTATCGGTAGCCTGCTGTTGTCGGTGGTACTTTCGGCCCAGGCCGATGGTGAGATCCATGTGACCTACGCAGGCTCCATGGGCGTGCTGATGGACAAGGCGCTGGGGCCTGCGTTTGCCGGGCGTGAACACCTCACGTACCAAGGGCAGGGCGAAGGCGCCTATGGGCTGGCGCGGTTACTGGCATCCAAGAGCCTGCTGGCGGACGTGTTCGTGTCCATCACACCGGGGCCGATCGAGGTGCTGCAACAGGCCGGGTTGGCGGACCATGCCGTGCCGGTGGCCAGCACCCGCATGGTGATTGCCTACAACCCCAAGAGTGCGTTTGCCGCGCAATTGGCGGCGGGCAAGACGCCCTGGTGGCAAGTGCTGCAAAGCCCTGGCCTGCGCTTTGGGCGCACCGACGCGGCCACCGACCCGCAGGGCCAGAACATTGTGTTTGCGGTGCAACTGGCCGAGCAGTATTACCACCAGCCCGGCCTGGCCCGGCGCATTTTGGGCGATGTACAGAACCCGCAGCAGGTGTTTGGCGAAGGCGGTCTGCTGACGCGCCTGCAAGCCGGGCAAATCGACGCGGCTTCCGGTTACGAAAGCGCGACCCGGTCGGCCCATCTACCCTATGTGACGCTGCCCGATGAAATCAACTTGAGCAACCCGGCCTTCAGTCAGGCCTGGTACAGCCAGACGAGCCTGCAATTGCCGGACAAGACCGGCCAGTTGCACACCCTCACGCCCCAGCCGCTGGTGTTTTATGCCGCGGTGCTGAAAAACGCCCCGCACCCGCAACAGGCCCAGGCATTTGTGAATTACCTGCAATCGCCCGAGGCGCAAACGCTGTTTGAGGCCAACGGTTATGGCCCGGCCAAGGGCCCGGCACTTTAACGTGCGCCAGGTGTGGACGGGCCTGCCCGCGCTGGTCTTGCTGGCGATACCCTTCGTGGCGCTGTGCGGTGCAACGTCGTGGACGCAGTTGCACCTGGCATACGGCGACTGGACGGCAGTGGGCGTGTCGTTGGGGTTGAGCGGTGTCTCGACAGTGTTGATCGTGATCCTCGGCACGCCGCTGGCCTGGTGGGTGGCGCGCACGGGCTCGGGTTGGCGGGGCGCGGTGGAGGCGTTGTTGTTGGTGTCACTGCTGACGCCACCGCTGGCCATGGGCATTTTGCTGGTTACGGCGTATGGCCCGTACGCCGGCCTTGGCGAAGCGTTGGCACGGCTGGGCATTTCCCTGAACAACAACCTGCCAGCGTTTGTGTTGGCGCAGGTTTATGGCGGGTTGGCGTATTACGTGCTGTGCGCGCGCTCGGCGTTTGAGTCGGTGCCGCGTGTGCTGGATGAAGCGGCGCGGGGCTTGGGTTGCTCGCCGGTCCAGGCGTTTTGCCGGGTCATCCTGCCGGTCACCCGGCGGGCCCTGGCCAACGCCTTGGCGATTGTCTGGGTGCGGGTGATCGGTGAATTCGGCATTGTGATGGTGTTCGCGTATTTCCCGCAGGGCATCCCGGTCAAGCTGTTCGTCAACCTGCAGAACGAAGGCGTAGACGCGGTCTACGCCTTGTTGTGGCTGTTGCTGCTGGTGACGCTGCCGTTTCCGTTGTGGTGCCTTTCGGTGCGCGGGCGCGAACGGATCAGTGCGGTGCGCGTGGGATGGTCTTGAGCAGGTCGTCGGGGCTGATGTAACCGACCACGCTGCCCGGCTGCGGCAGGCCAAGGATATGCCCTTTGATCTTGCCCACCACGTGCATCTCGCATGGCTTGCAGTCGAACTTGAGCGTGAGCACTTCATCCCCGTGGATCAACTGCATCGGCGCCACCTTGGTCCGCACGCCGGTCACACCCTTGGCCTGCTTGGGGCACAGGTTGAAGGAGAACCGCAGGCAGTGCTTGGTGATCATCACCGGCACTTCGCCGGTTTCTTCATGGGCTTCAAACGCCGCATCGATCAACTGCACGCCGTGGCGATGGTAGAAGTCGCGGGCTTTCTGGTTGTACACGTTGGCCAGAAATGACAGGTGCGACTCGGGGTACACCGGCGGTGGCGTGGTTTCGGCCTTGCGCCCGCCGCGTGGATGGGCCTTCACGCGGGCTTCGGTCAGCGCCTCGATCACTTCGCGGCGCAGCGCCTTGAGTTGCGAGTTGGGGATGAAGAATGCCTGCGGCGCGTCCAGTTCCACCGCGGTGGCGTGGTACTGGGTGGTGCCCAGCTGCCCGAGCAGGTCGCGCAACTGGTCCAGCGCCTGTTCCGGTTTGTTGGCCACGCCAAACGGACCGGGCAGGGCGACGCGGGCGGTGATGCCTTCTTCGCTGGTGGCGGTCAGTTGTAGTTGGTCTTCACGCAGCTGCGCTGTCCAGGCCACGCCGACACGGCGTTCGGCCGAGGTCTTGAGCAGTGCCTGTTGCCAGTTGTGGTCCAGGTTGCGGCTCAACGGATGGTTGGGCCGTACCTGGTACAGGTTGGCCGGCATTTCGTTGGGCTCTACGCGGTAGCGGTAACGCTTTTCGCCGTCTTCTTCGAACTCGCCCTTGGGTTCGGCGATGTTGGCGCGAAAGCCCGCCACTTCGCGCTTGATCAGCACGTTGAGGCCGTCACCGTTGGACAGCGGCTCATGGGTCACGACCATCAGGTCACGCTTGCCGACTTTTTCCACCACGCCCACCGGCAGGCCGGTGAACGTCGGGGTGTCAAAGGCGCCGATGTCGATCTTGCGATCGCTGACAAAGTAGTCGGTGCTGCCCCGGTGGAAGGTTTTTTCCGGGTCTGGCAAGAAGAAGTGCGCGGTACGCCCGCTCGAGGCACGAGCCAGGTCGGGGCGGTCTTCGAGGATCTCGTCCAGGCGCTGGCGGTAATAGGCCGTGATGTTTTTCACGTAGCCCATGTCCTTGTAGCGGCCTTCGATCTTGAACGAGCGCACACCGGCGTCTACCAGGGCGCGCAAGTTGGCGCTCTGGTTGTTGTCTTTCATCGACAGCAGGTGTTTTTCAAAGGCCACGACGCGGCCCTGGTCGTCCTTGAGGGTGTAGGGCAGGCGGCAGGCCTGGGAGCAGTCGCCGCGGTTGGCGCTGCGCCCGTTCTGCGCGTGGGAGATGTTGCACTGGCCGGAAAAGGCCACGCACAGCGCGCCGTGAATGAAAAACTCGATGGCGGCATCGGTTTCATCGGCGATGGCGCGGATTTCCTGCAGGTTCAACTCACGGGCCAGTACCAACTGCGAGAAGCCGGCCTGGTCGAGGAATTTGGCCCGGCCCAGGGTGCGGATGTCGGTCTGGGTGCTGGCGTGCAGCTCGATGGGCGGAATGTCCAGCTCCATCACGCCCAGGTCCTGCACGATCAGCGCGTCGACACCGGCGTCGTACAACTGGTGGATCAGCGTGCGCGCGGGCTCCAGCTCGTTGTCGTGCAAGATGGTGTTGATGGTGGTGAACACGCGTGCATGGTAGCGGCGGGCGAATTCCACCAACCCGGCGATGTCGCTGACGTCGTTGCAGGCGTTGTGGCGGGCACCAAAACTTGGGCCGCCGATGTACACGGCGTCGGCGCCATGCAAGATAGCCTCGCGGGCGATGGCGACATCGCGGGCAGGGCTGAGCAATTCCAGGTGATGCTTGGGCAAGGACATAGTTTTTTTAGTCAGGCTTGTCACGGTTGAGGCGCGCATTGTAGCCGTGAAACGCGCGGGGGGCATCCGTGAGTTGCCGGGCGGTGCTTGCCCCAAACAAGGGCGGGCGCCTGGCCCGCCGCAGCTCAGGCCTTGGCGGCCATGGCGGTGACTTCGACGCGCATGCCTTCTACCGCCAGCGCGGCCACGCCCACGGCGGCCCGTACCGGCCAGGGTTTGGCGAAGTAGCGTTTGTAGACCTCGTTGAACGCGGCGCGGTCGGCCATGTCGGTCAGGTAGATGGTCAGGTGCATCACGCGGTCGATGGAGCTGCCGGCGCGTTCCAATGCCACCTTCAGAGCTTGCAGAGTGCATTCGCTTTGCAGGGTGATGTCGCCCAGTTCCAGGCTGCCATCGGCGCGCACGGGGATCTGGGTGGAGACGAGGATGCCGTTGAAGCCGATCACGTCGCTGGAGATCGAGTCCGGGTCAAGGTCGGGGGTAAAGGACAGGTCGTGGTTGGCCATGGGAGTCTCGCGTTTAAAGGACGGCGCACATGGTCCCGGAAAACGCCGCCGGGGGCAAATGCGCCACGCGGATCACCGCGTGGCGCCACGGGTCACGGTGGCGGAAACAACGCCGCCGTGCGCTGTGCGTTGACGTTGCTCAGCTTTTGCCAGCGCACCAGGTTGCGCCAGCCTTTGCTGGTGGAGTCGCCTGCGCGTTCACGGGCGGTCATGTACTTGGGCTCCCAACTGCCGCGCATCAGCATGATGTCTTCGATGGCCTGCTCGGCGCGTGCGACACCTGCCGCATCGCCTCGCTGGCGTGCCAGCTCCTGGATACCGCGATAGCCATCCACGGCCGCGCCGACGCGGGGTTTCATCTCGTAGACGATGCTGTACAGGCAGTAGTGGTTGTCCTTGGCCAACTGCTTGAGGCGGGTTTCAAACTTGGACAGCAGAATGCCGGCCCGCAAGCGATTGTCCGCCGTGTCTTTATTGCCACTGGCGTCGGGCTCCAGTTTCTTGAGCGCGACTTGCAGCCACAGGTCCCGGTTGGTGTTGATCTCGGCCAGCAGGTCTTTGGGGGTGGAGTATTGGCGCTCCAGGTCCGCGCCCAGCTTGCCGTTGTACAGGTAGGGCGATATTTCGTTTTTCTCGAAGGCCCACGCCAAGTCCCGTGACACGCCCGCCTGCAAGCCCAAGCCCTGGCCCAGTACACCGTGATGGCCATTGCCGGCCGGTACGGAGGAGCTGGCAATGGGCGTCATGTTGAAGTTGGTGGTCAGGCCCAGGCGTTGTTGGGCGATGTCGCTCTTGTCGCCCAATGTGGCGACGGTGCCGCCGGTGTCATTGCTCACATCACGCGAGCGGGAGGCTTCGGCGGACAGCGCAGCTTCCAGGGACAGGCTCTGAGAGGCACCGTGCCCGTCGGCAAAACTCATGGCGGGCAGGCGCCCCGCCAGCCGCATGCCCAAGGTGTGGGTGCTGGTGGTGCTTTGTGCCTGGCTGAGGGAAATGCTCGGGTTGCGCGCAAAAATGGCCTCCAGCGGGCCTTTGTAGCGTGGGCCTTTGTCGGGATCGATCACGTCCCAGCGCGTCATGCTGTCCAGTGCGTTGATCATGTGGTTGCGCGTTTCATCGTCTTTGTTCCGCTCGCCGTAAAAGCGCATCGTGGTGGACGTGGTGCGCGCCTTTTCGTTGGCGATACGGCCCGTCAGGCTGCCTTGCACCCCCACCAGTGGCGCCAGGGGCGTGCCTGTCGAAACGCCCGCGCTGACTTCCCATGCCTTGCTCTGCACTTTGCCAAATGCCATTTCGATGCCTAGCGAGGGCAGGGACATTTGCACAAACGCTTCGTCGCTGCGTGACACTTCGGCAGAGAACACCGGTGAGGCGATCGGTGAAATCACGCCGTAGGGCAGCGACGGCAGGCCACCGCCCACGGTGCCACCGCCGCCCAGGCGCAGGCGGTCGCGCAGTGCGCCTTCGAGCATGAAGGGTTTGAAGAACGTCACAATGTCGCTTTTTGCACTCAGGTGTTGATTTTTCAACAGGCGCATCGTGTCAGCCAGCTCATCATCATTGGGGTTGTACAGGGCCGGACGCTGGTCGGCTGGCAGCCCCTTGCGCAGTTGCTCCTCGATGCGGCTCACGCCTTCAAAGGCCGACAGCTCGCCGGTGCCGAGTTGTTCATACAGGGCAGGCAGCGTGACCGGTTGGGCCTTGGTCAGCACATTGGGCTGGCGGCGTGCGCCGTTGTCGTGGGGGGCCGCCAGCCGCTGCTCGTGGGCCTTGGCGGTGACGCTCAAGCGTACGGTCTTGATGTCCTGGGTTTGCAGCGCCACTTGAGACAAGTGATCGCCACGTTTTTGCCGAGCACGCAAATGGTCGACCATCGCTTGGGCTGCGGCCACGTCCAGGCGCCGCTCGGGCAGGGCGCGGCAGGCGTCGATGGTGGTTTGCAGGTGGTCCAGCCGACGGGTGACCAGCTTGTCGATCGTGCGTCGTGGCGACTGCATGCCCATGCCTTCGCTGACGTCATAAGCCTTGCTCAGCACGTCCTTGCCAAACGGCGTCTTGTTGACGTTGGGCAGCAGGCGTCGCGCGGCCGAGGGTTTGGGCGCCGGGTCTGCCTCTTTCGGCGGCTGGGTGGCGGCTGCCCGCATCACCCATTCGACCGTGGCTTTTTTGAGCCGCTGGTCATGCTGGTCGTACAGGCTGCCGGGGGCGTTGCTGAAGTAACCATTGCGCACCGCATTGAAGGCGCCGTGGGCCACATCGGCAAACGCTGTATCGGTGTGCTCCAGCGTTCCACGGGCCACGGCCTTGGCGCTTTGCAGCCACGCCTTGACCTCCGGTGAAGGGTTGGCCTGCTGGGCGTTGTCGGCCTGCCAGAACACCTGCAACGCGTCGCTTTCGGCTTGGGTGGCCGGCGTGCTGCCCTCGCTGGACAACACCCGCAAAAGGTCGATACCGCAGGGCAGTGACGCCAGTTTGCGGCAGGTCGCAACGATGTCCTGGGTCAAGGTGCTGGCCCCGGTGCCCGCGCGCTGCGATTGGGCCAGGCCTTCGGCCATTACCGGCCAGTGCGCGGCAGGTTGTTGACTCAGGGCGCCCAGAATGCGCGCGGCGCGCTTGGCGTCCTGGCCGGTGACTTCTGCCAGTGCCGAGGTGATCGTTTCCATCACCGCAAACGCGGGCATCGTGGTCGCAGGCTCTTTGCTGGACAAGCGTTCGCCCATCGGTTGCAGCACCGCTTTGAGCGCGTCCAGGTCCGCACCCGTGGCGGCGGGAAACGCTTGGGCCGTTTCCAGTTGGTGGGTCATGTAGCGCGCTTGAATGGCATCGATCGCCGCTTTGTCCGGCCGGGCCTCGTCGGCGGGCGGTGTGGATTGCTGCAAACGCTCGTCGATGGCGCGGATCGCCGGAGCACGTGGTTCCACCTGGCGCCTGCGTGTTTCGCTGCCCAGTTGTTTGTAGAGCGCTGCGATGTCGTCATTGAGCTGCGCACAGTCTGCGCTGACCTGGGCCATGTTATTGGCCAGGCGCTGGTGTTCGTCGCGAAACTTGTCGCGCTCGCTCTCGGCCTGCTCAATCACCGTGTTCAAGGCTGCCCGGGCAGACGAGCCTTCGGCGGTGCCGGGCAGGCGGGCGTGCAGGGCTTGCAGGTAGGTTTCGGCAGACAGCTGGGCCCGCTCGGCCACGATCATGTCGTGGTCCAGGGCGATCAACTCGCGGGTTTGCCGGGTTTTGAGCTCCATCTCCAGGGTGATTGCAGTGTGCCGGTCGGCCAGTTGGGTATCGACCGCTTGCAGGTGGCCCTTGAGGTCGGTCAGCCACTGCCTGGAAAACCCGGCACGTTTGGTTTGCTGGTCCTGGTTTTCGGTGAGAGCGGTCAAGTGCAGCAGGTCGGTGCTGTGCAGCACCTCTTGCAACTGCTGGCTTGCTGATTGGGTGGCGCGGTGCGTGGTGCGCACGCGTGCCCGGGCCTCGGCGATCTGTTCTTGCAGGCTGCCGACCAGCTCTTTGCCCCGGCGGGTGGTGGGGGCCAGCGGCGCGGTGTCGGCGCGCGCTTGCAGGGTGTGCAGGTGCACGCGGGCATTGGTCAGCGCGGTGGTGGCGTCGTCCAGGTTCTTGCGGCGCAGGTCGACCAGGCCCAGCAGCTCCTTGGCGGCATCGGCAATGGCTTGCGGGCCGGGCGTTTCACTGGCGGGTGAGGGCGCCTCGGGCGGCTTGCCGTTGTGGCTGGCCAGGGTGCGCAATGAGTCCGGTTTTAGCCAAGGGAACACCTTGGTGGTGATACGGCGGGTGGTCGAGGGCGCCGGGCGCTCCCACGGTGTGTTGGGTGAAGTGTCCTGGCTTTGCAGCATGGCGCGTGCCATGGCGTTCAGTTCGTGGGCGTGAGCCAGCAACGCATCATGGTGTTCATCCTGCGGATCATCGGCCGGGGGCGCTGCGGGTACATCGCTGCGCAGTGCCCGATTGATGCTGCGTCCGGTGCCGGGAATAACCGCGGTGAAACCGGTCTGGCGCCCGGAAAACTTATCGACCAGGCGGCTTCTGAGTGAGCGCGATGGGGCGTTATCAGGGGCAGGCTTGGTGTATTCGGTGGGGGTGGGCTTGGCGGCTTGTTGTGCGACTGCTTCGTCGTGCTCGTGCACAACTGCCGTTGAAATCGGTGAGCCAATGCGCAGTTTCACGGGCGATTCTCCCGTGTGTGGCTAAAAGCTGTTGCCCGAGTGCATCTATGTAACTCCATGTAGATCCCTTTTATAGAGTGCATGTTTCTGCTGAACACGTTGACAGAAGCAACGTTCAGGCCAATCCGCAGGGTATCGGCCTTTGACGAGGATTCCTGAGATCCAATCTAGAGTGGCGGTTTAGAGGGGCGCAATCAGGGAAACCCTGAGCGCAGGACAACGCAACGCGACAACGGCCAGTCACAGAGACTGGCCGGTGCGGGTGTCAGAGGAGGGTGAACGGGTAGTCGACCGTCAAGCGCAGTTCGCTCAGGTCACCTTCACCCTGATCGGCATTGGCGGTGTGGAACGCCTGGCGCAGGCGAAAGGACAGGTTTTTCGCCGGGCCTTCCTGCACCACGTATTTGGCTTCTACGTCGGTTTCGTGGTGCTTGCCATCGGCGCCATAGTGATCGGCATAAGCGCTGTTGACCGGCGTGTGGGTGCCGTCGATATCGGAGCCGTCAATGTAGCGGGTCATGAAACTCAGGCCCGGTACACCGTAGGGGGTCATGTTCAGGTCATACCGTATGCCCCACGACTGCTCACCCGGGCCGTTGAAGTCGGACCACTGCACCGAGTTGGCGAGCAAGATCGAGTCGCCGCCTTCACCCGCGCCGTTGTTGCCGGTGCCCACGTAGTCGAACGGCGTATCACCGTGCACTTTCTGGAACGACAGCGTCAGCGTGTGAGCCGCCAGGAACGAGTAGGCTGCCGCCACCGAGTAGGTGGTGTTGTTGATCGCACCGGCCTTGGCGCTGCCGGTGTCCAGGGTGCGGTAGAGGTTGCCGTCAAGGGTCAGCGACTGGCCGTTGCTCAATGGCAACACGTAGTTGAGGTTGGTGTAGTACTGGCGCCAGATGTCTTCCAGTTCGCCGCCGTAAAGCGTGGCGCTCAGGTCGGGACTGAACGTGTATTTGCCGCCGACGAAGCTGGCGCTGTTGGCCGCCACGTTGGCGTAGGTGGCGTAGATGTCGTGGTCATGGTCGCTGGTGATGCCACTGTTGGTGCTGGTGAAGTGGCCGGCTTCCAGGTTCAGGTTGGCGAACTCACTGCTGGTCAGGTCAAAACCGGTGGCGGTCTGTGGCAGCAAGCGGGTGCCGCCGGTGGCGAAGACCGGTGCGGTGGGCTGCATGTCGCCGAATTTGAGCTGGGTCTTGGACACGCGCAACTTGACGGCGGCGCCCACGGAACCGTAGCTGTCTTGCGGGTCGCCGTTACGGTCGGTGGGCAGGTTGCCGGTGCCAGCGTACTGGTGCTGGGCGTCCAGTTTCAGGCCGCCTTGGGCATATGCGTCCACGCCGAAGCCAATCGTGCCCTGGGTGAACCCCGAGCTGTAATTGAGGATGGCGCCTTCGGTCCAGTCGCGGTTGTCGGCCCGGCCGTTTTCCCGGTTGCGGTTCAGGTAAAAGTTACGCAACAGGCCTGTCACGCTGCTGCCTTCAAGAAAGCCTTTGGCGTCAGCCTGGTCGGTGACCGTGTCGGCCAGTGCGAGTTGACTCAGGCTGGCGCACATCACCGCGGCCAATAAGCTCGATTGTTTAACCATGGTGTAATTCCCCAAGTGGGCGCGCAACGGCGCACCCTTAGTTGCTGTTGATGTCTATTGGTTTTTGGGCAGACGTGGATAAGCAGCTAAGTTCGCATGTTGTATTTTTAGTGGCCCGACGTTCGGGCGAACCCCCGGCCACTGCTTGCGATGGGGCGATTATTCACCGGTTCCGAAAATGAAACGGATTAAACTCGATTAATTTAAATTCACTCGTTGCCAGCAGCGGCTGGTGTAGCGTGGGCCCTGTCTTAGCGCTCCGCTTGGGCAAAATCCTTTGGTTTGCCGCCGCAGGTTCTGCGGCGGATTTTTTACAACGCTTTCATCCGGCACTGATTAAACAAGGTGTAATAATCGTTAACTTATTTATCTGATTTAACCTGCGCAGGTTTGAACTAAGCACGCGTGTGCGAAGGGGGCAATGCCGGTCTGATACGGAACTGAATGGTCGTGGTTCACCACTCAAATCCTTACAGATTGAAATTTGTCTAACCTTTCGGACCTCATCATGACTTCGCGGATTGCTGCTACCCCTCATCTTTCGTTGTATGCGCCTGGCCCGGCGTCCAGTGACGCCCCGACGCCACCTGCCCAGTAGGGGCCACATCAAGTTCGCACGCGCGCGTTCATCCAGAACGGTGAACTCGCCACGGCGCTGGGCCGCACCCAGCGGGCGCCACGCAATGACGCCGCCCACGTGCTCGAGCGTATCGAGCGCGAGCTGAGCGGCGACGCACCCTCACTGCCACGCCTTGCCGAACTGGGCGAGCACCTGGTGGCAGCGGCAATGACCGAAGGGGGAAGCCGCGCCCTGGCGGGTGAGCAACAGCAACAGGCGCTCAAGGCCGCGTTGGAACGATGTGAAACCCGACTCGCCCAGACGCCCGCCACCCACGCCGACCATGCCGTGGTTGCCCAGGTGCGGGATGCCTTGAAAGCTGCGCGCTTTCATCAGTCCATCGGTCAACTCACCGCCAGCCTGCCCATGGGCGCAGGCGCCGTGGCCGACCTGTTGGCGTTGACGCAACTGGACCCCAAGGTATTGGCCGAGCCCGCCGAGAAACCCACCCACTACATGCTGTTTGCCAGTTTTGTGCGCACCGCCAAGTACCGCAGCGCAGAGTTGATCGACAACCTGCGCAACCACGGCCCCAAGGTCGGCCCGTTGCTCAAGCCCTACGCCGATACGCTCGCCCTGCTGGGCACGGTGGCGCAGTCCTTGAGTGCGCTGGAAGCCCAGTGCGCTGACGCCAACACCAAAGAGGACCTGCGCAGCCTGCAGGACGTCAGCCGTGAGTTGTTGCAGCAGTTGCAGGCCGCCGGTATCACCGAGGGGCCGCAGGCCCCGTCGCGTGAAGCCGTGCCAGCCGAAGAAGCACCGTTACAGCCGCCCAAGGCGGGTGAGCAAAAGCTGCCCCTGGGCCAGACGCTGCTCAACGTCGGCAAAAAAATCGTCGGCCAGTTTGATGCCTATGGCGGGGTGGCGCCGATGGATGACAAAGCGCTGCTGGCGCTGCTGCGTCAACCGGCGCCTCAGCTGAGCCCTGAGCAGATGCATGCGTTTCTGAACACCCGGGTCATCGAGTTGACCGATGCGCAACATGAAATCATCAACAATACGCCGTTGCCGCACGCTGCAGACCAGGACCCGGAAAGCGCCCGCACCTCCACGTTCGATGAAAAGTTTCGCCTGGCGTTGGCCAACCATTCCCTGACCCTGACCCCCGAGCAATTGAACGCCCTGCAAGCGCAGCCCAAGGCCGACTCCACCGAGACGGGGCCGCTCAATGCGCTGATGAACAAAGCCGATTCGCAACTCGATGAAGCCGAGCGGCAGATGCTCGAGGCCATTTTGCATGGCAATGCACGTGGCCAGTTGGACGCGTGGCAGGCGCACAACGCCAAGCTGCCTGACATTCTGGAAAAATCCGGCTTGCCGGCCGATGTGCGCAAAGAGCTGCTGAGCATCAACCAGAAGATGAATACCGAACTGGGCACCCTGAAGAACGGCGCGTCTCTGATCAGCCGCCTGTCCGCCAGCCCGGCCATGCTGCTGACGTTGGCCCCCATGCCGCTGGCCGTAGCGTTTGCCAGCGGCGACAAGGCCTACAGCAGCTCGCTGGTCGCGCACTTTTCTAAAAACGCCGTGTTCATGGCCGGCCTGATGATGAATGAGCTGACCAACAAGCGGACCAACGTCGAACACCTGCTCAACCGCTATTTTGTGACGGTGCTCTCAAACGCCATCGTCGCCCAGCCGACCTTTGCGAAAAATGAAAACCTGCTGCACAGCGTAGGGTTCGGCATGGGTGCCGCCGCGGTGTCGAGCGGCATCACGCTGACGGTTTTCAACCGCGAGTTGATCATGGACGCCCTGGCGATGGCCAAGGCCAAGATCTGGAAAAAAGACACCGGCAACCCAGAGATTCCGTCGGCCGACCGCCAGGCCGTTGCCGAGCATTTTGACCGGGGTGAACAGATGGCCCAGCAAGTCCAGCTGGCGGTCGAGGTGTTCAAGAAAGATAAATCCATTACCGACGTACTGAACTCATCCCTGGGTTTTGTCGCCGGTCAAAGCAGCGAGCTCAAAGCGCGCTTTAATAAGGCGGAGGCGGCCCGTTCAGGTGAGGTGGCGTCCGAAACCCGGCGCCCCAGCAATGCGGACTTTTACCCCAAAATGGGCCTGGTGGTGCTGGCGGCCGGTATCAGCGCCGCACTGGTGGCATTGATGGAAAGCCTGGTGGGCAAGGCCGATTACGCGGCTGATGCGCTCTGGTGCTCCTCGGAAATGCTCAAGCTGGCGCTGGACCCGCAGGCTGACATGCAAAAGGCCGTACAGACGTTCAAGGACATTGTGGGCTTGAACCTGGTCATGACCATGTTCCTGGGGGTCAACAAGGCGTGGGACTTCCTGGACAAAGGCACGAAAGGCTTCGCCGGTGGGGCCGCCGTGCTGACCGCCGCCAACCTGACCATGCCGGGCATGGTCGGCGGCGCCGCTGGGACCCTGGCGGGCAAAGCCTTGAGCGGGCTGACGCAGGCCGCCAAGTCGATGGGCACCCGGCGCCAAATCGAGGCGCAGGCCCCGGCCATGGAACTGGCGGTGACCGCCAACAGTGCCAAGACGAACCCAGGAGGTGCGGTGGTGGCCCAGGCCTATCAACAATGGCAGGCCGTCAACCGCTCAACGCCGTCGTCCAGCGACGCTAAGCCAGCCTTGGCGAGTTGATTGCAATCCACATCAGCATTAATGACAACGCCATGTCTCAAACATGGCGTTTGGCCACTTATCATAGGGTGTTTTGCGTAATAACTGTCGTAAATGTCGCCCTTTGTGCGGTTCGAAAAAACAAATGTAAAACTTGTCTGTAGGACGGTTGATTTCACTCGTACAGACGAGTATTTTCGATACAAATTGTTACCCATGAACTCTCAAAAACAAAAACCCGACAAGGTTAAAGAGCATGAGCCACGATTGTTTGATGCGATGTTATTTTCGACCTGCTGCCAATCCCCCGATTGGTTTTTATCTGCCTTTCACTGCCTGCGCGTTCAGCGACAGCACGTCACCGCTTCAACGATGTTGATGCAATCAGTGGGTTGATAACCCACGGGCTTATGCCCACGGCCATGACAGGCTAATGGTCTGTTCGCGATAATTATTGCGATGTACTTTCTTGCGCGATAACAAACCGGTGCTTTTTTGCCGACTGCTCTCTATCGCCTGCGTGAAAGTAACGTGCGTGATTATCTGGCTGGCGCTCATAAAAGAAACTGGATTTGAATCCGTGATTTCGTGTGCGTATCAATCAATGAATTTCTATTGGTTAGAAGGATATTGCCATGCCTGCTGGAGCGATTTTTATATCATTTGATGCCGTTGCGGTATCCGGCATTACGGTGGAAGCTTTAAAGGTTGCCAAGAACCTTCTGCATAATGGCATCGCGTCGTATCTTGACTTGGGCTACGACATCAAAGTGGACAAGGGCAACTTCAATAAACCCTATGACCATGAACGGGATATCTACAAAGAACTGTTTACCCTGGTGCGCGTCGAAGGCCTGGACAGCGTGCCGCATTACACCGTGGACCTGATTGAATACTTGCATGACGTGCTGATCGCCCAAAACATCAGCGTCACCCCCCAAGAGCAGCAGCGGTTGCTGGATGCGGTGGATGAGTCGTCAGCGGTGTTGGCCGAGCGGATGGTGCAGTTGTGGGAGCAGTTGGACATCCGCCATGTGATCGTCGAGAACGGCACGCTGCCGGAAAACATCATTTATACCCAGGCGGTGTATCAGGCCATCGAAACGTATGGCCGCCGCCATGGCCTGGGGAACTTCGTGGTCTGGCGTGATCACGACTTGATGTGGAGCAGCGAAAAAACCGTGATGAAGTACGGGCCAGAGCCTTACCCGCACGCCATCAAGCCCAGGCCTTCACGCCACATCACCTACGTGACGCTGAACAACCACCTCAAGCAAAAACTGGAAACCTGGTGCAACCACGAAGTCGAGATCCAGGTGCGCAAAAACACCTATGACTTCAGCGGGCAGGGCCGCTACACCAATATCAAGGAGCACCTGGATATTCGTGACAGCGATATCCTGATTGCCCGCACCACCCGCATCATTCCGCAAAAACGGCCGGACCGTGATGTGTACCTGGTCCAGGGGCTCAATAAATTATTTGCCGAGAGTGGCAGCCGCCAACGGGTTTACCTGGCCATTGCGGGTGACCCGGAAGAGCATCCGGCGTACTTTCAGTCACTGAACAGTTTGATCAGTGAGTTGCACGTCGAGCCGTTTGTGAAGTTCGTGGGGTCGTTGTCCCACGACTACATGCCCTCGGATAAAAAGTCCATCACCATTGAGGATTTGTATCACTCCTGTGACCTGGTATCGTTTTTAACATCCTGGGGTTATGACAGTTACGGCAACCCGGTCGGGGAAGCCATCAGCAGTCAGCGTTGTTATATAACGTCACACTACGAGTATTACCAGGAGGTGTACGGGCAACATGGATTTGAAGCACCGATCATGCCCACCTCGGAAGAGCAGGATGGTTTGCCTGACGCAGCCTTTATCCATGAGGTGTTTCAGCTGTTAAATAACACGCCGTTGATGAAACAGGTGGCTGCGAAGAACTTTGCCATTGGTCAACGGGTGCTCTCCAATAATGTAACGAGCCTGTTGGATTTGAGTGCTTCTGGAGGAAGTATGCGTGATTCTGTGAATGTGTCGGTGGTGTTGCCGCTGTATAACGAAAGCGATCGTATTGAGGCAGTACTGGACTCGTTGTTTCATCAAAAAACCCACGGGGACCTGATAACGCATGCCACCTATGAACTGATCTTTGTGGACAATAACTCCACGGATGATTCAATCGAAAAGATCAACGTATTCAAGGCCGCCAACCCGTCTATTGACATTCACGTGATTCAAGAAACCACCCAAGGTGTTTCTTCGGCGCGTAAACGCGGCATGGACTACGCCTCGTTGCGCTCTAAAAACCGCGACATTCGCTTGGGTGTTGAAAACCGCCACTACATTGTGTCCGCTGACGCCGACTGCACCGTAGACCCGTACTGGCTGCACGCCCTGGTGCAAAAGATGGTCGAGGAAAACGGTGACCTGGGCACCTGCAACTATTACTACAACGACGCCTCGTTCGAAAAACGCCCGAACCTGTTCAACGAGATCCAGAAAACCCTGCGCTGCCGCGAAATGTCCTTCTCGCTGTTTGGCGGTTTTCCCGACGGCAAAGGCTTTGCCGTGGAACGCACCCTGTATGACAAGGTGGGCGGCATCGAAATCTTCTACCAACTCGACAAAGGCCGCTTCGTGGAACACCTCTCCGATGACTGGGACTTCGGTATCCGCGTCATCGCCTGGGGCGGCAAGCCGGTGTATGCCCACGAGTCGCGCATCGAAATCAACAGCCGCCGTGTCGACACCATCCTTGACGAGGTGATCACCGGCAACGCCTACGGCCAGGACGGCATCATCATCATGAAAGATGTGCGCCCGGACCTGGAGGACCAGACCCCCGCGATGCGCGACACCACGCCTGAGCAGTCGGTCCAGGCCTGGCACTACTCCATCAAGGACTTCGTGCCCAAGAACATCGTGCTGCCGGCGCTGCTCAACCCGCACATCCTGCTGGAAAACCCGGCCGTGCGGGACTTCTTCACCGGGCCTGTGGCCGACCGCATGTACCAGCGCATTCATGAAATCAAGCACACCTCGCGGGTGATCGACTTCAAGCCGATCCACGCCTACAAGACCCCCAGCTACCGCCTGTATTTCGAGTTCCGTGAAGAAATCTTCAGCGCCCTGCGCCGTGCGGTAGGCGAAGACATCGGTTTGCCGCCACCGCTGCCCGCGTGTTTCGACACGGTCAAGCCCGAGGATTTTGAACGGTTTGCCTACTACTTCTCCGAAGACCGCGAGTCCGGTGAAGCCCACAACTATTTTGCCAACGGCGGGGTGTTCTAATGACCAGCGAAGCGTTCAACTCACTCAGTGACATCGACCCGAACTACCCAGTGCCCAAGGTCTACGATTTCCTGGCGCACCCCGACAACAGCGCGTTCCTGGAATACGTCTACAACGACCCGTTCGGTTGCCACGTGTTCCCGGGCGACATCCAGGACTACCCGCTGCCGTCGTTTTTCCAGGACATGGACAGCGAAATCAAGGAGGCCAAGCAAATCCACCTGTGGGCCTATATCCCGACCTGCCGCTACCGCTGCCATTTCTGCCAGTACCCTACGGTCATCCTGAACCCCAAGGCGGCATCGTCACAGATCGTGTTCCGGGACCTGGTGGACTACAACATCAAGGAAGCCACGATGTGGCTGGAAAAAGTGCCGAGCCTGGCACAGGCCGAGGTGGGCGAGTTCAACATCTTTGGCGGCACCCCGTCATTGCTGCCCGACCCCGAACTGCGCCGCTTGATGGCGTTCTACCGCAGCCACTTCAACTTCTCGGTCGCCACCATGCGTTTCGAGGGTGAGCCGGGCACGTTGAACAAGGAATACCTGCTGCTGCTCAAGGAACTGGGCTTTACCAAGATCAGCTTTGGGGCCCAGTCGTTCGATGATCGCATCATCGAGGCCTGCGGGCGCAAGCATTCGGCGCAGGAGTGCGTGGAAACCATCCATTACGCCCGTGACCTGGGGCTGGACTGGGTCAGCGTCGACCTCATCTACGGCATGCTCGGCCAAAGCGTGGATGACGTGAAGTACGACATGGAGCAGACCCTGGCGCTGGAGCTGTCCCACGTGGTGATCGCCAAGCTGCACATGGAAGAGTTCATGAAAAGCCGCACCGGGGTGTCGGGTGAAAAGCAAAGCCACTGGCAGCGCAAAGGCCTGATCAATATCAACAGCATGACCTTTCCGGGCCTGGGCAAGCAGTACCAGATGCGCGAAGTGGTGGAGCAGCACCTGTCGGCCGGGTATGGCGAACACCCGACCATGTATTTCCACCAGAACAACCGGCAGCCGGAAAAGTGGAAAGGCCTGATCACCGACCTCGACAAACAGTACCCGGAAGTCGCCATCGGCCTGGGCGGCAGCTCCAAGTGCACGCGTGCCGAAGCCATCAACATCACCGGCTACGCCAGCTACAAGCAGGCGTTGGATGAGAACCGCCTGCCGATCGACAACAGCCGGGGCATGTCGGCGCTGCAGCGTGAAGTCAACGCTTTCAAGATGGCGCTTTCCACGCTGATCCCGGTGGATGACGCGGTGTTCAAGCAGCGTTTTGGCGGCAAGAGCTTCTTCGAAAACCCGATCATCAGCCGCACCCTCGACACGCTGGTGGAAAAGGCGCTGGTGACGGTGGACGGTGACCGGGTCACGCTCACGCCCAACGGGGTGACGCTGGTCGAGGCGGTGATCAATACCCAGTTCATCGCGCCGCAAGCCTGAGGAGGGCCTTGATGGAATCGTCAAACACTTCACCCACGAAGGTGTTCAGCCTGTATTACGTGGCCATCGATCATGAAGCCGGTGTGACGCAGGATCAGTTCGAGCAATTCGTACGCCACAAGGGTGTGCACATCCCGTGCTACCCGGGCTGGAGCTGGACCTTGCTGCGCGGCCTGCGGGGCGAGCGGGCCGGGCAATTCATGATGCTGTTCGAGATTGACAGCGCCGAACAACGTGACCTTTACGTGGGCGCCGACGGCAACAAGACCGAACGGGCGCGCCAGTTCTGGCGCGACCACCCCGAGGCGCAGGACATCCTCGGCGAATGGAAACGCTATGGGACCTTCAGTGAACTGCCGACGCTGTTCACCGACTACCGGCTGCTGGCGGAAAACACCAAGAGCACCGTGCCGTACGGGCCCCGGTATGAGGATCGGCCGGGGCACGCGCCCATTGCGCGGGTGATCGGCCTGCACAACTTGGCGTTGCGGGCAGACGTGAAGGCCGAGACGTTTGAAACCTTCATCGCGCAAAACCATCACCGCATCGAGGACTACCCGGACTGGAAATTCCGCCTGCTCAAGGGCGAGCGGGGCAACCGGATGGACCAGTACGTGGTGTTCATGGAGATCGCCAGCGAAGCGGCGCTCGAAGTGTTTTACCCCGAGCCCGACATCGCCACCGATGAGGCGGCGATCTTTGCCCGGGCGCACCGCGACACCAAGCAGATGTATGAGGAATGGAAGCAACTGGCTTCGTTTTCCGGCTCACCGCAGATCTACACCGACTACCTGTCGGTGGCGCAAAGCCTGAACTGAGTCGCTGTACCGGCGCGGCATCCCGCCGCGCCGGCCTTTGCTTGGGGTGCCACACAAGGTGACAGGGCCGTGAATGTAAATGTATCCGTTGCACCGATCTATTCGAATGTTCGTCAGCAGCGGGCTACCCGCAGCATCTTTTTCGTGGCGGGCCTGGGCATGGCGTCCTGGGCGCCGCTGATCCCGTTCGTAAAAGCCAGGCTTGGTATCGACGACGGCGCCTTGGGCCTGTTGCTGTTCTGCATCGCCGCAGGCTCGATGCTGGTGATGCCGTTTACCGGGCGTGCCATTGCACGGCTGGGGTGCCGGGCGCTGATCCTGGCGTGCGCCGTGGTGTTTTGCGCGATCTTGCCGTTCATGATGTACGCCACCTCGCCGGTGGCGATGGGTGTGGCGCTGCTGGTGTTCGGCGCGGTCAATGGGCTGCTCGACGTGTCGATGAACGCCCAGGCGGTGATTGTGGAGCGCGAAAGCGGGCAGGCCAGAATGTCCGGGTTTCATGGCTTTTACAGCATTGGCGGCGTGGCCGGGGCCGGCGGCGTGAGCCTGTTGCTGTGGGCCGGGCTCATGCCATTGCAGGCGATCCTGCTGGTGGTCGCCCTGATCGCCGTGGTGGTGCTGCAAGCCGGCGGCCACTTGTTGGCCAGGCGAGCACCGGAGCCGGGCGAGTCGGGCGGCACCTTCAAGGCGCTGGCGCACCCGGGGATTCTGTTCCTGGCGGCGCTGTGTTTTTTCATCTTCATGATCGAAGGCGCGATGCTGGACTGGTCCGCCGTGTTCCTGCACACCGAACGCGGCCTGGAAAAAAGCCATGCCGGGTTTGGCTACACGCTGTACTCCATCGCTGTCGCACTGGGCCGGTTGTACGGTGACCGGCTGGTGAACGCGGTGGGCCGTCTGCGCGTGCTGGTGGTGGGCAGCCTGTGCGCCGCCGCCGGGGTGTCGCTGCTGGTGTCGGTTGACCAACCGGGCGTGGCCCTGGCCGGGTTCATCCTGGCCGGTGCGGGGCTGTCCAACATCGTGCCCATCCTGTTCACCGCCGCGGGCAATCAGCCCGGCGTGCAGTCAAGTTTCGCGCTGTCGGCCGTCACCCTGATCGGCTACACCGGCTTGCTCAGCGGGCCGGCGCTGATCGGTTTTATCGCGCACCATTCAAGCCTCACCGCTGTCTTCAGCGCCGGTGTGGTGATCCTCTTGCTTGTCGCTTCCTGTGCCCCCCGCATCACGCGGCGTGGCGCTTAATCTATGGAGTTGTTATGAGTCAATCGACCGGTCCGGTTTTCAGCCTGCATTACATCGGCCTCAACTTGAAAAAAGGCGTCACGGCGCAAGACTTCGAAAACTTCGTGCGCGAGCACGGCGTGGGGATCCCGGCCTACCCGGGCTGGCAGTGGACCTTACTCAAGGGCCTGCGCGGCGAGCGCGTGGACCAGTACCTGATGCTGTATGAAGCACCGAGTGCCCAGGACTACGCCAAATACATCGACGCCAACGGTGACCAGACCGCGCACGCGCAAGTGTTCTGGCACGAACACCCCGAGGCCCAGGCCCTGATCGCCGAATGGAAGACGTTTTCGACCTACGCGCAGCTGCCGACGATCTTTTCGCACTACTCACTGGTGGCCGAGAACACCCACAGTTCCCTGCCGGAAGGCCCCAACTACCAGGTGCGTGACGGCCAGGAGCCGGTGGCTCGCCTGGTGGGTATCCATAACCTGGCGCTGCGTTCGGGCGTGACGCCGGACACCTTCGAGCGCTTTATAACCACCAATGTGCACCGCATTGACGACTACCCGGGCTGGAAGTTTCACATGCTCAAGGGGCAGGGCGGCAACCGCCTCGAGCAGTACGCGGTGATGCTGGAAATCGAAAGCCTGGCCTCGCTCAACTCCTTCCACCCGGAGCTGGACGTGTCCACCGAAAAAGCACTGACGTTTGTGCGTGAGCACCAGGAGAGCGAGCGCATGTACGAAGAGTGGCGCCAGTTGGCGTCGTTTTCCGGTGCACCGCAGATCTACACCGACTACATCACCGTGGCGGGCAATGTAGGCTGAGTATTCCCCTCCCGTGGGCCGGTTTAACGCCGGCTCACTTTGACGCCCAGCACAAATGTCAGCAACGCCGCCACCAGCAGCCCGGTGGTGATCCAGTGCAGTTGCAACACCTCCCACCCCTGCGCGATCGCCGCGCCACCCAGCGCCGCCCCCGTGGCAAAACCGATGTAGATGACGGACTGGTTGAGGGCAATCAACAGCGCGCTGTTTTGCGGCGACAGGCTCATCAACCGTGCCTGTTGCGGGGCAAACGTGGCCCAGCCGGTAATGGACCAGATAAGCAAGGCCAGCGCCGTGGTGAACGTCGAGGCCATGCTGGCGGCCAGCAAGCTTTGATTGAGTGCAGCAATTGCCAGGCACACCGCGAGCGGGGCGGTGGAGCCGAAGCGGTCCAGCAGGCGCCCGCCCAGCTGGCTGCCGATCAGCCCGCCGACGCCGTACACAAAAAACAGGAACACGATCATTTGCGGGTCTTGGCGCTCAGCCAGCATCACGCCCAGGTAGGTGTAGCTGGTCAGAAGGCCGGTGTTCCATAACAGGCTCGGCAACAGGGCCAGCAGCACCTTTGGCTGAACCAGCGGTGCAAAGCGCGCCGCATAACTGAGCGTCACCGGCACCGAGCCTGCCTGCCGCGTGGGTGCGCGAAACGCCAGGGCGGTCACCGCCAGCAGCGAGATCACCGCCACCAGCCAGAACGTGGAACGCCAGCCAATCGCATGGCCGATGGCCGCGCCAATCGGCACCCCCAATACCGCAGACGCCGTGAGGCCCAGGGCCACCGCCGACAGGGCCGCGCCCTTGCGATCCACCGGGGCCAGCGAGGCTGCCAGCGCATAGGCCGTGGAGGAATACAACGCAGCGGCGATGGCCGTGGCGATGCGCGCCCCGATGAGCATTTCGTAGGTGGGCGCCACGGCGCACAGGATATTGCCCAGGGCGAACAACGCCAGGCTCGCCAGGCACACACGCCGTGGGTTGAGCGTGGTGGTCAAGGGCACGATGAGCGGGGCAGCCAGCGCGTAGGTGAGGGCGTAGGCGGTGACGGTCAGGCCCGCCGCTTCCACGCTGACCGCCAGGTCCTGAGCCAACACCGACAAGATGCCCGACACCACGAACACATCCGTGCCTATGGCAAACGTGCCCAGTGCCAGCAGCCAGATGCGCGGGTCCAGAGGGGATGACAGCGGGTGGGGTCGCGCGCTCATGGGGGTAGGGTGCTCCTGAATTCAAACGGGCTTTATAGCGCACGCGCCGCGTGGCCATGATGAAATCTAACCTGCGAACATGGGCAGGCGCGCGAGCATCCAGTCCAGCAGCGCTTGGGCCGGTGCTGCCAGCGGGCGAGCGGACTTGACCAGCAGCTTGGCCTCTACCGCGCGCAGTATCGGGTGATCCACCGACACCGAGGCCAGCTCGCCATTGTCGATCTCCCGATACGCCGCAAACTCCCCGGCCAGGGACGCGAACTCCCCGCTCGCCACCAGGCGCTTGAGCGCCGCCAGCGAGTTGCTGACCAGGGCCGGGCGCACCTGGATTTTCTCGGCGTTCTCCAGCAGCGCGATCGCATGGCCGATGCCAAACGTGGGCGGCGTCAATACCAATTGGCAGCCCAGAATGTCCGCGACACTGGCCGGGCCGCCACGCTGCGCGAGTGGGTGGTCGGGCCGCACCAACAGCATCACGGGTTGGGAGGAGGTGGCCCGAAAATCAATGTGCGGGTGCGCCGGTGGGTTGTACGCAAGGCCGATGTGCGCACGGTTTTCGGCGACTTCGCGCAGTACATCGTCCACCGGCAGCGTGTCCAGGGTGATGTCGAGCCTGGGGTATTGCTTGCAGAACGGGGCCAGCACGTTGTCGACCAATGCATCCACATACCCTTCGCTGATCACCACCCGCACATGGCCTTGTTGCAAGCCCTTGATCGCTTGCAACTGGTCTTCGAGTTTCTCCTGGTGGGACCGGTAGCCGCGCCAGAACTCCAGCAAGTGCGCCGCCGCTTCGGTGGGCTGTACCCCTCGGGCCTGGCGCTCGAACAGCGTCGCGCCCAGTTCTTCTTCGAGCAGTTTGATCTGGCGGGTGATCACCGACGGCGAGGTATTGATGCTGTCTGCCGCGCCCCGAATCGAACCGTGCACCAGCACCTCATGGAAATAGCGCAGCCGTTGTTGATTGATTTCGCGCATGCCGGATTTTCCTGTGTTCTGAGTGTTGCTTAAAAAGCAACGATACCTGAACTTAGTTGCTCTTGCTGCCCCTAAACCCGCAGCGCACCATGGCATGGCAAACCCGCAGACCAACAACAAAAACTGGAGACGCGTATGCCCACCCCTCTGGCGTCAGCGGGCAGCGATGCCCTTGCTGCCCTCTACCGCAAGCTCAACGTGCGGCTGTTACCGCTGTTGTTCATCGGCTACGTCTTCGCGTACCTGGACCGCATCAACGTGGGCTTTGCCAAGCTGCAGATGCAAAGCGACCTGGGCCTGTCCGATGCGGCCTACGGCGCGGGCGCCGGAATTTTCTTCATTGGCTACGTGCTGTTTGAACTGCCCAGCACCTTGATGCTGCCGCGTTTTGGCGCGCGCAAAACCTTCAGCCGCATCCTGGTGCTGTGGGGCATCACGTCGGCCTGCATGATGTTTGTGCGGGATGTGCCGACGTTTTATGCCATGCGTTTTCTGCTGGGCATTTTCGAGGCCGGGTTTGCCCCAGGCTTGATTTATTACCTGTCGCGCTGGTACGGCCCCAACCGCATGGCACGGGCGATTGCCATCGTGTTTATCGCCGGGCCCATGGGTGGGATCCTCGGCGGCCCGCTGTCTGCCTGGCTGATGACCACCTTTGCCGGGGTGGGCGGCCTGGCGGGCTGGCAATGGATGTTTTTGGTCGAGGGGCTGCCCTGTGTGCTGGTGGGCGTGCTGATGTACCGCGTGCTGTCGGACACCCCGGGCGACGCGCCCTGGCTGAGCGCCGCCGAAAAACAGTGCCTGGAGGCAGAGCTGGGCAGCGCCAGTGCACACCGCCATTCGTTCCGGGCCGTGTTGCGCGACCCCAAGGTCTACGTGCTGGCGTGTGCCTACTTTTGCATCATCTTTTCGATCTACGCCATGAGCTTCTGGTTGCCGGCGATCATCACGTCACTGGGCCTTGAAGACCCCCGCCAAGTGGGCTGGTACGCCGCCGTTCCCTATGTCGGGGCAGCGCTGGGCATGTACTGGATCGGGCGACGTTCCGACCGAGTAGGCGAGCGGCGCTACCACTGCGCGATTCCCGCAGCGGTGGGCGCCGCGCTGCTGATTGCGTACCCACTCGCCAGTGCCAGCCTGGTGGTGTCACTGGTGTTGCTGACGCTGTCGATCAGCATGATGTTCATGGCGTACACGGTGCTGTGGGCCATGCCGTCCGAACACATCAAGGGCGATGCGGCCGCCGGTGGTATCGCGCTCATCAACAGCATCGGGCTCTGCGGCGGTTTTTGGGGGCCGGCCATGATCGGCTGGGCCAAAACCGCCACCGGCAGCCTGGGTATCGGCGTGGTCATCGTCGGCTGCGTGTTCCTGTGTGCAGCGTTCGTGATCCTGTCGACCCAACCCCAACCCCGTCACCACTCGGCCGCCGAACCGGCGTGAGTTGATCAACCTGAAACCCAAGAGGACACGCCCATGCTTTTACACCTGTCGACCTGGACCGAGATCGGCCAGTATCTGGAACGCAGCCGCACCCTCGTGGTGCCCATTGGCTCAAACGAACAACACGGCCCCACCGGCCTGTTGGGCACCGACTGGATGTGCCCGCAAATAATCGCCGAGCACGCCCAGCAGCAGGCCGACATCCTGGTCACGCCCACGTTCAACATCGGCATGGCCCAACACCATATCGGTTTTCCCGGGACGATCTCGCTGCGCCCCTCGACCTTTATCGCCGCGATTGGCGACTGGGTGCATTCACTGGCGGCCCACGGCTTTGAAAAAATCCTGTTTCTCAACGGCCATGGCGGCAACGTCGCCTCGATTGAAGCGGCGTTTTCCGAGCTGTACGCCCAGGCCAGCTTCGCCCGGCGCCCGGCCGGTTTTGCGCTCAAACTGTGTAACTGGTGGGACCTTGACGGCGTCACTGAGTTGGCCACGGAACAGTTCCCCACGGGGCATGGCATCCACGCCACGCCCTCAGAGATCGCCGTGACCCAATGGGCCTACCCGGACGCGATCAAAACCTGCGACTACTCGCCGCAAGTCGCCCCGTGGGGGCCGATCCGCGAAGCGCTCGACTTCCGCGCCCGCCATGCCGACGGGCGCATGGGGTCTGACCCGGCGCAGGCATCGCCCGCCAAAGGTCATGACCTGGTGAGGCGGGCGGCGCAGAGTCTGGTGCTGGAGGTGCAAGCGTTCAGCAATGAGCCGATGCCCGGTTGAGGACGCTTCAAGCCTGCGCCAGGTGGGTTTCGATAATGTGCAGCAAACGGCGGTTATCCACGCTTTGCAGCACATTGACCCACCCGCTGGTGGGCGGCGCGATGGCCACGTCCAGCCGCAGCGGGTGTTTGTAGCGCCAGCTTTTGCCCCGCGTGCGACCGGCGTGCAACTCCACGTCGGTGTAGTAACCGCTGGCAGTCGCCACCCCCGGGTCCAGCAGCCAGGCGATCACCAGTGCGTCGTGTATCCAGCAGCCGGGCAGGTTGCGGGTGAGCATCGAATAGTCGATCCACGGCCGGAACGTCTCACAGACAAATTGAGCCAGGGGCGTGTCGTATGCCTGGAGGCGGTCCAGGTCGGCGTGGGTCATCAGGGTTTGGGTGGTGACGTCCAGGGGCACCAGGGTGATGTTCGCGCCGCAGTTCAACACGCGGTGCGCGGCTTCCGGGTCGAAGCCGAAGTTGGTGTCTTTAATGAAGTCGTCCAGGGCGAACACGCCGCCCATGATCACGATCTGTTGCACCGCTACGGCCATTGACGGGTAGCGCTCAAGCGCCAGCGCCACGTTGGTCAGCGGGCCGATGGCGACCAGGGTGATTTCGCCGGGGTGGGCGCAGATCAGTTGGCCGATGGCGTCCGCTGCGTGCTGGGGCGGCGCCTCGAAGTGTCGGGGGGCGGGCACGTCTTGCCACAGGTGGGCGAGCTGGCGTTTGTGCACGCTGTAGTCTAGCGCCTCGCGCCAGGGTGCGCCGGGCTCTTGCAAGGCTTGGGTGCTGCCCTGCACCACGGGCAACGCGCGGCCGACGCGGGTCAGCAGGTCTTTGGCGACGTTGTAACCCACGCTGCTGGGGGTGTTGCCGGCCACGGTGGTGACCAGTTCAAGGGACAGGCCGGGAGCGGCCAGTGCCAACGCCAATGCCAGGCCATCGTCGACATTGGCGCCTGCGATCCCGTTGCCAGGGTCGCAATCAATAATTAACCGTTTCATTTCACCTTCTTAGCGTTGCATCCGCAGGACTCACCGATCACCAGATGGTGAGAAAACTCTTGAAGCTTCACCTCGCCGTCCCAGGCCAGCAGCATGGCGAGGGCGGCCTTGGCCATCTCCCGCACGGGCTGGCGCACTGTGGTCAGCGACGGGGTGCAAAACGCCGAGGCTTCGGTGCCGTTGAAGCACACCAGGGCGACGTTTGCGGGCACTTTAATGCCGCGTTCGGTCAGGGCGCGCAGGCAGCCGATGGCTTGCGCTTCGTTGGAGCAGAACAGGGCGCGGGGCGGCGGGCCTTCGCTGAGCAGGCGTTGGGTGGCGTCGTAACCGCCCTGGCGGGTGTAGTCGGCGGGGAAGACCCGGTCGGTGCGCGCGGCGATGTCGGCGTCGGCCAGCGCGTCGCGCCATCCGTTCAGGCGGTCCTGGGCGTTGAGCATTTGTTCCGGGCCGCACAGGATGCCGACGTCGCGATAACCATGGCTGAGCAGGTGCGCGGTGACTTGCCGGGCGGCGGCGCGCTCGTCGACCCGCAGCATGTTCACGCGCAACAGTGGGTCTACGCGGTCGAGCATGACAAACGGCGTGCCGCTGGCCTGGATCAGGTCGATGTGCGGGTGGCGGTCCACGCTGGTGTAGAACAGGCCGTCCACCCGCTGGCTGAGCAGGCTGTTGATCAGGTCCAGCTCGCGCTTGCGGCAATCACCGGAGTCGCCCAGCAGGATGACCAGGCCATTGTCCAGCGCCTCTTGTTGCAGGGCGTGGGCAAAGGAGGCGATGAAGGTGTTGGAGATGTTTGGCACGATCAGCCCGTAGGTACGGGTCTTGCCCGAGGCCAGGGCCTGGGCCACGCCGTTGGGGCGGTAGCCGGTGGTTTTGATGGCGTCCAGTACGCGCTGGCGGGTGGCTTTGGCGACGGGCCGGGGGCCGTTGTTGATGACGTAGCTGACCACTGCGACCGAGGTGCCTGCTTCGCGGGCGACATCATCGCGGGTGGCGCGAGTTGAGCGTTGTGGGGCCAAGGGTAAATTCCGTTTTGGGGGCGAGAGGGCAATGAGTCTACTCGCGTAGACTCATGTACAAAAAAAGCAGGCGGGCGGCATTATTCCTTCGGTTTTATTGCAGTTTGATGACTGGCTCACGAGGTGCCGGTGCCTTGTGCTCAGAAGATGGCGTAGGTGTAGCTGAAGATCAAGCGCGCCTGGTCCACTGCCGTCACGTTGGGAATGGCGCTGCGAAAGCTGCCTTCGCGCAAGGACGCGCCAAACCCTTTGAGCAGGCCGCTCTGCACCACGTAGTCGATACGCGCATCACGTTCCCACTCCGAGTAACGCTGGCCGCCGCTGGAGCGGATGTTGTCACCGTGCAGGTACAGCACCGACGTCGTCAGGCCGGGTACGCCCAGGGCCGCGAAGTCATAGCTGTATTGCGCGAAGTTGGTGTTTTCACCGGCCCGGATAAAGGAGTTGTCCATCACGTCGGTGATCAGGTACACGCTGGCGCCGCCGTTGCCTTCGCTATTGCCCGCGCCGCCCAGCACGTTGCCCTGGTTGAGGTACACCACGCCGCCCGAGTCGGACACCTGCTGGCGGCCCAACATAAAGGCGTTGCCGCCCAGGTAATAGGTGAACGCGGCGCTCCAGGTGGTGTTGTCGACTTTGCCGGGGTGGCTGGCATAGCCGCCGTTGTTGTTGAAGACGTAACCAGGCTCGCCGTTTTTGCCTTGGGCGGTGCTGTTGAAATAACGCAGGTCGGTTTTAAAGCGCGAGGTGTCGGTGAGCGGGGTGGTGTTCAACAGGCCGAGGAAGTTCTGGTTGTAATAGTCGCTCAGGTTGGCGTGGTAGAACTGCAGGTTGGTGTTGCTGCCCAGCTTCCAGTCGGCACCGGCGTAGGTGAATTTGTTGCTCGCCTCGGTGCCGCCCGCCACGGCCAGCCCGGTGGCGTTGGACGAAGCTCGGCCGGTGGAGCGGCTCAGTTGGCCTGCGTTGATCGTCAGGTTGTCGATGTCTTTGGACGTCACCGTCACCCCGTCAAAGGTTTGCGGCAGCAACCGACCGTCGTTGGCCACCAGGATCGGCAAGTTGGGCATCAGCCCGCCGCCTGCGTGAAACTCGGTCTTGGCGATCCGCACCTTGGCGTTGCCCGCCAGGCGGCTCCAGCTGTCGACCGGGCTGCCGTCGGAGTCCACCGGCGCGAATGAGTTGGACGTGGTGGACGTGGGGTGGCGGGTGCCGCCGGACAGGTTGAAGGCCTGCATGCCTTGCAGGTCCAGGCCAAACCCTACGGGGCCTTGGGTAAAGCCCGACAGGTAGTCGAGCTTGAAACCTTGCGTCACCTCGTTCTGGTCGACGCCCGGCGCATTCGGGTTGTCGCTGCGCAGGTAATACGTGCGCGAGCTGATGGCCGCGCTGCTGTCATCGATAAAACCGGCGGCCAGCACCTGCTGGGCCAAGAGGCCGGTGGTGACGGCCAGTGCAAGGGTGGACTTGTTCATTACATCGCTCCTGTCATGTGTGCCGTTTTACGGGCATGGCTTCGCCGGCGGGGATGGGCCGCCGTACGGGTGTGCGCCTTTCTATGAGGCGTTAACGGGGTTGATCAGAGGGGTGCTACAGAGCATCTTCCAGGGCGTTCAAGTCGCGCCCGCGGGTTTCCGGTGCCACGAAGGTGGTGAGCAAGCCGATGCCTGCCATCGCGACAAAGTACGTCGCGATCGGCCACCAGTGCCCGGTCCACGACAACAGCGCCGCCGCAATCAGCGGTGCGGTGCCGCCGGACAGGATCGAGCCCAGTTCCTTGGCCAGCGCCAGTTTGGAGTAGCGGTTTTTCACGCCGAACATTTCCACGCTCCAGGCCGCTTGCACGCCAAAGATCCCCAGCGAAGCCAGGCCCATGCCCACCACCATGGTGGCGGTGACGATGAGGGGGTCGCGGGAGTCCAGCAGCATGAACGCCGGGAAGGCGTAGAGCATCAGCAGCAGACAGAACGTGCGATAGGTCACGCGGCGGCCAAAACGGTCGGACAGCCAGCCGGCCAGCGGGATGATCAAGAAGCCCAGGACCGAAGCGATCAACACCGCCTGGGTGGCCACGGTTTTGTTGACGCTGAGTACTTTCACCACGTAACCGACGATAAACCCCTGGGCGAGGTAGGACGGGCCGTTTTCACCGATGCGCAAACCGACCATGGTGAAAAACGCGCGGCTGCCTTTCCAGAAGCTTTCGGGCGGCTGGGGCAGGGCGGCACGGCTGTTGTCGCGTTGGGCCTGCAATTGCGCCTTTCTAAGTTCGAATACCGGGGTTTCCTGCAGGTTGCGGCGTAGCCACACCGCCAACAAGGCGATCAGCGAACTGCACAAGAACGGCACCCGCCAGCCCCAGTCCTGCAAGGACTGTTGATCCATTTGCACAACGGCCAGCCACACCAGCGAAGCCAGCAAGGTGCCGCTGTTGGAGCCCAGCGCGATCACTGACGACACCAGCCCTCGGCGTTTGGCGGGGGCGAACTCGCCGAGCATCACCGTGCCCGCGGCCAGCTCGGCGCCTGCGCCAAAGCCTTGGCTAAAACGCAGCACCACCAGGCACACCGGTGCCCAGATGCCGATCGAGGCGTAGCTGGGGATCAGGCCGATCAGGGTGGTCGAGGCGCCCATCAGCAGCACGGTGCACCGCATCACCACCTTGCGGCCCTTGCGATCACCCAGCCAGCCAAAGAACAACGCACCGATGGGCCGTGCCACAAACCCGACCGACCAGGTGGCGAAGGTCGAAAGCAGCGCCATGGCAGGCGACACGTTGGGGAAAAACACATCGCCAAAGATCAGCCCGGCCGCCAGGCCATACAGGGCGAAGTCGGCATATTCCATGGCGGTGCCCAGCCAGCAGGCGAGGGTGGCACGGTACAACTCCCGGCGTCCGTTGGGGGTCATCAAGCTTTCATCCGCGGCGCCACGGGCCGCTAAAGCGGCGTGGGCTGCGACGTGTTCAACAGTGGGCATCAACTAACTCCTGATCTGGGATGGCCTGCGCTGCGAAGTGACGGGCTTTACTGTAGCGCCGATACCCGCTCGATCCCTTGTTCTACAGCTATCTACGCGCGTAGATTCCAATCCTTGAAAAACGGCCCGAGGGTGAACTCAAAGGCCGATGCTGACATCGAGGGTGCGGTCTTCGGGGTGCACCTGACACTTTTGCGTCAAACAGACAACGGGCTAAGCCCGCGTCTGGCAGGAGTTTAGGCAGGCTTATGTTGCGTTCGGATGACACGCCACGCGGGCAAAAAAACGCCGACCAAAGGTCGGCGCCGTTTTCAGGGGGAGCGGAACCAGGTCCCGGACCGGACCATGACGGCCAGGACGCCGCCGTACGCCACCAGCCCCAAGGCGAGCGCCACGAACAGGGCCTGCAACGAACCGATCATTTGTAGCGCCAGCCAGCCGCCGCCAATCGCAATGAGGATCCGCAGAAAACCGCATGCCAGCGGCCATAACAATTTGCCGACGCCCTGGGAGGCAAAATACAACGCCAGCCCCAGCCCGAAGAACCCATAGACCGGCCCCACCACCCGCAGGTAGGCGCTGCCGGTTTCCAGCATTAAAGGGTCGGCACTGAACAGCGCCAGCCACTGGGCAGGCCAGAGGGCCGCCACCAACCCCACGCTTTCGGTGATTGCAAAGGCCAGCGCGCCGCCGGTCAGGGCCACCCGCAACGCGCGCTGCTGTTGCCCGGCGCCGATGTTGGTGCCCACCAGCGCCACCAACGGTGCGCCCAGGCCGAACACCACCGGCACCAACAGGTATTCCAGGCGTGCCCCGGTGCCAAACCCGGCCACGGCATTGACCCCGGCATGCCCGGCCACCAATGCCGTGGCGAGGGCGATGGTCACGTTACTGAGTACCGACTGCACGCTGGCCACGGCGCCCACGCGCAGGATATCGCGGCACAGGTCCCAGCGCAGCGTCACCCACTGCAGCCGGGCCAGGTTGCGCCCCGACATCACATACCACCCCAGTACGCCCGCACCGGCGGCATAAAACAGCACCATCGCCGTGGCGCCACCGGCAATGCCCATGGCCGGAATGGGACCCAGGCCAAAGATCAGCAACGGCGACAGCGGGATCAACACCAGCACACCCACACAGGTGACGGCGGCGGGCACCCACATATTGCCGGTGCCACGAATCACGCTGGCCAACCCGTTCATCAACCACATCAATACGCTGGCGCCAAACACGATGTTGGAATAGGTCAGCGCGGCCTCGAGTTCGCCGCCGCTGCCGCCCAGCGCCTGGTAGATGGGGCGCCCATAGATCAGCATCACGGCCGAAAACAGCAGGCCCAACAGGGTATTGAGCAGCACCGCATGCAGCACTAACGCGTTGGCATCCTGTTGCCGTCCGCCGCCGAGCGCCCGTGCAATCGCCGATGCAATGCCGCCGCCCATCGCGCCAGCGCTGATCATCTGCACCAGCATCACCGGGGGAAACGCCAGCGCCATGCCCGCCAGCGCATCGGTGCCCAGGTGCGACACCCAGTAGGTTTCGATCAGCCCGGTGGACGCCTGGGCGAGCATGATCAAAATATTTGGCCAGGCCATGCGCAGCAAAAGCGGGATGATCGGGTCGTTGAGCAGGCGCAGGGTGTGAGGGCTCAGGGGCGCCCGCGGGGGGAGGGTGGTCAAGACATGAACTCCGGTGATCAGTGCGAAACGGGCGCAACGCTAATCCGCGAATGAGCGCACGCCAAGGTCATTGATGCCTCGTTTTAGGACGTTTGGCGAGCCCGGTTTACCGATGCGTCATGCCAAAGTCCTCGGGCAGGGTTTGCAGCAAGGCATCTTTGAGCCGCTCCGCCGCTGGCGTCAGCGGACGCCCCGCCGAACTTAAAAAGACATGCACCGGCGGCAAGGCCGGAAACCCCGCTTCGGCGCCCATCACGTCAAGGCTGTCAGGCAGGTGGACGGCGGTGCGTGCGGTGACACCCATCCCTGCGTTGACCGCGGGCCACAAGCCGGAAACATTGGGCGTTGAGAACGCGATTTCCCAGGCAATACCGGCCTCATCCAGGGCGTTGATCGCCGCCGTGCGGAAAAAACACGGCGCATCCAACACCGCCAGTGGCAACGGCTCGCCGGTGCGCAGCGCCCGGTCGCTTCGGCCGATCCAGGCCATGGGGACCGACGCCAGTACCTGAGCGTCCCCCGGCACTTTTCCGCTGAGCAGCACGGCGAGCTCCAACTGGCCTTTTTCAAGGCGGTCCATCAGGCAGGCATTGCGGTCAACGGTCACTTCCACCCGGACATTGGGAGAGGCGCGTTTGAAACGGTCCAGGGCCTGGGGCAGCCAGGCCTGTGCAAAGTCGCCCGAAACGCCGAAGCGCACCACGCCCTTGACCTTTATCCCGCGAACCACCTCTACGGCTTCGTCATTGAGGTCGACCATGCGCCGGGCGTAAGCCAGCACAATCTCACCCGCCTCGGTGAGCACCAGGCCCCGCCCGTGTTTGCGAAACAGCGGCTGGCCCAGGCGGTCTTCCAGCTTGCGCACTTGTTGGGTGACGGCTGATTGGGATCTTCCGACCTGGTCAGCCGCACGGTTCAACGCCCCAAGGTTCTGCGCCGCAATCAGGGTGCGCAGTACATCCATATCAAGGTCAATGGGCATGGGGTTCACTCATGATTAATGCGTGCGCACGTAGGCGATTTCGCCGTACACGCCCGGACCGCCGATAGACGGGTGCGGAACGATGAACGTGGCGTGCTCGCCGTCCACGGTGTACGGCCACTTAAGGTCCGCCCCTTCCCAGTTGGCGTAGGTGGCGTGTTCGACGTGCATCGTGATGCTGTGGTCCTGCTCGTTGATGGTGTACGTGCCGAAATGGCACTGGGTGCCCACTACGCTGGCCCGGTACTCTTCGGGCGTGCCCTTGCTCTTGTCGTTGGCGGCGAACTTGGGACGCACCTTGCTCATGATTTGCAGGGAATAGTGGCCGGTGGCATCGAAGTTCAAGGTGCCTTGGGGATCATCGCCGTACAGGTGGATCCGGCTGCCGTCCGGGTTGACGTTGTCTGACGCGGTGAGCGTCCAGGTGCCCAGCAACGGTGCCGATGGCGTGGCGGCATGGGCGCCTTGCGCAAGCGCCAGCGACAGGACACACCCGAGCACGGCATAGGCTTTTTTCTGACTCATTACTGCGATCTCCAGAGCAAGGTTTTCAAACGGAGCCTTGAGCCTAGGGGTGTCACCGCCGCCGGACAATTGGATAGTTTGGCCGCCAGGTTTCAGAAAAACTGAAGCGTTACTGGCCGTCCCCCCGACGCGTAAGTGCCAGCGGATTGCTCGCTTGCAAGGCCTCTGGCAGCAACGCATCCGGAAAGCCCTGGTAGCACACCGGGCGCAGGAAACGTTCGATGGCGGTCATGCCGACCGACGTGAAACGGCTGTCTGAGGTGGCCGGGAACGGCCCGCCATGAATTGCGGCAAAAGACACTTCCTGGGGGTGGGCAAACGCATTGACGACGATGCGCCCGGTGCGCCGCTCCAGAATCGGCAACAAGCGGCGCGCGGCGGGCAGGTCGTCGGTTTCCAGGTGCATGGCCGCGCTGAGCTGGCCTTGGAACGAGCGGGCGACAGCGAGCATTTCGTCCTCGTCGCGCACGCTCACCAGCAAGGCGGCGGGGCCGAACGCTTCCTGGGCCAATGCGCTGTCGTCCAAAAAGGCGTGGCCTTGAACTTCCAGCAACAGGGCTTGCCCCTCGACGCTGGCGTGAGCGGCCAGGCCTTGTGCAATCGGCGTTGCGCCCGCGTCCGCCAGGCGGGTCAGGGCGTGCTGATAGGCCGCGTGGATACCTGGAGTGAGCAGGGTGCGCGCCTGCGCCTGGTTGACACGCGCTGTCATGGCCGTGCGCAACGCTTCAAAACCTGCGCCTTCTATGGCGATCAGAATGGCGGGCTTAAGGCAGGCTTGCCCGACGTTGACCAGCATGCGTTCGATAAATCCGTCGCCAATCACCGCGCCATTGGCCGCCAGGGCATGGGGCAGGATGAACGTGGGGTTGACGCTGGTCATTTCGGTAAACACCGGGATGGGGTCGGGCCGCCGTTGAGCACGCCGATAAAGGGCCATGCCGCCGTGCTCAGAGCCGGTAAAGGTGACGGCTTTGATCAGCGGGTGGTCCACCAGCGCTTCACCGATCGCGTTGCCCTCGCCGCGCACCATCGAAAACACCCCCTCGTGCAGGCCGTGATCCTGGACCGCCTTGCGGATCGCCCGGGCCTGCAGCTCTGAAGCGCCCGGGTGTGCATTGTGGGCTTTCAAAATGACCGGGGCGCCCGAGGCCAGTGCCGAAGCAGTGTCGCCACCGGCCACAGAATAGGCGATGGGAAAGTTGCTGGCGCCAAAGATGGCGACCGGGCCGATCGCCATTTTTTGCAGGCGGTGGTCCATCCGGGGGCGGGGTTGGCGCTCGGGTTGCGCGGGGTCTATCGAGAGCTGCAAAAAATGCCCTTTGCGCACCACGTCGGCAAACTGGCGGAACTGGGTGGCCGCACGGGCCGCCTCGCCTTCGAGTTGTGCCTGGGCAATGCCGGTTTCCAGGGCGGCCCGGGCGGCCAGTGGCTGACGGATCGCGTCGAGATTATCGGCGATGCCCTCCAGAAACGCGGCGCGCTTGGCCAGCGAACTGTGGCTGTAGCTGTCGAACGCCGCTTCGGCAAGGCGTGCAGCGGCGTTGACGGTGGCGGCGTTGCCCAGCGCAAAGTCGGGTTCGATCAGTTGATGGGTGGCGGGGTTGAGGGCTTTCATCGTGCCCTCGGTGGCCACCGCGTCCGTGTTGCCAATCAACAGCGTGCCAGTGAGTTGCATTAACGGCGCTCCAGGGTGGTGATCAGGTCTTGGGTGTCAACAATCGAATGGGCGAAGGTCGGCCCGTTGAGGTGGTGCGCGGCGTGCATCAGTTCCGGGTTCAGGGCGGCGGTGGCGTCACGCACCAGGGTCACGTGGTAGCCCAGTTCCACGGCGTAGCGGGCGGTGGCTTCAATGCAGGTGTTGGCCAGCAGACCGACGATGATCACGTGGGTGATGCCTTGCTGCTTGAGGCGAAAGTCCAAATCGGTGTTGGCAAAGCCGCTCGAACCCCAGTGCTCCGACGCGATGATGTCGCCGTCTTTGGGCGCGAAGTCCGGGTGCCACTCGCCGCCCCATTCGCCACGGGCAAAGTGGTGCATGTGCTGGACTTTGCACTGGGTGGGGCTGGGGTGGCTCCAGTTGTCGTAGTCGCCTTTCTCCCAACGGCGGTGGGGTACAATCGCGACCTGAATGCCCAGCGCCCGCACGCTTTTATCCAGGGCGCGCAGGTTGTCGAGCAGGTGAACCTGGTGGGCGATCGGTTCGATAAAGGGGTAGACCTTGCCGCCTTCGGACAAGAAATCGTTGTACGGGTCTACCAGCAAATAAGCGGTGCGGTCGAGGGGGTAAGCGGTGATCGACATGTGGAAATCTCCAGAGCGGTTGAAGGAAGGTTGCCTTGAGGGTGTTTAGATATGATAATCATAGTAACTTTCGAGAGGCAAGGTTTGCATGTCATTGAAAAAAAGTGCGCCTCCAACGCTGTGCCCGATTTCCCGGGCCGAGGCGATCGTGGGAAACAGCTGGACCCTGCTGGTGTTGCGCGAGCTGTTCATGGGCAACCATCGGTTTGATGAGATCCAGGTCCAGACAGGCGGCACACCGCAGATGATCGCTGCGCGTTTGAAGAGTTTAGAAGCGGACGGGCTGATTACCCGGCGCCCCTACAGCGAGCGGCCGTTGCGCCACGAGTACCACCTGACGCCCAAGGGCGAAGCGTTCTACGACGTCATCCTGGCGTTGCGTGGCTGGGGCGAGGCGTGGTGCAAGTCGCCGCAGGAAAGCCTGGCGGTGCAGTACACCCACACACCCTGCGGCCAACCGGCCGGGCTGGGTCCGTTGTGCGCGCATTGCGGGCAGCCGTTGCGCCGGGCAGACCTGGTCAGCAAACACAGTGAGGCCTACGCCCAGGAGCGCAGCGCGCGGCGGGAGGCGGCGAAGGGCGGTTGATGCCGGTGGGCTTTTTGGATTGCACTCGACATCCAGTTTGGATTACAACTGTCATCCAGATTTTGTCCTGTTTCTGTGCAAGCACCCAAAGGGTCCACCCATGAAGCTTGAGTTTGTGTTCGATTACCGCAGCCCCTACGCCTACCTGGCCAACCTACGGCTGGCAACGCTGGAACACCCGGTCGAGTATTTCTTGATCGACACGCTGGCGGTGATGAAGGCCGTCAATAACCAGCCGTCCAGCGCCAGCCCGGCCAAATTGCAATACGCACGGCGGGATATCGCCCGTTGGGCGGCGCACTATCAGGTGCCGCTGAGCATCAATACCGCGTTATTTCAGGCGCTGGGAGCGGGTGAAATCGAGGGCTCCTTACTCGTCCGCGCAGGCCTGGCGGCGCAGCAGGCAGGGGTGTTCGACACCGCCCATAAGGCGCTGTTCGACGCGGTCTGGACCAACAATGCCGAGTTGACCCGTGCCGACGGGCGCCGTGAGTTCTTGCGCGCCGCGCAGTTGGATGTCGATCTGTGGCAACTCGCCGACACGGCAGCGATCCGAGAGCAACTTGCCGCCCACAACGACTCCGCCGCCACGCGCGGCGTGTTTGGCGTGCCGTCGTTTTTTGTCGATGACGAACTGTTTTTCGGCAACGACCGGCTTGAGCAGGTGCGTGCAGCCTTGAAAACCAGCAAAGAGGTGTGACATGAGCGATCGAAAACTGGCAATCGTGACCGGCGTAGGCCCGGGCACCGGGACGGCCATCGTCCGGCGTTTGGTGGAAGACGGCTTCACCGTGGCAATGATTGCCCGCAATGCCGAGCGCCTGGCGCAACTGTCTGCCGCCGTGCCGCACACCGCAGCCTTTGCGGCGGACGTCACTGACGCGTCCCAACTGAACAACGCCCTGGACCTGATTGAGCGTCACCTGGGCCATGCCGACGTGCTGGTACACAACGCCGTGGGCGGGGCGTTTGGCACCTTTCTGGAGGTTGAACCGTCGGTGCTGGAGGCTAACTTCCAGACCAATGTCATGGCCCTGCTGCAACTGGCGCAACGGCTGGCACCGGCCATGGTAGAGAAGGGCGCGGGCGCGATTATCGTCACCGGCAATACCTCGGCGCTGCGCGGTAAAAGCCGGTTTGCCGGGTTTGCGCCGACCAAGGCGGCCCAGCGTATTTTGTGCGAATCGATTGCGCGCGAAGTCGGGCCTAAAGGCGTGCACGTGGCTTATCTGGTGATTGACGCGGTGATCGACGTGGAGTGGACACGCAAGATGCTGCCGGACGCCGCCGACGACTTTTTCATCCAGCCGGCCGACATCGCCGCCGAGGTGTCACATTTGATCCGACAGCCCAAGGGCGCCTGGTCGTTCAACAGCGAAGTCAGGCCTTACGGCGAAGCCTGGTAACCGGGCCACGGGCCGGGTGCTATCATCCGGCCCGAATTCACGTAAAAGGTCAAAGCCATGGGACACTCGCGGGCCAGCAAACAGGCCACCCACGAACGTGTGGTCAACATCGCCGCGCAGCGCTTTTGCGAGCGGGGCCTGGAAGGCGTCAGCATCGCCGACCTGATGAAAGAAGCCGGGCTGACCCACGGCGGTTTCTACAAACATTTCGACTCCAGGGAGCAGTTGGTCGGCGAGGCGCTCACGGCTGCCTTCAACCGCTCCAAGGCGACCCCGCGCAGAACCCTTGAAACATTGCTTACGCAGTACCTGAGCACCGAACACCGGGATACGCCGGGCGCAGGCTGCGCGGTGGGCGCACTGGTCAACGATATCGGGCGCAGCGAGGCGGGTGCCCGTGACCTGTATACCCAGAAACTGCAGGCCAATATTGACGGCATCGCCCATTTGCTGGGCAGTGAAGACCACGCGAAACGCGCCGAAGCGATCGTGCTGTTCAGCGCGATGGTGGGGGCCATCGGGCTGGCCAGGGCAGTCTCGGACGAGGGGTTGTCTCAAGAGATTCTGGATACCGTGCGCGACGCGTTTTTGGCCCCGTCAGACTTTGCGTGCCCGGTTTAATAATTAGGTGCAGTGGGCGTGTGCCGCAATAAAGTTTGCTTTGCGAAAATAACAATTCGCCCCTCGTTATTCGGTTTTATTGAACGCGTCAATATGATCGGTATGACGATAGCTTCAAACCTCCGTGCGGACGTGTTGTATTGATGCAAGCACTGCAATAAATCGCGCTGCCTGCTTTACATATACATTGCAACTAGATCCCGCCCAGGGGTTTGTAGGCATTGAATTATCAGCCTGTCCCGGTAATGGATCAGTATGGGATCCAGATCGACTGTTTCGATGCTGGCAATAATTTGACCTTTTTATGGCCAAAGCCATTATTCTGCCATGCTCCAGCCAGGTTATAACCTGTCAGTACTAGGGGTTGCCTTTGTAAGGGGGCGATAGTATCGTCGCGCACTTATCGAGTTAAAGGCCTATTAAATAAGCGTCCCTGGGCATATTAATAAGAGTGTTTGCTCTAATTATATGAGCGGCGCTACGGTGTTATTCTAGCTTGCTGTCCTGTCACACTTTCGCTTCATGCAAAAAGCAACTGTCTATTCATTAACGCATCTGTTAAGAGAGCCGGTATGGCGAGTGCAGTCGGGGTCGTTTCCCCTCTTGCAACACTGTTTTTTAGCGCGATCCAACTTGTTTTAACTCCACGTCTTTCAGCAGCGCCACCCCTGGCGACACTTATGTCGTGCCTGTAAAAAAATCAGCCGCGTCGACCCCCCTCTGACCTGTCGAGACACCATTGCCATGCCGTTGTCGAGTCCAGTAGCTACCTTCAAAAGTGTGCGTGCCGAGAAAACCCGCGCTCATCGCGCGTTGTCCTGTGTGATTGTCGGCAGTGGCACCATTGCCGCCGCCTGTGCGCAGCATGTGCTGGACACCGGAGGCTCGTTGCGGGTCGTATTGGCCGCCGACGATTTTCTTGCGCAATGGTCGGCGGCGCACGACGTGGCTTGTACCCATTCGTGGGATGAACTGACGCAGGTACTGGCCACAGAGGCGGTGGACTGTTTGTTCTCGATCGACAACCCGTTGATCATTCCCGATGCAATCCTGAGTGGCTTCCCCCAGGGCACCTACAACTACCACGACGCCCTGTTGCCGCGGTACGCCGGTTCTCATGCCACGTCCTGGGCGCTCCTGGCAGGGGAGACGGCCCACGGGATTAGCTGGCACTGCATTGTCAGCGGGGTGGACAAGGGCGATATCGTGGTCCAGATCCCGGTGGAGATGGGGGCCGACGACACCGCGCTGTCCCTTAACCTCAAGTGCTATCAGGCTGCCCGTGAAGGGTTCGTCCACCTGTTTGACGCGCTCGTGCATGACACGGTCGAGTCGCGCCCTCAGGACCTGACGCAGCGCCACTTCTTTGGCCGTTATCGTCGGCCCGACGCCGCGGGTTGCCTGCAATGGCACCAGCCTGCAACGGTATTGTCGGCCCTGGTCAGGGCGTTGGACTTCGGCCCCTACCACCGTAACCCGCTGGCCCGCGCCAAACTGCTGTTGGCCGATGACGTGTTATGGGTCGCCCGCCTGGACGTCACCCACGACCGTTCCTGCCAGCCACCGGGTACGTTGCTCCAGATTGATCCGCAAGGCTGGCGCATAGCGACGGCGGACGTCGACGTCATCGTCCGTGACCTGCAAGGGCTGGGCAACACGTCGGCCGATGCGCAACACCACGCGCAACAGCGCGGCCTGAAAGTGGGGGACCGCTTGCCCAGCCTTGACGGCGACAGCGCCGTGTCGCTGAGAAGCGCCCATGAGTCGATTGCGGCCCACGAGGCCTTTTGGATCGAGCGCCTCGGGCGGCTGGAGCACACCAGCACCCCGTTTGCCGCGCCCCCGTCGGCCTCGCCCGAGGGCGACTGGCAAGTGACGGATTGGTCGCACTCCCCGCAAACGGATGAACTGCTGGGGGCATGGATGATTTACCTCGCGCGCCTGACAGGCGCCACCACGTTGCAAATCGGCTGGCCTGCCAAGCTCCCCGATGCCTGGAGCCACGCCACGCACCTGTTTGCCCCCAACGTGCCGATGGAGCTGCAGGTTGACCTCACGCGCCCGTTTCAACACGTATTCAGGGCCTTGAATGAAGAGCGCGAATGCCTGGCTGGGCGCCTGACATTCCCATGGGATGTGCTGGGCCGTATTCCCGAATTGCGTGAGGCCGCCTTGCTGTTTCAACAGCAACCCTGGGCCTATGCGGTCGACTTCACCGGCAACGCGCCTGCTCACACGTGCAGCGCCCTGATCACCCTCCAGATCGATGCACCGAATGGCCGCCACCGCTGGCATTACGACGCGGCGCGGGTGGCGCAATCGCTGATGGACAATATGGCGGGGCATGTCGACGCGCTACTGGCATCAGCGGCGCACACGCCTTTGCTGCCAGCCGTAGAACTGAACCTGTTGACGGTGCCCGAGCGTACGCGCTTGGTGCACACCTGGAACGAGGCCGATGCGCTTTGCGGTGACGACCGTTGCCTGCACGAGCTTTTCGAGCAACACGCGAGGTCGCGTCCGGATGCCGTGGCGGTGACCCAGGACGGCAAGTGCCTCACGTATGGCGAGCTGGACGCGTTGTCCAACCATCTTGCCCATCAGTTGATTACCCGTGGCATCCAGATCGACGACCGGGTGGCGGTGTGTACCCAGCGCAGCCCGGCGATGCTCGTCGGCCTGCTGGCGATAATGAAAGCCGGTGGGGCCTATCTGCCACTGCCTGCATCACTGCCCCAGGAACGACTGAAGCAAATCATCGACGACGCCTCGCCAGCGCTTGTGCTCGTGGATCAAGCAGGCCTGGCCGCCCTCGGCGAGAGCGAGCACCACCTGGCCCTCGAACCCTGGACGGTGCAAAAAGCGCCGGCCAGCCCGCGTATTACGCGCGTGCAAAACCTGAACCCGTCGTGTTTGGCCTATGTCATTTACACCTCGGGATCGACGGGGCAGCCCAAAGGCGTCATGGTCGAGCACCGCCAGATTGTGCATCAGATCCGCGCACTTCAGGCGCAGTGGCAATGGGGCAGAGATGATCGCGTGTTGCAGTTCTGCAACCTTGCGTTCGACGTTTCCCTGGTCGAGATATTCGGCGCGCTGGCCAGCGGTGCACGCCTGGTCTTGCGCACCGACGACTGGCTGACCAGTGCCGAGGGTTTCTGGCAGCTGTGTGAGCGTGAGGGCATCACCTACCTCGACTTGCCCGTCCAATTCTGGCTGCAATTGGCAAAGGATCCGCGGCCACCCGCCACGCTGCGCGTGATCTGCGTCAGCGGCGAAGCCGTGCCTGCCCATGCCCTGCGCCAGTGGCTGGAGCGTGTCCCCGCCGGGCCGGTTCTGGCCAACTGCTACGGGCCGACGGAAGCCACCGTCACGGCGACACTCCATTGCCCGGTCCTGCGCCAAGAGCCAATTGATGCGATTGGCCGACCGTTACCGCAAGTCCGTATCTACCTGCTGGACGCCTGCGGCCAGCCTGTGCCCCAAGGCGTCACGGGTGAGCTGTACATCGGTGGTAGAGGCGTTGCCCGTGGTTATCTCAACCGCCCGGCGCTGACGCAGGCCAGTTTTGTCGCCGATCCCTTCAGCGAGGAGCCAGGAGCTCGGATGTACCGTACGGGCGACCTGGCTTGTTACCTGCCGGATAGCCGGTTGGTGTTCCTGGGGCGTAACGATGAGCAGGTGAAGATCCGCGGGTTTCGCATCGAGCCTGGCGAAATCGAAGGCCACCTGGCCCGCTACCCTGGCCTGGTCGATGCCACGGTGCAGGTGCACGAGGCGGCCTCGGGAGACCGGCAACTGATTGCCTATATCGTGTGTGCCGAGGGCGAGGCGGGGGCCCACCTGGCCGCGGATTGCCGCGCTTACCTGGCGCAGCGCCTGCCCGACTATATGGTTCCCACTGCCTACGTGACGCTGGCACGCCTGCCGCTGACCGCCAATGGCAAAATCGACCGCAAGGCCTTGCCCGAGCCCGATGGTTACGCATGGGTCCGTCATGCCTATGCCGCGCCGGTTGGTGCGATGGAGCGAATGCTGGCCGGGTTGTGGAGCGATATTCTCGGCATCGCGCAGGTGGGCCGCCAGGATAACTTTTTCCGCTTGGGCGGCCACTCGCTGCACGCCATTACGCTGATAGAACGCCTGCGCCGCCTGGGCCTGGGCATCGACGTACAGGGGTTGTTCACCACGCCGGTCCTGATGGACCTGGCTGCGACATTCGCCACGGCCAACGATGTGGCGGTTGCGGATAACGCGATTACCCCGCAGACGCTGCACTTGACCCCACACCTGTTGCCCCTGGCGGACCTCGACCAGGACGGTATCGACCGTGTGGTCGAGCACGTGCCAGGCGGGGTGGCGAACATCCAGGACATCTACAGCCTTTCGCCGTTGCAGGAAGGCATTTTGTTCCACCATCTGCTGCACACCGATGGCGACCCCTACCTGATTTCCAGCCAGACCGTGTTTGCAGACCGCGACTTGCTGGACCGCTACGTGGCCGCCATGCAGCACGTCGTGGACCGTCACGACATCCTGCGCACCTCCTTTCTCTGGGAGGGCTTGTCCGCCCCGGTGCAAGTGGTGTGGCGCGAGGCCCGCGTGCCCGTGCAGCAAATCGAGCTCGAGCCGCAGGCAGGCTCGGCCTGCGAGCAATTGTCGCGCCTGATCGACCGCCCCGACGCGCGTATGCGCCTGGACCAGGCGCCGCTGATCCAGCTGTACATCGCACAAGACCCCGCTGATGGGCGCTGGGTGCTCCACGAACTGCAACACCACCTGATCGGCGACCACGCTACGGTGGAGATCACCCATGACGAAATCCGCGACATACTGACCGGCAACGCTGAGGGCCTTGCCACGCCGGGTGCGTTCCGCCAGTTGATCGGCCAGGCGCGTGCCGCGAGCCAGGGCGATACAGACCGGCGCTATTTCGAGGCGCAACTGGCGAGCATCGATCAAACCACCGCCCCCTTCGGTTACACCGATCTCAAGGGCACAGGTCACAATGCCAGCGAAGCGCACCTGCCACTGCCCCCGTCGTTGAACCAGCGCCTGCGGGCACAGGCACAGCAACTGGGCGTCAGTGTCGCCAGCCTGTGCCACCTGGCATGGGGGCGGGTCGTTGCCGTGACCAGCGGCCAACAGGGGCCGGTGGTGTTCGGCACCGTGTTGTTCGGTCGCTTGCAGGCGGGCAGCGATGCCGACCGCACCTTGGGGTTGTTCATCAACACCTTGCCGCTGCGCTTGGACCTCGCCGACGTCAACTGCCTGGACGGCGTGTATCACACGCACACGCAACTGGCGCAGCTACTCAATCACGAACATGCCTCGTTGGCGCTGGCTCAGAATTGCAGTGGTATCACGGCGCAGCAACCGCTGTTCACGGCCCTGTTCAACTATCGCCACAACAGCCTTAAAACCGGGGCCGCAGGCGCAGCCTTGCCGGGCATCGAGTGGCAGGGCACGCGCGAAAGGACCAACTATCCAATCCTCATGTCGGTGGAAGACGATGGCCAAGCGCTGAGCTTGACGGCCCAAGCAATTGACCCGCTGGACCCGATGCGGCTGTGCCGCTATTTGCAGGAGGCGTTGAGCGGCTTGGCCGACGCGCTGGAAAACGCTCCGCATCGCCTGATCAACCGCTTACCGGTGTTGCCGCAGCAGGAGCGCCAGGCGCTGCTGGCATTGCCGCTCCCATTACCGGCCGACGAAGAGGGCGCCACGTTGGCCGCCCGCTTCGAACGCCAGGTAGCACGCACGCCCACGCAGACCGCCGTGATGTTTGACGGTCAATCGTGCAGCTATGCGGCACTCAACACGCGGGCCAACCGCCTGGCGCACCGGCTGATCAGCCTGGGTGCGTGCCCTGGCGAGCGCGTGGCAATTGCGCTGCCACGGTCCCTGGAAATGGTGGTTGCGCTGATGGCCGTGCTCAAGTCTGGCGCGGCCTACCTGCCGCTTGACGTTGATTATCCCGCCGAGCGGCTGGCGTACATGCTCGAAGACGGCGCCCCGTGCCAGGTCATCACCCATCCGGATATTGCCCTGCCCAACAGTGCGCCCCGACTGCTGTGGGACGATGCCGCCGATGCCTGCTTTGCCGAACATAACCCCGATGACAGCGACCGTCTGGCCACACTCGACCGGCGTCACCCCGCTTACGTGATGTACACCTCCGGCTCGACCGGGCGGCCCAAAGCGGTAGAAATGTCACAGGCCGCACTCGTTAACCTGATGGCATGGCATCACGCGACGTTTTCAAGCGATCGCGCCACGGTGGTCGCTCAATTCACCGCGCTGAGCTTCGATGTGTCGGCGCAAGAGATTCTGTCTACAGTGCTGCACGGCAAGACCTTGGCCGTCCCACGTCGTGACGTCCAGCGCGACCCGGCGAGCCTCGCGCTCTGGATGGAGCGCAGCGGCGTGCAACAGCTCTATGCGCCCAACCTGGTGATCGAGGCGATACGCGAAGCCGCCGAGGAGCAAGGGTTGGCCTTGCCCGCACTGGTCGATATTGCCCAGGCCGGTGAAGCGCTGCAGGTCAGCCAGGCCCTGCGTGACTGGTATCGCTGCGCGCCCGGGCGCCGCTTGCACAATCACTATGGCCCGACGGAAACCCATGTGGTCACCGCGCATACCCTGGCCGAACACGTTGACCAATGGGACCCACGCGGTTCTGCACCGATCGGCGAGGCTATCTGGAACACGCGGTTGTATGTCCTCGACAGCCTGCTGCAACTCGTGCCGAAGGGGGTTGCCGGCGAGCTCTACGTGGCGGGCGCCCCCCTGGCCAACGGTTACTTCCTGCGCCCGGGCCTGACCTCCCAGCGTTTTGTCGCCGATCCGTTTTTTGCGGGCGAGCGTATGTACCGCACGGGTGACCTGGTACGCCGTGTTGACGATGGCCAGGTCGAGTACCTCGGGCGCATCGATGATCAGGTCAAGTTGCGCGGGTTCCGCATCGAGCCCGGCGAGATCGAGGCGGCCATTGCCCGGCACGGTTATCCACGCAGCAAGGTCGTCGTTCGCGAGGATGTTCCGGGCAATCGCCAATTGGTTGCCTACCTGATCAGCGCGGCGCAAGCCGATATCGAAACCTTGCGGCGTGCCCTGGCTGCCGAACTGCCCGATTACCTGCGCCCAGCCGCTTACGTCTCACTGCAAGCCCTGCCACTGACGGCGAATGGCAAATTGGACCACCGCGCGTTGCCGGTGCCGGACTTCGTCTGCGTGCAAAGCCGCGCGCCGCGCACCCCACAGGAGGCGCTGCTGTGCAGCCTGTTCTGCAAGGTGCTGGGGCTGGAGCGGGTGGGCATTGATGACAACTTCTTCGAGCTGGGCGGGCATTCGTTGCTGGCGACACGCCTGGTGGCGCGCGTGCGCAGTGTGCTCTCGGTAGAACTGAACGTCGATGCGCTGTTTCATGCGCCGACCGTTGCCAGCCTGTGCGAGCGGCTGGCGAGCGCCACCCCGGGCTCCCGACGGGTTGCCCTGGTGGCGCAGCGACGGGAAGGCCGGTTGCCGCTGTCCTTTGCACAGCAACGCCTGTGGTTCCTCTATCGCCTGGAAGGCGCTAGCGCGACGTACAATATGCCCCTGGCCTTGCACCTGACGGGTACGCTCGACCTGGCCGCCATCGGCCATGCGGTCGGTGATCTCGTGGCGCGGCATGAAAGCCTGCGGACGTTGTTTCCCGACCATGACAACACCCCTTACCAGCAAGTGCTGGCGGTGGATGATCCGCGTGCGCAAGTCTCGCTGGTGCACCTGCAAGCAACCGCCCACGACGTGCAGCAACAGCTGCAGGCCTGGAGCTGCCAGACATTCGAGCTCGACAGGGAAATTCCCATTCGGGCCGCGCTGTTCAAACTGGCGGCAGACCAGCACGTGCTGCTGTTGTTGATCCACCATATCGCTTCGGACGGCTGGTCGATCGCTCCGCTGGTACACGACCTCGGCGCGGCCTATGCCTGCCGGCTGGACGCCGATGCACCGGCGTTGGCGCCGTTGCCGGTGCAGTACGCCGACTATACCCTGTGGCAACGCGAGCACCTGGGCGACGCGAGCCACCCCCAGAGCCTGCTTTCGCAACAAATGGCCTACTGGCAACAGGCGCTGGCAGGTCTGCCCGAATGCATTCGCCTGCCCACGGACCGACCGCGTCCGGCCCAATCGAGCTACCGAGGCGATGTGCTGACCTTCAGGCTGCCTGCCGACCGCGTGGCCCGCCTGAGGTCCTTGGCCAATACCTGTGAGGCGAGCCTTTACATGGTCTTGCAGGCAGGCTTGGCGACCTTGCTTGGCAAGCTCGGTGCCGGAGATGACATCGCCATAGGCAGCCCCATTGCCGGGCGTACCGACCAGGCGCTGGAGGACCTGGTAGGGTTCTTCGTCAATACCCTGATCATGCGGGTCGACCTCAGCGCAGGCCCCAGCGCTATCGAGTTGGTGCGGCGGGTGCGCCAGAGCAGCCTGGGGGCCTATGCCCATCAGGACTTGCCTTTCGAGCAACTGGTCGAAGCGCTCAACCCGGTTCGCTCGCAGGCCTATCATCCGTTGGTGCAAGTCACCCTGGCGCTGCACAATACCGCGGTTGCCACGCCGGACTTCAAGGGGCTGCACGCCCGCGAGATCGCTATCGATACCGGCACCGCCAAATTCGATTTAAGCGTGCACCTGACGGAAGACGGCGACACGCTGGACGGTTTTATCGAATACGCCAGCGATGTGTATGACGCTGCCAGCGTCCAACGGATGCTGGACCGTCTGATCCTGGTGCTCGATGCCATGACGGGGCAGCCCGAGGCATCGATCGACCGCATCGATATTCTCTCGCCCCAAGAGCGTGGCGAAGCCCTCTTGAAATGGAACGACACGGCACACGAAGTGCAGGACGGCTGTTTGCACGGGTTGTTCCAGGCACAGGTTTTGCGCAGCCCCGAGGCGCCCGCCGTAGAAGCTGGCGACGATGTTCTTTCGTTCCGCACATTGAACGCCAGGGCTAACCAACTGGCACGGCACCTTGCGGCCCAGGGGATCGGTGCCGAAGACAGTGTGGCGATTGCCTTGCCTCGCGATGCGATGCTGGCCGTGGCGTTGTTGGGGGTGAGCAAGTGTGGCGCCGCCTACTTGCCCCTTGACCCGGATTACCCCAAGGATCGTCTGGCGCTCATGCTTGACGACAGCGCCCCTCGCGCCGTGCTGTGCACGGTGGGCGCCGCCCTGACACTGCCACCTGGATGCCTGCGCATCAATCTCGACGAAGCGGCACTCACTGAGCGCCTTGCCGGGTATGGCATAGCCGACCTGAGCGACAGTGACCGAGTGCGGCAGGTCGGTTCGAGCAACCCGGCGTACATCATCTATACCTCCGGCTCGTCGGGCCGACCCAAAGGGGTGGTGGTGGCTCATGCCGAGGCGGTCAACCACATGCAGTGGATGGCCGCCCAATACCCGCTCGACGCTAGCGACCGGGTATTGGCGCGTACCTCGATCAACTTTGATGCGGCCGCCTGGGAGTTCTGGCTCCCGCTGATAACCGGGGCGCGGATGGTTCTGGCACCGACCGGTATCGTTCGGGACATGGAGCAGTTGGCTAACTTCGTGAGCCGACGGCAGATTAGCGTGGCGCAATTTGTGCCGTCGATGCTCGACGCCATGCTGGCGGTATTGCCTGCGTCGCTCACCGCGCTGCGCCAGGTGTTCCTGGGCGGGGAGCCGTTGCCCATGCGCTTGGCCAAACAGATGCACGAGCGCTATGGCATACACCTGGTGAATTTGTATGGGCCTACCGAAACCACGATCCAGACCAGCAGCCATACCTGGCAGGTGAGCGATGAGGGGCCGCATGTGCCCATCGGCCTGCCCATCTGGAATGCACAGCTGTATGTCCTGGACGAACAGCTTCGCCCCGTACCGCCCGATGTTGCGGGCGAACTCTACGTCGCAGGCCATGGCTTGGCCCGGGGTTACCTTGGGCAGGCCGGGCTCACGGCGAGTGCGTTTGTGGCCAACCCCTTCGGCCCACCGGGCTCGCGGTTGTACCGCACCGGTGACCGGGTAGGGCGCCAGGCAGACGGCACGCTCCAGTTTCTGGGACGCACCGACGAGCAGGTCAAATTGCGCGGTTTTCGCATCGAAACCACCGAAGTCGAAGCCGTCCTGCGTCATCAGGCCGGGGTTGGCCAAGTCGCCGCCATGGTCCGTGAGGACCAGCCGGGGCAACCGCACCTGGTGGCGTATGTGGTTGCGGCCAAGGGCGATGTGGCCCGGGACGCCAACCATGAAATCAGTCAGGTCGAGCAATGGCGTGAGTTCTACGAATCGCTCTACGACGACTCCGACTCTGAAGTGTTCGGCGAAAACTTCGACGGTTGGACCAGCAGCTATACCGGCAAGCCGATCCCCGCGCAGGACATGCACGCCTGGCGCGAGGCGACGGTGACGCGCATCCGGGAGCTGGCACCCAGCCGGGTCCTGGAGATCGGTGTAGGGTCGGGCCTGCTGCTGTCGCAGCTCGCCGGCAACTGCGAAGCCTATTGGGCCACGGACTTTTCCGCTGAAACCATCGCGACCCTGCGCAAGCGCGTTGCGCTTCAGGAGGACCTGGCGGGTATCGTCGAGCTGCGCACGCAGCCTGCCCACGTCCAGGACAGCCTGCCGACAGGTTTTTTCGACGTCGTGGTCATCAACTCGGTCGTGCAGTACTTCCCGAGCATGGACTACCTGGCCGACGTCATCGGCCTGGCCTTGCACACCCTGGTCCCCGGGGGCACGGTGTTTATCGGTGACGTGCGCAACCTGCATTTGCTGCGTTGCTTCTCTTGCGCCACTCAGTGGCACAAGGCCGACCCCGCACACCGCGGAAAAACGCTGGTGCAACAGGTAGAAAAGACGATCCATACCGAGAAGGAACTGCTTCTGGCGCCTGAGTTCTTCACCCACCTGACCACGCGTTTTGCCGAATTGGGCGCGGTCGATATCCAGGTGAAACGCGGTGCGCACGTCAACGAACTGAACAGCTACCGCTACGACGTCAAACTGCACAAGGCGCCCGTGGCGACGGTTTCCCTGGAGCATGCGCCCACACTCACCTGGGGCCAGGACGTCGACGGTATCGGCCGCTTGCACGATCATTTGCTGCACGCAGGGCCCGCGCAATTGCGCCTGACGCGCGTGCCCGACACGCGCCTGCAAGCCGATCTGCAATTGATGGCGCTGGTCGATCTTCATGCCCGTGAGGCGAGCCCGGACGGGGTGCCTGATGTGGATGCGTTCCACCTGCTGGGCGAGTCTTTGGGCTACCGGGTCGCGGTCACCCGGGCCTGCGACGCCGTTGAATACCTGGAGGTGCTGTTCTGGCAAGGGGACGCTACCAGCGTGCCCCATGGGGTCTATCGCGAGCAGCCCGCAGGCACGCCGCCGGTGTATGCCAATACGCCGATGAAGCTCGACCCTTCGGCCATGCGCACGGCCCTTGCCGAGCAGTTGCCGGACTATATGGTGCCTTCGGCTATCGTGGTGCTCGACCATTTGCCGCTGCTGCCCAACGGCAAACTCAACCGACGCGCGCTGCCCGCACCGCGCTATGACAGTGGCGGTGGGCGGCAACCGCGCACGGCACAGGAACGCGTGCTGGTGGGCCTGTTCGCCGAAATACTCGGCCTGGCTGAAGTGTCGATCGATGACAACTTCTTTGAGTTGGGTGGGCATTCGCTGTTGGCAACCCGCCTGGCCAGCCGTATCCGTGGCGCATTGGGCCTGGAACTGCCGATTGGCCTGCTGTTCGATGCGCCGACGGTGGCCCTGCTGATCGACGGGTTGCAGCAGCACGCCTGCGACATCCCGCGCCCTGCATTGCAAGCCGCGCAGCGCCCCGAGCGTGTGCCGTTGTCGTTCGCGCAACAGCGCCTGTGGCTGTTGGACCGCGTGGAAGGTGCCAGCGCCACCTACAACATCCCGCTGTGCCTTGAGATTGTCGGCGCGCTTGACCCAAAGGCCTTGCAAGCTGCGATGGATGATCTTCTGGCCCGTCACGAAAGCCTGCGCACCGTGTTTGTGTCTTATGACGGTGAGCCGTATCAACAGGTGCTGGCCGCGCAGGACAGCGCGGCAAGGCTGGTGATTGAGTGGGGCGATTCAAGCGTTGCGACGTTGCCCGAGGTACTCCGACACGCGGCCAGCAGGCCCTTTGCGCTACACCGTGACATCCCTGTGCGCGCCAATGTGTGGCGCCTGGACCAACAGAGCCATGTGTTGTTGATCCAGTTGCACCATATCGTCGCCGATGGCTGGTCGTTCACGCCGCTGCTACGCGATTTGTCGCTGGCCTACGCGGCACGATTGCAAGGGCAGTCACCGGTGTTTCCGGTGCTGGCGTTGCAATACGCCGACTACGCGCTGTGGCAGCGCGAGCTGTTGAGTGACAACCAGCCGCAGGGGTTGCTGGCTCGCCAGACCCGTTACTGGCGTGATGCGCTGGCCGGGTTAGCACCGTGCATCGCGCTGCCTACCGACCACCCGCGGCCGCTTGAGTCGTCCCATCGCGGTGGTTTTGTGCCGGTTGCAATGCCCCAGGCTTTGCACCGGCGCCTAAAGGCCCTTGCCCGGCGCTGCGATGCCAGCCTTTTCATGGTGCTTCAAGCGGGGCTGGTGTTGCTGCTGAGCAAGCTCGGCGCTGGCGAAGACATCGCCATCGGCAGCCCGATTGCCGGGCGTACCGACAGTGCGGCGGATGAGCTGGTGGGGTTCTTCGTCAACATGCTGGTGTTGCGCACCGACCTTGGCGGTGACCCCAGCGTTGCGCAATTGATCGACCGTGTGCGCCAGACCAGCCTCGGGGCCTATGCCAACCAGGACCTGCCGTTCGAGTTGCTGGTGGAACTGCTCAACCCGCCACGGGCGCGCAACCACGCGCCGCTGGTACAGGTGACGTTGACCCTGCAGAACAGCTCGCAAGCGGTGTTGCACCTGCCGCACCTGCAGGTGAGCGAACGCCCGGTGGATCTGGGCACGACCAAGTTCGATCTGACGGTTGGCTTCGTGGAAACAGCGGACGCGCTGGAGGGTGGCGTGGAATATGCGTGCGACCTGTTCGATCCGCAGACCATGGAACGCTTCTCGCAGATGTACCTGCACCTACTTGAACGCATGGCCGATGACTTGCAGCAACGCGTCGGCGATATCGACTTGCTGACTTTGCAGCAGCGCCAGCAGGTGCTGTCTTCGTCGCGCAATCTGTGCGGGCCCGCGCCCACCCATACCCTGACCGAACTACTCGATCAACAGGCACGGCGTTCACCCGGTGCCTGTGCGCTGGTGTTCGAGATGCAGCGACTCGATTATGCCGCGCTCGCGGCGTCGGCCAACCGTCTGGCCCATTACCTGATCGCGCTTGGGATCGGGCCGGAGGATCGGGTGGCCATTTGCGTTCCTCGCTCCACCGCCTTGGTGACCGGGCTGCTGGCCGTGCTCAAGAGCGGTGCGGCGTATGTGCCCCTGGACCCCGATTACCCGCTGGAGCGGCTGACGTACATGCTCGGTGACGCCAGCCCTCGCGCGGTGATCGCCCTCACGGGCAGTGTCCTCTCGACCGTGGCCAGCGACGTCCCGATGCTGATGCTCGACGAGCCGGTCTTGCAGGCTCGCCTGGCGCAGATGCCGGACCATGACCCCCAAGACGCTGAGCGTACCCGGGCATTACGCTTGAGTCACCCGGCCTACATGATCTACACCTCGGGGTCTACCGGGCGTCCCAAAGGCGCGATTGTCGCCCACGAGGCGATTGTCAACCGTCTGAGCTGGATGCAGGCCACCTATGCGCTGGACGAAAACAGCCGCGTGCTGCAAAAGACACCGGCCAGTTTCGATGTGTCGGTCTGGGAGTTTTTCTGGCCGCTCATGGTGGGCGCAACGCTGGTGCTCGCCCGCCCCGGTGGGCATCGTGATCCCGATTACCTTGCCGGCCTGATCCGCTCCGAGCGGATCGACACCCTGCATTTCGTACCGTCGATGCTCGGCGAGTTCCTGCAGGATGAGCAACTGACCCGGGACTTGCCGCTAAGGCAGGTATTTGTCAGCGGCGAAGCGCTGTCCGGCGATATCGCGCGCCGTTTTGCACTCAGTCAACGCGCTGCCTTGCACAATCTTTATGGCCCCACTGAAGCGGCGGTCGACGTGACGTTCCAGGCGTATGACCCGCTCGCACAGGCCCACGCCGCCAGTATCCCCATCGGGCGACCTATCTGGAACACCGGGATCTATGTCCTCGACGCACGCCTGCGCCCGGTGCCGCCCAACGTGCCGGGCGAGTTGTACATCGCGGGCATGGGCTTGGGACGCGGCTATCACAACCGGCCCGGGCTGACCGCCGAGCGTTTTGTCGCCTCGCCCTTTGGCGGCCCCGCCGAGCGCCTGTACCGCACCGGCGACCTGGCCTGCTGGAGCGGCGAGGGCGCGTTGATATTCCTGGGGCGCGTGGATGCCCAGGTGAAAATTCGTGGGTTGCGCATAGAGCTGGGCGAGATTGAAGCGGTGCTGGCCGCGCAGCCTGGCGTTGCCCAGGCTGTCGTGATCGACCGTGAGGACCAGCCGGGTCATCATCTGTTGGTGGGTTATGTGGTGAGCCTGCCGCAACAGGTGCTGCAGGGCACGATCCTGCGCGAACAGCTCTCGACGACGTTGCCCGAGCATATGGTGCCGGGCGCCATTGTGGTGCTGGAGCGCCTGCCGATCACCCCTAACGGTAAGCTGGATCGCCGTGCCTTGCCGCCACCGGTCTACGTTGCGGCTTCCGCTCGCCTTGCCAGTACGCCCGAGGAGCAGGTGCTGGTCCAAACCCTGGCAGAGGTGCTGGGCACTGCCGACACGCTGTCGATGGACGATAATTTCTTTGGCCGGGGCGGCCACTCCCTGCTCGCGATCAAGTGGGTGACGCGACTGCGTCGGTGCGGTTACGCGCTGGACCTGGGCACGCTGTTCCGTGGGCATACACTCGAGTCCCTGGCTGCAAGCCTGGTGCCCTGTGAGGCGACAGCCGCGCTTGACGCCGCGCCGACCCAGCGCTTTGCCCTGGTAAACCTGACCCGCCAGGACCTCGCGTCCATCGCGGCCCGTACTGCGGGTGGCGATGAAAATATCCAGGACATTTACCCGCTCACACCGCTGCAGGAAGGGTTCCTGTTCCATCACCTGAACGGCGAAGGCGGCGATGCCTACCTGATGTCGCAACTGTGGGCTGTGACCGAAGAAGCGCTGCTGCACGGTTTTCTTGATGCCCTGCAAACCGTGATAGACCGTCATGACATCCTGCGCACCGCGTTCTACTGGGACCTCCCTGGCGACCCCGTGCAAGTGGTGCTCAAACGAGCCAGCCTGCCGGTCGAGTGGCTGACGCTTTCGAGTAGCGAAGGGGATGCCAGCGCGTTCATGCACGAGCAACTGCAGCGCAACGATGTGGCCCTGGACCTCGGCGCAGCCCCGCTGATTCATGTGAGCGTACTGCACGACACGGTCAACCAACGCTGGCTGGTGCTGCTGCGGATTCACCACAGCGTCGACGACAACCGCTCGATGATGATCATGTTTGATGAAATCCGCCTGTTGTTGCAGGGCGACGGTGCGCACTTACCGCCGTCGCTGGCGTTTCGCAAGCGGGTGGAGCAATCACTGGCCAAGCCGGATGACGAGGGTTTCTGGCGTGACTTGCTGGCCGGTTTCGACACACCGGCCTATCCGTTCGGGGTGTCCGCGCTGGGGGCCGAAGAACCCCGGGAAGCCTCGGTGGTACTGGACGAAGCGAACACTGCGCGCCTGAAGGCCACGGTGCGGCGCTTGAACGTCGGGACTGCCGCCTTTCATCACTTGGCGTGGGCCTTGCTGATCGCGGCCGTGTCGGGCTGCGAGGATGTGGTGACCGGCAGCGTTCTGTTGGGGCGCGCCGAACTGGATGAGCGTACACAGGCCGCGCTGGGGCCTTACATCAATACCTTGCCGTTTCGTGTGCAGGTGGGCGATGAGGGCGTGCAAAGCAGCCTGCTGCGCGTGCACCTGTTACTCGCGCAACTGCTTGAGCATCAGGACGCTTCACTGGTGCGTCTCCAGCGTTACAGCGATGTCAGCGCCGGGACGCCGCTATTTTGTACCTTGCTCAACTGCCGCAGCCGCGATGACAGCGAGGCGTTCGGGCAGATCGTGGACGGCATCGAATGGGTGGACGGGCATGAGCGCACGACCTTTGCGCTCACCGCCGCCATTGACGATGAGGGCGCCCGGTTCAGGATTACCGTGCAAGCGGACGCAAGCCTGGATGCCGCGCGAATCGGCGCCATGTACCTCCAGATCGCCCAGCAGCTGTTACAGGCGCTGGAGCAGACTGCCCAGGCACCGTTGCGCAGCATCAGTGCACTGGGCCCTGCCGAGCGTCAGCAAGTGCTGCATACCTGGAACGACACTGCGCACGCATTGCCGGCCATGCTGCTGCCCGCGCTGATCGAACAACGGGCAATGCATTCACCCGGCGCGACAGCCCTGGTGTTTGAACATCAGGTGCTCGATTACGCCGGCCTCAACGAACGTGCCAATCGCCTGGCGCATTACTTGATCCGCCACGGCATCGGCCCCGAGACACGGGTGGCCCTGTGTCTGCCGCGGTCTGTCGAGGTAATTGTCGCAATCCTTGCCGTGCTCAAGGCCGGTGCCGCCTATGTACCGATTGACCCGGCGTACCCAGCGGCGCGGCAGGCCTACATGCTCAGCGACGCTCGGCCGCGCCTGGTTCTGGTGCAGCATGCCGATGAGGCCCAGCAGGCGTGGGCAGGCACCTTGCCAACGCTCGCGCTGCACTCGCCGCATGTCCTCGAGGCGCTGGCGCAGAGCCCCGCACATGATCCAACCGACCGCGATCGCCTCGGCACGCTCCACGCGACGCATCCGGCGTATGTCATTTACACCTCGGGTTCCACCGGGCAGCCCAAAGGCGTGGAAGTGACGCATGCCGGGTTGGTGGGGATGGCCTTGAGTCATGTCGAACGGTTGGGGGTGACGGCTCGCAGTCGGATCCTACAATTCGTGTCGCTGTCCTTTGACGTGTCTATCGGCGAACTGGCCTTCGGCCTGGTGGCCGGGGCCGCGCTGGTGATCGTGCCGGAAGGGCAGCGCGACCCGGACGGCCTGGTCGCGCTGGCCAACCAGCAGGGGATTACTCACCTGAGCGTGCCAGCGGCGATCCTGGCGGCACTCCCATTGGAGTCGTTGCCGTCGTGCGAAACGCTGGTGGTGGGCGGCGAAAGTTGCTCGCCCGAGTTGATTGCTCATTGGGCACGCGGGCGGCGCATGCTCAATGCCTACGGCCCCACCGAAACCACGGTGTGCGCGACCATGAGCTCGCTCGTGGGTGCTGAGTCTGTGGCGTCTATCGGGCAGCCACTGTGGAACACCCGGGTCTATGTGCTGGATAACGCGCTGAACCCCTTGCCGCCTGGTTTGGTCGGTGAGCTGTATATCGCGGGCCCCGGGCTTGCTCGCGGCTATTTCGACCAACCGGGCTCAACGGCACAACGCTTCGTTGCCTGCCCATTCGGCCCGCCGGGAACGCGCATGTACCGTACCGGGGACAGGGCACGCTGGTGCGAAGATGGCAGCCTGGCGTTCGCGGGCCGTGCTGACACGCAAATCAAGATCCGTGGCTTTCGGGTCGAGCCCGGGGAGGTCGAGGCGTTCCTGACCGGGCAGGAGGATGTCGCTCAGGCGGCCGTTGTCGCCACCCAGGCCAACGGTGGCTCTGCGCAACTGCTCGCTTATGTGGTGCCGCATATCGGCGGGCCTGCGCTGCAGGCACTGGCGTTGCGGCGACGGATGGGGGACGTCCTGCCTGCCCATATGGTGCCGGCGCATGTCTTTGTAGTCGACGGCCTGCCGTTGACCGCCAACGGCAAACTGGATCGAAAATCACTGCAAACGCCCCCGACGCTGCCCGCACCGGTGCAGGTCCCGTTGACGGCCAGGGAGTCGATTGTGGCCGAGTTGTTCAGCGAGGTCCTTGACGTGCCTGTGGTCGGCGCCGATGACAGCTTCTTCGACCTGGGCGGGCACTCGCTGCTGGCTGCCCGCCTGGTCATGCGGGTGCGTGAAGTCTTGGGGGTCGAGGTGAATGTGCGCACGTTGTTCGAGGCTTCGTCCGTCGCAGCCTTGGCGCACAGGCTTGCCATCCCTCACGCAGGCGCCATCAGCAATGGCCCGTTGCTGGCCCTGCGGGCCAAGGGCAACCTGCCCGCATTGTTTTGCGTTCACCCAGCCTTCGGTTTTGGTTGGGGGTATGCGCGGTTGCTGCCCCATTTGTCATTGCAGCGACCCGTGCATGCCTTCCAGGCACGCGGTATCGAGGCGGATGAACCTGCCGCCACGTCGTTCCAGGCGATGCTGGAGGAATACCTGGCGTGTATTCGTGCGGTGCAGCCGGTGGGGCCGTATCACCTGCTCGGTTGGTCATTTGGCGCGGTGTTCGCGCATGCGTTGGCTTGCCGACTTCAACAGCAGGGAGAGGTCGTCGAGTTCCTGGGGCTGCTGGACGGCTACCCCCCTCAGGAAATCGCGCGCCTGCAAGCGTTGAGCCCGCCGTTATCGGTTGATCACCACCGCGACGCCGACGCTTTTGCAGGCGGGTTCATCGACCCGGCGACACTTGAGCGTTCGGTCCAGGTGGCCGTGAACAATCAGCGGCTCATGAGCGACCATTGCCCCGGCGTGTTTGACGGCCCCGTGCTATTTGCCCGGGCCATGCTGCACGAGCCGGGCACCCTTGAACCTGAGGTGGAGGCCTGGCGGCCTTACTTGCGGGGAGACTTCACCATGTTTGATGTAGAAAGCAGCCACAGCGACATGTTGAGTAAAGCCTGCGCCGTGACCATTGCCCACCAGATCGAAACCTACCTGGCGCCTGGCGCCGATAGCCCATCCAGTACTCGCCCACTTTTTTTACAGGAAAAACCCCATGAGTAATCCTTTTGAAAGACCCGATGCCAGCTATCTCGTGTTGATCAACCCTGAAGACCAGTACTCGCTCTGGCCGCAGGATATCGAGGTGCCGGCCGGTTGGACCGTATGTTTTGGCCCCCAGGCCAAAGAGGCGTGCATCGCCCATATCGACGCCACCTGGACCGACATGCGCCCGCGCAGCCTGCGAGAAGCGATGGAGGAGGACAGGGTGCGACGCAGCGAGGCGGGTTGATCGACCGTGCCGTCGGCAGCGCCTGTCGCGCAGCACTGACAGACGCTGCTAAACCGGTGGAGGGTGGACGCACGCTTTCCACCCTCCAGTACGCGGCTTTGGCAAACGCCGAGCGCGTTTAAGCCGTTAATGCCCGCAGAAAATCTTCATGGGCCATTGCTTGCGAAAACATCGGCAGCGTGTAGTTCACCGCCGCATGTTGTTGCTGCTCGGTGAACGTTGCGGTGCAGTCGGTAAGGCTCACCACGCTGTAGCCTTTCTCATACCCGGTGCGCACGGTGCCTTCCACGCAGCAGTTGGTTAAAAAACCAGCCACGGCGATGGTCTGGATGCCATGGTTGCGCAGCACAAAGTCCAGGCCGGTGGTGGCAAAGCCGTCCAGGCCGCGTTTGCCCTCTACCACGATATCGCCCGCTTGCGGCGTAACGGCCTGCGTGATTTCGGCGCCCCATGTTCCCGCAACAAAGGCATTGCCTTCTGCCACGCCCTTGAGGATGCCGTAGGGGCTGCCGGGCAGTTCGGGGTAACCCGGTGCAAAGGCGATCGGCAGGTGGATGATCTTCACCCCCAGCGCCCGCGCCTGCCTGATGGCATGGGCGGTGTTGGCCAGCATCTGGCTGTTTTCCATGACGTCTTTGACCGCGTCATGGAACACGCCGCCGGGTGTTGCGAAGTCGTTTTGATACTCGATAAGAATGATGGCTGTTTGTGCAGGCTTCATGATCGTTTTCCTAAGGAGGATGGGTGCAACAAGGGTAGTCCGTGCCGGGCGTTACACACCTTCGACCAGCACGGCGCTGAATTCCGACCCCTTGAGACGGTGTTGCCGGGCGGCCTCGTAGGCGGGGCTGTCATACCACTGACGGGCCTCTTGCAACGTTGGAAACTCAAGCACGACCACACGTTTTGCCTGCGCCCCTTCAAGTTGCTGTGGAGCGCCCGCCGCGAGCACCTTGAGCGGGTGGCCCGCAAACGTGTCGCGTACCAGGCTCTGGTAGGTGTCCACCTGACTTTGGTCGTGCGTGCTGTGGTGGGTAAAAATAATCAATGCAGTCATGACTCTCCCGTGAGCGCGGTCCAGAGGTGATTAATGAGTGGGCACAGGTGCTTCTGGCGAAATGAAACCCCGGTCCTTCAAGACTTGCCAGAACGCCGGTGGCACGTGGGCCTTGATGGCCTGAACGTCTTCGGCGATCCGCGACGGCCGGCTTGCGCCCGGAATGACCGCTGCGTACAGCGGGTTGGCCAGGGGGAATTGCAAGGCAGCAGACTTAATGTCTACGTTGAATTGACGCGCGATCTCATGCAGCGCCTTGACCTTGGCGAGCATCGCCTCGCTGGCAGGCTGGTACTCGAAATGCTGACCGCCCACCAACACGCCCGAACTGTAGGGACCACCGGCGACAAACTCGGCGCCTTTGGCCTGGGCCTTGGCAAACAAGCGTTGCAGCGGCTGGAGATGATCGAGCAGGGTATAGCGGCCCGCCAACAAGAAGCCGTCAGGGCGCACTTCATCAAGGTCCAGGGTCAGTTCACAAGGCTCGACCCGGTTGACGCCCAGGCCCCAGGCCTTGATGACACCTTCTTCCTTGAGGCGGGTGAGGGCTCGGAACGCGCCTTTGCGGGCGATGTTGAAGTGCTCGATCCACTCGTCTGCGTGGGTGTCCTGGGCCACGTCATGCACAAACACGATGTCCAGCCGGTCGGTGCGCAGCCGTTCGAGGCTGGCTTCGATCGAGCGCAACGTCGCATCGGCAGAGTAGTCGCTGAGCATTTTGTTGCGGTTGCCCTGGCTGAACGGTCCGCCATGGCCATCACCGTGCAGCTCATCCGAGACCAGGCGCCCGACCTTGGTGGCCAGTGTGTATTCGTCGCGATGATGCCCGGCCAGCGCCTGGCCCAGGCGCGTCTCGGAGAGGCCAGCGCCGTAGAGCGGGGCCGTGTCGAAAAAGCGGATGCCCTGGTTCCAGGCCGCTTCGACGGTTGCCGCCGCTTCTGCTTCGTCAATGGTGCGGAACATATTGCCCAGGGGCGCAGCGCCAAAGCCCAGTTGGCCGATGATCTTGTCTTTTAAACTCATTGTCTTATCTCACGTATTGGAAGGGTTTACGGGTGTGCAACAGGGTTTTCGAGCTCACCGAGGCCATCGATGGCGATACGTACCACGTCACCGGCCTGCAGGAAGCGCGGCGGGGTGAAGCCAATGCCGACGCCCACCGGCGTACCGGTGCTGATTACATCGCCTGCTTTGAGTTCGATACCGGCCGACAGGCATTCGATGAGCGCCGGGATGTCAAAAATAAGGTCGCGGGTGTTGGCGTTTTGCCTGAGCTCGCCATTGACCCAGCATTTGATAGCGGCGTCCTGTGGGTTGAATTCATCCGCCGTCACCACCCAGGGGCCCATGGGGCAGAAGCCGTCCAGGGATTTTCCGAGGAACCATTGCCGGTGGTTTTTCTGCAAGTCACGGGCGGTCACGTCATTGATGATGGTGTAGCCCCAGACATGCGCCATGGCCTGTTCTCTGGAAATACCCCGGCCGCCCTTGCCGATCACCACGCCCAGCTCGGCCTCATAGTCCAGCTGATGGGTGACTTGGGCATGCAAGGGGATGGGGGCCTGGTGGCCGATCACAGACTGCGGCGTCTTGGTAAACACCACCGGGAACTCCGGGGCGATTTCACCTTCCTTGGCACTGTGATCAAAGCCGGATGCGCTGAACTCGGCCGCGTGCTCCTGGTAGTTCTTGCCCACGCAAAAAATATTGCGTGACGGCGAAAGGGGCGCGAGCACCGTGGCGTCATCCAGGGCAAGCCCTTCGCCCTGCGCGACGAGCAGCGCCTTGACCTCGTCCCATTGGGCGATGAGCTGGTCGATGCTGCCGTTAAACCGGGCGGGCAACTGTGCAAGGGGCCAATACTGGCGAGTGTCCGCATCGATCAGGGCGGACACGGTTTGGCCAGCAGCATTCAAAACGTGGGTGAACTTCATCACATAACCTCGGCAGTCGTAGGCAAGTACCGTTGGAACGAGGTGAAAAATACATGACGAATAACATTTAAATCAATAGATGTAGCTAAACATTTATTTTAAGGGCGTAGAAATCCGGCTAGAAAACTACTGCAACCCGTCTGTAACCGCCTGAATTAGCAGCTCATTGGCTTGGCGCAAATTGCCGGGTTGTGACGCGTGGGCCACCCAGATACCCATGTTGAGTTCAAAGTCGTTGAGGTGGACCACTGACAACTCATTGGCATTGGGCATGACCTGGAGCAGCCTCTGCGGGATAAGCCCCAAGCCCATCCCGGCGGCCACCATGCGCATTTGCATGGCCGAGCCCTGGGTGTCTACCGCTAGTTTCAAACGCTGCCCGCGCGCGCCCATCGCCGCTTCGAGCGCGGCCCGATACCCGCAGCCTTGCGGGTTCAAGACCCATTCCAGCGACGACAGGCTGTGCACATCGGCAGCGGCGCTGACCAGGGGTTTTTGTTTGCTCTGCACCACCAGAATGTCGAGCGTGGTGATCAAGTGGCAGCGCAGAGGCGGCGGCGGGGAGTTGGGCGCCAACACCATCAGCGCGGCCGCGTCGAGCTCTGCGCGTAGCATCATCTGCTCAAGCGTGGTGCTCCAGTCGGTCACCACCTGCATTTCGACGTGGGGGAACTGTTCACGCATCCCTTTGACGACATCGAACATCACCGCGTCCGCGACGATTTGCGTCAACCCCACCCGAAATCGCCCGCTCGGCATGGCCCGCTCTTGGGGGATGCTCAACAGGTGCTGCGCCTCCCGCAGCACCTCAACGGCCTTTTCATACACCCGATAACCCATCGCGTTGGGCGAGGGCGGGCGAGTGGTGCGATCGAACAACTCAGCGCCCAGGGTTTCCTCCAGGTGTTGAATGCGCCGGGACACCGCCGACTGAGTCAGGTGCAGCGTCTGCGCCGCCTTGGTCAACGAGGCACAGTCGATCACTGTGACTAACGCCTTCAAATCCTGAAATAGCATGCTCAACTCTCATGATCTTTAGGAAAACTATGCGCTTGATGAATCGCAGCGTCGAGCCTACTTTTATAGCACCTCCCACTGAACGGGTTTGTTCCCAAGGATTTTCCCATGCCATTAGTCAGAATCGACCTTGCTGCCGACACTTCCGCCCAAACCGCTGCCGCAATCGGCGACGTGGTTTACGAGGCCATGGTCAGCACCGCAAATGTGCCGGAACACGACAAGTTCCAGATCATCAACCGCCACCGCCAAGACGAGCTGGTGTACCCGGCTGCGGGCTACCTGGGGGTGACCTACACGCCAAAAATCGTATTCATCCAGGTGACTTGGAATGGCGGGCGCTCGGTCGAGGTGAAAAAGGCGTTCTATAAAGCCATTGCCGAGGGAATTCACGCCAAGACCGGGCTGCGCAAGGAAGACGTCTGGATCAGCTTGATCGACGTAAAACGTGAAGACTGGTCGTTTGGCAACGGTGAGATGCAATACGCGCCGACCGAATGACCTACTGCATAACCCGGAAGGTACAGCCCCTGCGCCTCCCGGGTTACGCCGCGCTACACCGCCGTCATCTGCTCCAATGTCGCCACACGCTCATCGTAGTCCTGCTGGGCCTGGGCGATTCGCGGCATGTTCGACTCGGCCCAATGGGCCAGACGCTCCACGGTATCGCCCAGGGTCGCGCCCAATTCAGTCAGCGAGTATTCAACCGTGGGCGGCACGGTCGGGAAGACCTGGCGCTCGACCAGCCCGTCGCGCTCCAGGCGTTTCAGGGTCTGCGACAACACCTTCTGCGAAATTCCCACGATGTCGCGACGCAGTTGATTGAAGCGGATGCGCTCACCGGCGCTGAGCCGGTCGATCAGCAACAGCACCCATTTGTCTGCCAGCCGGTCGAGCATGACCCGCGCCGGGCAGTTGGCGGCAAATACGTCGTAGGCCGGGTTTTCGCGGTACTTCGCCATGGTGGTTACTCCTGGGTAATCTGGTGAGCCGATGGTGCCTTCTTGAGCCCTTAGTGTCCAATGGATACCATCTTTTCACGGATCGCGGTCCGGATAAGCCGTCCTGGCTTGTCGACCCCGCCGGATACCCCTCGATAAAGGAACTCCCCATGAACACCGTACCGAAACAGTCGGGGCAGCGTGCTGCCTGCAAATTGGCCATCCTGGCCTTCAGCGCTGTGTTGTTGCCCGCCATGGCCAGCGCCGCAGAACTGGTGACGCCCGTCAAACTGGTGGTCGACCAGAGCCTGCCAAAAGCCCAGGCCGAGGCGCAGATTTTGGCCGCCCGGCGTTTCGACACGTTCTGGAACACCGGTGACGAAGCCCTGGCCCGCGCCGCACTGGCGCCCACGTTCATTGACAACACCCTGCCACCGGGCCGCCCGCAGGGCATCGACGGCGTGCTTAAAGCCTCCAAAGCGTTTCGCAGCGCCGTGCCGGACCTGCGGTGCGAGGTCCTGCAAATGATCGTTGCCGGGGACCGAGTGATGTCTTCCTTGCGCTTCACCGGCCATTTCACCGGCAGCCTGGGCGAGAAAAAAGGCCAGGGGCAAGCCGTGGACTTTATCGCCATGGACATCTACCGCATTGCAGACGGCCGTGTCGCCGAGGACTGGCACTTGGAAGACAACCTGACGTTCCTGCAACAAGCCGGCCTGGTGGCCCGATAAGCACGGTAAAGGAGAACCCCATGAAAACAACTCATCGTTACCTCCGGTGCTGGGCACTGACCGTCGCCGCCCTGTGGGGCACGGCAGCCTTCGCCGGTGAGGCAGGCGTGACCGTGCACAGCGGCCCCAGCGACGCCTTGCAAGCCTGGCGCACCGCGCTGCAAGCTGGCGACGCCCAGGCGATTTCACGCATGCACGGGCCTGCCACGGTGGTGTACGGCATCGACACTGCGGCCACGCGGGGCGCTCAAGCCATCATGGCAGGCTACGACACGCTGTTTGCGCGCTACACCGCCCAGGTGGACATCCGCGATGCCGGCTGGGTGCGCCAGGGGCCGTTGCTCAGCTCGTGGGGCCAGTTCGTCCTTACCCTCACACCCCGCGACGGTGGGAGCCCGGTGCAGATCGACGGGCGCTTCTCGGACCTGGCAGTGTGGGCTGACGATCACTGGCAATACGTGATGGACCACGCCTCGGTGCCCAGCCACTGAAACACCTCAGCGAAAATAACAGGCGCAGCGCCAAAGCGTTGCGCCTGTGGTGCACATCTACCACCCGCGAACGTTATAATCGCCGCCGACGCCAAAAAGAGCAGGGCGTTTCAGTCCGCCAAAAACGGCTCGACTGCCCTGCAACGGCCGATTCGCAACCTTCATCAATCTATTTTTTTTGCATGATAGGCTAGCCATATTCTTGAATTGTCACTGGTCGTTCCCGTGCCTACGGCGACAGTGAGGAGCGCACATGTCCAAAGTGTCACACCACGATCTACGCCGCGCGTTTCGCGATTTGCTGGCATCCAACAGCTGTTTTCACACCGCTTCGGTCTTCGACCCCATGTCGGCGCGTATCGCCGCTGACCTTGGGTTTGAAGTGGGCATCCTGGGCGGCTCCGTGGCCTCGCTGCAGGTGCTGGCCGCGCCTGACTTTGCATTGATCACCTTGAGTGAGTTCGTCGAGCAGGCCACCCGCATCGGCCGCGTCACGCAGTTGCCGTTCATTGCCGACGCCGACCACGGCTACGGCAACGCCCTCAATGTGATGCGCACCGTCCAGGAACTGGAGCGTGCGGGTGTGTCGGCACTGACGATCGAAGACACGTTGCTGCCTGCGCAATTCGGGCGTAAATCCACTGACCTGATCAGCACCGAAGAGGGCGTGGGCAAGGTCAAGGCGGCGCTGGAAGCTCGGGTCGATTCGCAGTTGGCGATCATCGCCCGCACCAACGCGGCGGTGCTGCCGGTGCAAGACGTGGTCTATCGCACCCAGGCCTATCAGGACGCCGGGGCGGACGGTATTTGCATGGTGGGCATCCAGGACTTCGATCACCTGGAGCAGATCGCCAAGGGCCTGACCGTGCCGCTGATGCTGGTGACGTACGCCAACCCGAACCTGAACGACAACGAACGCCTGGCCAGCCTGGGTGTGCGAGTGGTCGTGGCGGGCCATGGGGCGTACTTTGCGTCGATCAAGGCCACCTACGACAGCCTGCGCGAACAACGCAACCTCACGCGCAGCACCTCGAACCTGAGTGCCAGCGAACTGACCCAGACCTACACCTTTCCCGAAACCTATATGGAATGGGCCGAGAAGTTCATGGAGGTCAAGGAGTAAGGTCAGATAAAGCCGCGCTAGGACAGCTCCAGCACCTGTTGATGGAGCGCCCTCAGCGAGGCGTTGTGGCCCACGCTGATCACAATGGTGTGGGGCAGGTGCTGCTTGAGCAGGGTGTAGCACCGTGATTCGTTCTGCGCGTCCAGCGCCGAACTGCTCTCGTCAAGAAACAATACCGCCGGGCGTGCCAGCAGCGCACGCACAAAGGCGCAACGCTGTTGCTCACCCACGCTCAGCCACTGCGACCAGTCGTGCTCCTCATCCAAGTGTTCGTTCAAGTGCTCAAGACCCACCTGCGCCATGGCGAGCTTCACCGCCTCATCGTCGTGTGGCCGGGGCACATTGGGAAACCAGAGGGCTTCGCGCAGACTGCCCAGCGGCAGGTAGGTTTTCTGTGCCAGCGTCAATGAGCGTGCCAGGTCGTAGCGGGCCGAGCCCCGCGCATGTTGCCAGACCCCCGTCAGCGCACGGATCAGCGTGGACTTGCCATACCCCGACGGCGCGCTGATCAACAGGCTGTCCCCGGGTTTGAGGGCCAGGTTGAAGCCGTTGATCAACCCCCGGCCATCCGGCAGCCAGATGTCCAGCTGGCTGACGTGCAAACCGTCGTCCTGTTGCGTCAGCACCACGTCAGACGAGGTCCGCACCTGATCCAGGCGCTGCTGGAACCCGCTCAGCCGGTCGATCACCGACTTCCACTCGGCCAGTTCCGGGAACACTTCCACCAGGTACGCAATGGCCGCATGCACCTCGCCAAACGCGGAGCTGATCTGGGTGAGGCGTCCCAGGGTAAAGGCTCCGGCGAAAAACTGCGGCGCCATGATGAACATCGGAATCACCGTGGCGCTGCGCAGGTAAAACGTGGAGTAGCCCATGATCAGCTTCTGCTTTTTCACCAGCACCCAGAAGTTCTGCAGCGCAGCTTCCAGGCGCTGGTTGAACCGCAGGTTTTCCACCGCTTCGCCACGGTACTGGGCCACCGAGTCGGCATTCTCTCGCAGGCGCATCAGCGAGAAACGAAAGTCAGCCTCGCGCCGCTGTTGCCTGAAGTTCAAGTGCGGCAACGCGCGCCCCAGCCAAAACGCCACGCCGGTGCCCAGCACTGCGTAAAGGATCGCCACCCACACCAACAACCCGGGGACCACCAGGGGCTCGTCGCCAAGCGGCAAGCGGATCAGGCCCGAGGCGTGCCACAGGATGTTCAAAAAGGAAAACAGCGACACCACCGCCGTCAGCAGGCCCAGGCTCAACTTGAGGGATTTGATGATGAACAGGTTGATGTCTTCGGCGATCCGCTGGTCGGGGTTGTCCACCTCGGTTTCGTTCAGCTTGAGCTTTTGGTAACGCTGGCTGCCCAGCCACTGATCGAGGGTGTTGCGCGTGGCCCAGCGGCGCCAGAGCAGCGTGAGTTTTTGCTGGAAGTGAAAGGCGCCCACGGTAAAGGTCGCCAGGCCGGCTTGCAGCAGGATGAACTGCGCACTGCCGATCAGGAACCCCGGGTAGTTCTTGTCCTGCAAGGCATTATAAAAGTGCAGGTTCCAGAAGTTGTTGAGGATATTGACCCCCACCAGGCACAGGTTCATCAGCACGGCAGCCACCAGCAACCGCAAGGCGGGGTACTTCTGTTCGGAGGTCCAGAAAGGCCGTGCCAGGCGCCAGAAATTGCGAAGTGTATGCATGAGGGTTGATGAGGTCCGCTCGCTGATGACGTTGAGTTTGCAGGGGAGGGAGGATAGGATCCGCCAATGCTAATCGCTTGCATTAATAAGCGAAAGCCACGAGGGCCCCGTTATCGAATTTCCAGAATGGCTGACGCAGGCCTGGCCGCCCCTACAACGGGTCATCCAGCCTGAGCCCAAGGGCCAGCCTTGCATCCGGTTGAGCCAGGTGGCCGACCCCGCCTTGTTGCACCCGCTGCTCGACACCTTCGCCCTGCAATACCCGGGTGTGAACAGGCCGGCGGTGGTGTCGCAATGGTCGATGAACTACATGAGCATCGTGGTGCCCGCCACCCTGGCGTGTGTGCTGACGCGGCATCGCGCCATCGATTTCTGGGGCGACACCGATGTGTTGCTGCTCGATGGCGGCCAGCCCATGGCGCTGAATTTCGCCAGCCCCTTGGCGCACATCCAGGCCACCGAGCGCGCCGCGTACTGGTCGCGCTGGGTGCATGAGCACCTGGCGCCCTTGTTCGCCACCTTGGCGACGGCAGGCGGCCTGGCGCCAAAAGTGCTGTGGGGCAACTTTGTCGCGATCTGGGACGGTGCCTTTGAGCGGCTCGACCCCGGCCTGTCCCGCGACGGGTTTGCCGAGGCCCATCAGTGGCTCGCCCCGGTTACCGTCAACCACGGGCGTTTGACGTTGCGTGGCTTGCAGCGCCAGGTCCCGTCCCCTGCGCCAGACATCTGCCCAACGCTGGCGCTGCGCAGGCATTGCTGCCTGCATTACCAGTTGCACCCGTTGGTGCCGGGCGAGCCGTTGGTGCTGTGCGAGTCCTGCCCCAAACTGCATCGCCTGCCGGTGGCCGAGCAGGTGAGCTACCTGCATTCGCTGTACGACTAAGGGCGCGCTGCGTCAGAGGTTCTACGCGCTAACCTCACTCAATCGCCCGTGTTCGATGCGTATCAAGCGATCGGCCAGGGCGAAATACCCGTCATCGTGGGAAATCACAATCACCAGTTTGCCGCGTGCCCGCAGGTCCGCGAGGATGCGCGTGTAGAAAAAGTGCTTGAACACCGGGTCCTGATCGGCCGCCCACTCGTCAAACAGGTAGCAGGGGCGGTCATCCAGGTACGCACTGAGCAGCGCCAGGCGCTTGCGTTGCCCGGTCGACAGCGCAAGCGTGGTCAACCGGCCGTGCTCGATTTGCACCTTATGGTCCAGTTGCAGGTGCACCAGGTAATCCTGGGCCTGTTGCACCAACTGCGGGTCGTCGCCGTCGAACAGGTTCTCGAACAGGCAGAAGTCAGTAAAAATCGCCGAAAAATGCTGCCGGTAATGGTGGTTGTCCGTGCTGGAAGACACCTGTTCGTCCAGCATCACCTCGCCGCTTTCCGGGCGATACAGCCCTGTCAGCAACAGCGCCAGGGTGGTCTTGCCGCTGCCATTGCCGCCGGTGATGAACACCACCTCACCGGCGTTGAGCGTGACGTCGATGGGCCCGAGCGTGAAATGCCCGTCTTCGCGTTCGCGGTAATAGGTGTGCGTGACCTGCCGGCAGGCCAGGCTGCGCACCTGCGTCGGGGCGAACGTTTCAAGCGTCTCGCTGGCGCCCTGCATTTCGCCTTCCAGCGCGTGGATCTTGTTCAGCGCGACGCTGGCACGGCCCAGGGTGGGCAGGGCGTGCATCAGCTCCGACAGCGGCGTGATCATGTACAGGATCGCCAGGATATAGCCGGTGACCAGGCTCGCGCTCAGCTCGATAAAGTGCGGCGCGGCAAACAGCACCACGCCGATCAGCAGGTAGAACACCGCATTGCCCCAGTTGAGCACCACCGCATAAATGCTCATGCCCCGCACGAAATCCCGGCGGTATTGCTGGCTGACCGGCAGCAGCAGGCGCGTAAAAAAGTGCTGGCGACGCGGGTGGTTGAGTTGCAGTTCCTTGCTGCCATCGGTGAGCAGGCGGTAGTGATCGAACAGTTGATCCTTAAGCTCCCGCGCCCGCGAGATCGACGTGAGCGCCCGGCGTTGCGGCCAGTTGAAACTCAGGCTGCCCAGCAGAATCAAGGCCACCGTTACCCCCAGCAACGGCAGGCTCAGCCACCCCAAATAGCCCAGGCACGCCACGATGATCCCGCCGTTGACCAGCATGATCGGCACCAACTCCACGGCCTGGCTGATGGTTTGCGTGTCGTCGGTGAGCATCGCCAGCAGGCGGTGTTTGCCCAGGCGCTGCAATTGCGCATAGGGCGTGTCCACCAGTTTGGCGCTCAGGTGCAGGCGCATATCGTTGACGGCCGCCTGGCCCAGGCGCAACAGGCTGATGTCGGACACCACCCGCGACACTGCCACCAGCAAAACCAGGCCCGCAAAATACAGGCCGTCCACCGGGCGTAACTGGTCAAACACCGACAGGCTGTGGTTGATCATGGCGATCAAGCCTGCCGCCGCAAGGCCACAGGCCAGGCCCGTGACCGTCGCCACCAACAGGGCGCGCCACGAGCGCTTGGCCATGAGTATCAGCAAATCCATTCAAACCGCTCCATCTGTCGTCACGGCCGCAAGGCGGGCGACCAATTGTTGATGCACCGTGGGGTGCGCAAGGATATTCAAGTGCTGCGCCTCCACGGTGCTGCTCGCCCAGGGCCCTCGGCTCAGACGCTGCCATTGCGGGTCGACGAACCCCGCTTCCTGCAAGGTGTCACTGGCCCACCACACCTGCACCGCGCAGCTTAGCTGCGGCAGCTGGAAGGAGGCCAGCAACTGTTGCGTCAGTTGCTGATAACCCAGGCGGGTGTGCAGATGCTCCCAACTGTCGCCGTTCAGTTGCAGGCCTTGCTGGCGGGCCCACTGTGCCAGTTCCGGCAGGCGCTGCGCGGGGGGCAGGGCGTCGAGCCGTGCCGTCAATTCGGCCAACACCGGCGCGGGCAACTGGTGCAGCACGGCCTGGCTGGCCGTTGTCAACGCGGGCACCGCCGAGGCCAGCAACGCTTCGACGCTGTCTTGCGCCGCCGTGTGCTGGTACTGCGAATCGACAATCCCCAAAAAGGCCACCTGCTCGCCGCAGCGCTCCAACTGCGCCGCGGCGGTGACGGCCAGCAGCCCGCCCAGGGAAAAGCCTAGCAAGTGATACGGCCCATGGGGCTGCTGACGGCGCAGGTGCTCGACATACACTGCCGCAAGGCGCTCCATGTCGGCGTCGCCCGGGGCGGCGCTGTCGGTGCCCAGGTATGTGGCCTGCAAGCCCCATAGCTGCCAGTGCGGCAGATGAGGCAACAGCGCCCGATAATCCTGCACATGGCCGGTGGACGGGTGGAAACAGAACAGGTTGGCGCCCGTGGCGTGCGCGTCGGCAGGCGACAAGCGCACCAGTGGCGATAGCTCGAACTGCGCCTGCACCAGCGTCGCAAAGGCTGAGACCGTCGGTGCGTTGAACACCGCATTGACCGTCACCGGTGCCGACAACACCGTCTGCAAGCGGCTGGCCAGGCTGACAGCGGCCAGCGAATGCCCGCCCAATGCAAAAAAATCGTCGTCGATGCCCACCCGTTCCAGGCCCAGCACCTGTGCCCACACCTCGGCCAAGAGCGCCTCCAGTGGGGTGCGCGGCAACGCGCCGCCGACGTTGTCCAGGACTTTGTCGGCCCACTGCTGCAGGGTCTTGCGGTCAAGTTTGCCGTTGCCCATCAACGGCAAGGCTTCGACGATGCGCAGGCTCGGCAGCATGTAGTCGGGCAGGCGGTCCTGCGTCTGGCCGTGCAACTGCGCCACGGTCACCGAGTGCCCGGGCAGCAAGGTCAGGAACGCGAACAGTTGCAAGCCCAGTTCGCCCTTGGCGATGCCTTCCACTGCGGCTTGGGCCACGCCCGGCAAACCGGCGAGTTGTGCCTGGATCTCGTCAAGCTCCACGCGAAACCCGCGCACCTTGACCTGGCGGTCGGCGCGGCCGCTGATCTCGACGCTCGCGTCGTGGTGATAACGCGCCGTGTCCCCGGTGCGGTACAGGCGTTCACCGTCACGCTCGATAAAGCGCCCGGCGTTCTGCTGTGCGTCCAAATAACCGCGGGCCAGCTGCGGGCCAGCGATATACAGCTCACCAGACTGCCCGGGCGCCACCTGTTGCTGCTGCGCGTCGAGCACATACAGGCGCATCCCGTCCAGCCGGTCATCCAGCGGCAGGCGCGCGTAGTCGCAGGCCGGGTCGACCTTGTGCATCACCACGCCCACCGTGGTTTCGGTGGGGCCGTAGTGGTTGAACACGCTCAGCGCGGGGGCGAGTCGCTGCACCTGTTGCAACAGGCGCCGTGAACACGTCTCGCCGCCCAGGATCAGCTGTTTATGCGGCAATACCTCGGCGCTCTGCGCGTGCAGCAGCCAGGCATCAAGCAGGGACGGCACGACCTTCAAATGGTCGATGGGGTAGAGCGCCTGCCAGGCGGCCCAGGCGCGGGCGTCCATCGCGGTGGTCTTGTCCAGCAGGTGCAGTTCACCGCCGCTGAGCAACGCCGGGAACAGCAGGGTGTAACCCAGGTCGGCGGCCAACGAGGTCACCACCGCGCTGCGCTCGCCCGGCTTCAGGTGCAGGCGCGAGGACACGCTGGCCACGTAACTGGACAGTTGCGCATGCTCGACGATAACGCCCTTGGGCACGCCAGTGCTGCCGGAGGTGAACAGCACGTAGGCCGCGTCTTCCGGCGCAATCGCGGGCGCCACATCGCTCATCGGTGCTTGTTGCCACACGGCGCTGTCACGCAGGTCCAGGCTGCCCATGCCCGCTTGCGCCGGGGCCGGGCCCGCCGCGCCACTGAGCACAAAGCGCGGCTGCGCCTGTTGCAGGATCGTCAGGGTTCGTTGCGCGGGCTGGTGCACGTCCAACGGCACAAACGCCGCGCCGCTCTTGAGCACGGCAAACATCGCCAGCACCATCTGCGCCGAGCGGTCCAGGTACAACGCCACGCGGTCTTCGCGGCCAATGCCTTGGGCGCGCAGGTAATGCGCCAACTGGTTGCTGCGCGTGTGCAGTTCGCTGTAGCTCAGGTGCTCGCCTGCGTCGCGCAGCGCCAGGTGGTCGGCAAAGCGCGTAGCTGTTTCAGCGAACGCCTGCGGCACACTGACAAACGCGGTGGCCTGCGTGGCACCCTGGCGAGCGGCCAAGGCGGCCGCAAACCCCGGCGCGTGCACCGACAGTTCGGCCAAGGGTTTGCCGGGGTGGTTGAGCGCGTCCAGCAGCAGCGATTGCAACTGCTCCAGCAAGGTCTGCGCGGCCGCCACGCTGTAGCGGTCAGCGCGGTGGTGCAGGCGTAGTTGGCCTTGTGCATTGGCCACCAGCAGCAGTTCCATGCCCAGCGGCACCGCGTCCAGCGCCACGACCTTGAGCGACGTCTCGACGGGCGCCACCCATTGGAAGCCAAACGCGACGGGGTCTGTGGCTGGCGAGTATTCCTGCCATTCGACGGCGTGCTCGCGCAGCGTGCGCAGGGCGGCCAGGGCGTGGCCAAAGGGTTGCTCCGCCGCCGGTTGCCAGGGCAGGGGCAGGGCCTTGGCGAACAGCCCCCAGCAGTCGGCCAGTTCTTCATAGTCGTCGCGGCAGTCGTGCACCCAGTTGAGGGTGAGTGCCGGTTGGTCACCGGCGCTCAAGCGTTGCAACAGCACGCCCCAGGCCGCCATCAGCAGGTGTTCGACGGGTTCGGCCTGTGCCTGCAAGGCCGCCTTCAACGCGGGGTTGACGGTGGCCTCGGTGGTCAACAGCGTGGCGGGCACATCGCTGCGGGCTCGCCGGTACAGCACTGCTTGGCTTGCCTGTGTGCCCAGTGCCTGCTCGCGCCAGAACGTGCGCCCGTGTTCGGCATCCTCATCGGTTTGCAAATCGTGCAGCCACGCACTGTATTGGGTGTAGGTCATGGCCTCGTCGTCGGGCACCGGCGTTTGCGCCGAACCCAGCGCCCGGGCCAGGCGTGACAAGGTGCCGTGGTCAGCCGTCAGGGCGGGCAGGTGCAGTGTGACGCGCTGCACATCGTCGGCCTGCGCCTGCACGTCGACCAGCACCACGCAAGCGGCGGCCAGCCCTTGCAACGGCACCTGCAACCCCGGCGCAGGCCGGGTTTGCAAACGCAGTGCGTCGTGACACGCGGCCAAGGCCGTCAGCCGCGCCTGCAACTGCGCCAATGCAGGCGCGCCGCGCACGTCCAGCACCAGGCGGGCCGCCGGTGCGCCCGCCAACCACTGGCTGCGTTGTTGAGGCGAAAGGGCAAAGGCTTCTTCGCGTTCCTCGTACATGCTCATGCCTGCTCCTCGGCGCGGTTCAATGCTTCACGGTTCATCATCTGGCCCATGGCGACGCAAATCTTGCGCTCGCCTTCAAACGGGTCACGGGCGTGGGCCACCAGCATATTGTCGAGCATCACCATGTCGCCTTTTTGCCAGGTAAACCGCACGGCACAGGCCTCGTAGGCGGCGCCGATCACGTCCATCACCGCATCTTCGATCACACTGCCGTCGCCGTAATAGACGTTGCGCGGCAAGTTGCCCGGGCCGAACAGGTTGATCAGGTTGCTGCGCACTTCGGGCTCCAGGCAGGCGCTGTGGTGCAGTTGCACCTGGTTGAAGAACGACGCTTGACCGGTGTCCGGGTGCGCGACAATCGCCGGGCAATGCTGGGCAATGCGCAGGTTGTCGGGCCCCAGCCATTCCCAGCGCATGCCCGATTGCCGGCACTGGCGTTCGACTTCTTCACGCATTTCGGTCTTGAAAAAGTCCTGCCAGCGCACGTCCAGCTTGTCGGTGAAATGGCGCACATACAGCAAACCCTGCGCCTTGAAGCGCTCGACAATCGCTGGCGGCAACTGCGCCAGCACCTGGCGGCAATCGACAATCGGCGTGCACCCGCCGCGCGGCGCCGGGATCTCGCAGAAGAACCATTGCTTGCGTGGCCACTGCGCCAGGTGCGAGCTCTCGTTGTGGAACAGGATCATGTGCTGTTCCGGGTACGGTGTGGAGTGGTAGATGTTCTTGCCCGAGGTGTTTTTCGGCAGGTCGCCATAGGTGCCGTACAGGTCCGGCTCGATGGCCTGGGCGAACTGCTCGAAAGCGGCGGCGTCCGGCAGGTGGAAGCCGCGGAAGAGCAAGCCGCCATGGCTGCGCAACTGCGCGTTGATCCAGTCGCGCGCCTGCACGGCCCAGTGCACCGGGTCCAGGTCGGCCAGCAGCGGCTCGATCACCAGCGGCAAGGGTTGCCCGTCGTTCAAGGTGCGCACGCGCACCTGTTCGTGGGCCAGCTGGCTCACGCCGGTGGCGCGGGTCTGCTTGAGCTTGCTCATCTTCGACAGCTTGCGGGCGCTGCGCGCTTGCGCGTCGTCGGCGGCAACCGGCACCGGTGCGGGCTCGCCCGCCGGGCGCCAGGCCCAGTCTTCAATGCTCAGGCGTTCCAGCAATTGCTGGAAACCTTGCTCCAGGTGGGCAACGGTCTGCGCCTGCAACACGCTGGTGCGGTACACCCAGCGCACGTTCAGGCCCTGTTCACTCTCCTCGACAAACACCGCCAGGTCGAACTTGCTGGTTTCCTGGCGCAGCTCCAGGTGCTCCACCTCAAGGTCGCTCAGGCTGGCAGTGCCCTCGGGAGTGTTCTGCATCACAAACAACACCTGCACCAGCGGGTTGACCCCCGGTGTACGCGGCGGTTGCAGGGCTTCCACCAGTTTGTCGAACGGCACCTGCTGGTGCTGGAACGCGGCCAGGCAGTCGTCGCGCAGCCGTTGCAGGCGGCTGTCGAAGCTGTCGCTGTCGTGCAGACGGGCGCGAATTGGCAGCACGTTCACAAAGAACCCGATCAGGTTTTCCAGCGCTGGGTGCTCACGGTTGGCAAGGTCAGTGCCGACGATAAAGTCGTTGGCCCCCATCGCCCGTTGCAGCAGGCTGTTGAACGCGTTGAGCAGTACCATGAACAGCGTCGCCCGGTGCGCTTGGGCATAAGCCTTGAGCACGCGGGTCTGGGCGGGCGTGACGTGTTGCGTCAGGGCTGCGCCCTGGTAATCCGGCTGGGCAGGGCGCGGCGCGTCCAGTGGCAACGGGATCAACGTCGGTGCGCCCTCAAGCTGGCGGCGCCAATAGTCGATCGCCCGGGCCAACAGGCGTTGTTGCGGTTCGCTGCGTTGCCAGTGGGCGTAATCAGCGTATTGGATCGGCAATGGCGAATAGGCCGGCTGCGTGCCGCTCGCATACGCCTGATACCCGGTGATCAACTCTTGCATCAGCACGCCCATGGACCAGGCATCGGTCGCGATGTGATGCAACACCAGTTGCAGCACATGCTCATCAGCGCCCAGGCGCAGCAGGTGGGCGCGCAGCATTGGCGACTGTTGCAGGTCGAACGGCTGCGCGGCGTTTGCGTCGATGTGGTTTTGCAAGGCCTGCGCTTCGATGGCCGTAGGCGTGAGGTCGAGCACCGGGGCGTCACTGATGACCTGGCACGGTTGCTCGCCCTTGAGCACAAACGCGGTGCGCAGCGATTCGTGGCGCTCCAGCACGCGCTGCAAGGCATTTTGCAACGCGCTGATATCCAACGCACCGCGCAGGCGCACCACGCTGGACATGTTGTAGGCCGCGCTCGGGCCCTCGAAACGGTCGAGGAACCACAGCCGTTGCTGGCTGTAAGACAGCGCCAGCGCCTGGTTGCGCGGCACCGGCACGATGTCGTGGCTGTCGTGTTCCTGCGCCTGCTGGTCAACCTTCTGGGCCAATTGCTCCAGGGTGCCGCCTTCAAACAAGGTGCGCAGCGGCAGGTTGACGTTCAGCCGTCGACGGATGCGCGACAGCATCTGGGTGGCCAACAGTGAGTGGCCGCCGATGGCAAAAAAGTCATCGTGCACACCCACCTGGCCCACGCCGAGGATCTCTTGCCACAGCTCGGCCAATACGGTTTCCGTTGGGGTACGCGGCGCCACCGCCACGCCTAGGGCGTGCTCGGCCTGCGGCACGTCCAGCGCGGCGAGGGCCCGGCGGTCGACTTTGCCGTTGGGGTTGAGCGGCAATTGCGCCAGGCCCAGCCAGCGCGCCGGCACCATGTAAGCCGCCAACTGCCCGGCCAGGTGCGCGCTCAGCACCTGCTGCGCGGTGTGCCCGCCCAGCTCGGCTGCGCTGTCGAGTACGTACCAGGCCACCAATTGCAACGCCCCCCGGGCATCGGGCAGCGCCAGTACCGCCGCGCTGTCCACCGCCGGGTGTTGCATCAGGCGGTTTTCGATTTCGCCCAGTTCGATGCGGTGGCCACGGATCTTCACTTGCTGGTCGCGCCGCCCCAGGTATTCGATTACCCCGTCGGCGCGCAGGCGGCCGATATCGCCGCTGCGGTACAGGCGCGCGCCCGGTTGCAACGGGTGCTCCACAAACGCTGCGCGGGTGCGCTCGGGATCGCGCAGGTAGCCTCGGCCTACACCGACGCCGCCGATGCACAGCTCACCCGGCACGCCAATGGGCACGCTGCGCAGCTCGGCGTCCATCACGAATACCTGGTTATTGGCCGTGGGCCTGCCGATGGGCATGTGCAGGCAGTCATCGCCTGGCGCCTCGGTCATGGGGTAAAAGGCCACGTCGTCCGAACATTCGGCCGGGCCGTAGGCGTTCATCAATGCAACCGCCGGGAAGCGTGCGAACCAGTCCTGGGCCAGGGCGGGCGGCAGCGCTTCGCCGGTCGGCAATAACCAGCGCAGGCTGGCCAGGTCGTGGTGCGCACGGCTCTCCTGCAGCATGCCACGCATCAATGCCGGGACGGTTTCGAGCAAGGTCAGTTGCTGCGCCTGCACGGCGTCGAGCAGGGCCTGCGGGTCGTGGGCCTGGGCGTCCGGCAGGATATGCACGGTGGCGCCCACCAGCGGCGCCGCGAGGAACTGCCACACGCAAATGTCGAAGGCGGGCGAGGCGGTCTGCGCGATGTGATCGTGTTCGCCAAGGCCCAGCGCGGGAACCTTGCCGAAGATGTTGTTGAGCATGCCGCGCTGTTCCACCATCACACCTTTGGGAGTGCCGGTGGAGCCGGAGGTGAAAATCACGTAGGCCAGTTGGTCGGGGGTGTGCACGTACTCGACCGCTGGCCGGGCCTCGCCTTGCCACAGGGTTTGTGCGATCAGGCAGGTGGGCTGCTGGGCCAATTGGGGCAGTACCGCGTCCAGCGCGGCGGTGGCCTGTTCACACACCAACAGTAACGGCGCCTGCCCCAGGTCCAGCAGTTCTGCCAGGCGCGTGGCGGGCTGCTGGATGTCCAGTGCCTGGAAGGCGGCGCCGGCCTTGAGCGTGCCGATCATCGAGGTCAGCAAGTCCAGACCGCGCTCGGCAAACAGCGCCACCAGGGTTTCAGGGCCTGCGCCCGCCGCTTGCAGGGCATGGGCCACCGCGTTGGCGCGGCGGTCCAGCTCGGCGTAGGTCAGCGTATCGTTCTGGTCAACCGCGGCGATCTGCTGCGGCCGTTGGCGCACCTGTTCGGCGAACAGCGCGGCGTAGCCTTGCTCCAGCGGGAACGTCACTGCGCTGCGGTTCCAGTCTTCCTGCAATTGCCGACGCTCAGCCTCGGGCAACATGGCCAACCCACCCAGTGTGGACTCCGGCGCATCCAGCATGCTGCTGAGCAACTGCACCAGGTGCCCGAGCATGCGGTGCACGGTGTCGGTGGCAAACCGCTGACTGTCGTAGGACAGGCGAATGCCCAGGCGGTCGCCGGGGTACAACACCACCGTCATCGGGAAGTTGGTGTGCACGCGGTCTTCATAAATGTCGATGCTGAAGGCATCCAGTTGCACGCTGCTGATGTCCAGCGGGGCGTTTTCAAACACCACCAGGCTGTCAAACAGTTGCTGGCCACGCGGCACCTTGCTTGCTCGCTGGATGTCCACCAGTGATGCGCTTTCGTGCTCGCGCAAGCGTGCATTGTGCGACAGCAGCGCCTGCAACCAGTCGCACACGCGGGCGCCAGGGTCCACGTCGATGCGCAGCGGCAGGCTGTTGATGAACAGCCCGACCATTTCCTCCACACCGGCAAGGTCGGTGGGGCGGCCTGCCACGGTCACGCCAAACAGCACGTCGCGCTGGCCGCTGTAGCGTGACAACAACAAGGCCCAGGCCCCCTGAATCCAGGTGTTGGGGGTCAGCTGATAGTGCTGGCACAGCTGCTGCAAACGCTGGGTCTGGCTGATGCTCAGGGTCTGGTCGAAATCGCCGACCTGTTCCGGCGCCTGTTCCGGGCGCGCCAGGGGGCTGTCCACTTGCAGTGGCGTCGGCTCGCTGAACCCGGCCAGTTCAGCCTGCCAGAAGGTTTGTGCGGCGGCCATGTCCTGGCGTTCCAGCCAGCTCATGTAGCCACGGAACGAGCGCATGCGCGCACGCGCCACCGGCTCCTGGCGCACGGTGGCCTGGTAGATCGCCAGCAGGTCTTCCATCAGCAGGCCGAAGCACCAGGCATCGGTGAGGATGTGGTGAAAGCTGCGCACCACGGCAAAACGCCGCTCACCGAGCTGGAACACCCGCAGGTGGGTCAGGGGGGCGCTGCTCATGTCAAAGCCCTGCACACGCTGGGCTTCCAGCGCCTGGTCCATGGCCTCGCGCTGTTGTGCGTCGTCCAGGTGGCGCAGGTCTTGCCAGTCGAACGCCGGGGGCGTGTGGCGGTACACGCATTGCAGCGGCGCGTGGTCCTCTTGCCACCAGAACGCGGTGCGCATCATCGGGTGCCGGTCCAGGAACACCTGCCACGCCGCTTCCATGGCCGGGCGTTGCAACACGCCGTCCCAGCTGTAGCGCTGCTGCATCAGGTAGATGCCACTGTGAGGTTGCAGCAACGTGTGCAGCAGCATGCCTTGCTGCATGGACGACAGCGGGTAGGCGTCTTCCAGGTTGGCCCAGTCCAGCGGCTCGGCGGCCAGGGTCGCCGCTTGTGCGTGGCACAGCGGGAACGCTTCGCTGGCCGGGCGCAACCCAGGCTCGACCAGCAGCCCGGCCAGTGTGGCGAGGTGTTCGACCAGGCGTGGTGCCCAGTCACTGGCCAGCGGGCCTTCGCAGCGCACCTGCACGCGTCCGTCCTGCCAGTGGGCGTCCAGGCTCAAGGCATGGCGCGAAGCGGCGGACGTGCTGGCCGCCATCACCTGGCCCAGCAGGCCACGGGCTTCCCGGTGGCCGTCGCGGTCGCCCTGCCAGCGAATGGCGACGGGCGCGGCGGGCAATTCAAGCAGCGGTTCAAGCAGGTAGGTGTTGTCGGACACGTAGCGCAGCGCGCCATAGTCGGCGCCATGCTGCGGGTAGGCACGCAGTTGCGCGGCCACGGCCTGCAAGCGTTGCAGCGGGCTGTCGCCCTCGCGTTGCAGGAACACCGGCACCGCCAGGTCCAGCGCACCGAGGATGCGTTGCGGTTCCAGGTCGGCCTGCACAATCGGCGCGCTAACCGCCAGCCGCTCGGCGGCCGGGCGTGCCGCGTGCAGGTCGAGCGCCATCAGGCCGTCGTCGCCGAGCTCCATCACGGCGGCGGCCAACAGGCTGTTCCAGTCCAGCTGCAGCACCTGGGCCAACCGCTTGAGGTCTGCCGAAACCGTTGTGCTCAGGGCTTGCTCCACCACATGGCTGGGTTGCGGGCTGTCTGGCAGTTGCAAGGTGTCGGCCCCGGCGTATTGCAGCCAGTGTTCCCAGGTGTCATCCAGGGCGTCGCTGTGGGCGTACGCGTGTTGGTGACGGGTCCACGCGGTGAAGTTGCCGCCCGCGTACGCCAGGCGCACCGGCCGCTGGTACAGCACCTGGGCCAACGCCAGGTTGAGGTCGCCGAGCAACAGCTCCCACGAGGCTTCATCCAGGCACAGCGGGTGCGCGGCGAGCAACAGGTAGTGCTGGCCGTCACCGCTCAACAGGTTGGCATGCAGGGTTTGGCCCGCGTGCAATTCCAGCGCGTCCACACCCGCCTGGGCCAACTGCGGCAACTGCTGCGGCGCGTACACACCGTGCGCAATCGCTGCCGCTTTGGGCGCGACCAACACGCGCTGCTGCCATTCGCCGTCCGGCTGGCAATGCAGCGCCAGGCGCAGGGCTTGATGATGCTGTTGCAAGGCGGCCAGCGCCTCGCCGAGCAGTGCGTGGCTGATCGGCTGCGCAAGCACCACGCAACGCCAGGTGGCCTGCAACGGGCCTTGTTGCAGGCGTGCCAGTTGCCCGGCGCCCAGGGGCAGTGCGTAGCCGTCGGCGAGTTGTTCGGCCACCGCCTGGCTGGCGTCGGCCCCCAGCACCCGGGCGATGTCGGCGATGGTGCGGTTTTCGAACAATTGACGCGGGGTGAGCTTGAGCCCTTGCTGGTTGGCGCGGGCGATGATTTGCAGGTTGAGGATCGAGTCGCCGCCGATGGCGAAGAAGTTGTCGTGCACACCCACCTGGTCGCGCTTGAGCACCTCCTGCCAGATGCTCGCCAGCAGCGTCTCCACTTCATTGCGCGGGGCGACGTGGGTGGCGCTGTCGTCAACGCGGGTGTGGGGGAGCGGCAGGCGCTGTGCATCGACCTTGCCGTTACGGTTCAGGGGCAGCTCGTCCAGGCTGATGAAATGCGTCGGCACCATGTAGTCCGGGACCCGGGTGCTCAAGTCATTGCGCAACTTGACCGGCGACAACGACTGGCTGGCCACCAGGTACGCCACCAGGCGCAGGCTGCCGTCCAGCTCCACGGCGCGCACCACGGCCTGCTCGATCAGCGGCGACAGGCGTTTGAGCTGCGCTTCGACTTCGCCCAATTCCAGGCGGTTGCTGCGGATTTTCACCTGGCTGTCGACCCGGCCCAAAAAGGCCAATTGCCCGTCCACCCACCAACGCACGCGGTCGCCGGTGCGATACCAGCGCTGCTGTTGCTCGTCGGTATGAAAACGCTCGGCCGTCAGGTCGTCACGGTGCAGATAGCCGGTGGCGAGCGCGCCGCTGATCAACAGTTCGCCGCTGACACCGGTGGCCACCTCGCGCCCGTGGGTGTCCACCACGCGCAGTTGCCGATTGGGCAGCGGACGGCCCAACGCGATGCTGCGCTGGCCCGGTGCAAGCTCGGTGGCAATCGCGCCCACCGTGGCTTCGCTGGGGCCGTAGTGGTTGAACACCCGCAAGCTCGGCGCCAGGTCGTTGACCTGTGCCAGCAGCGCCGGGCTCAAGGCATCGCCGCCAAACACCAACAGAGACGTGGGCAGCAGCCGCGCATCTGGCAGTGCCTGCAACAAACCGCTCAGGTGACTGGGGGTGATTTTCAGTACGTCCACCGGGTATTGGCTGAACAGCTCGGCCAAGGCCAGCGGGCTGAAACCGCTGTCGTCATCCACCAGCAACAGGCTGCCGCCGCTGCACAGGGCGCCGAACAGTTGGGTGTGGCCCAGGTCTGCGGCCACGCTGGACAGCAAGCCGTAACGGGCCGCGGCAGGCGGCTTGAGCACCGCGTGCACGGCCGTCAGGTAATCGACGATGGCCCGGTGTGACACCACCACCCCTTTGGGTGTGCCGGTGGAGCCCGAGGTGTAGATCACGTAGGCGGCCGCGTCCGGTTGATGGGCGACCACGGGCGGGGTGTCTGGCTGCGCGGCAATCGCGCTGGCCTGTTCGGCAAGGCACAGCAGCGGCGTGTGCGCGGCCAGGCTGCCGAGCAAGGGTGACGGCGCTGCGCCGATCAGCAGGGCGGCGCGGCTGTCCACCAGCACATCGGCCAGGCGCCCGGGCGGTTGCTTGAGGTCCAGTGGCAAGTAGGCCGCGCCCGCCTTGAGCGTGGCGAGCAGGGCGATCACAAAGTCCGCGCCGCGCTCCAGCGCCAGGGCTACCACGCCGCCTGGGCCTATGCCTTGGGCGTGCAGGTGCTGGCTCAGGCGGTTGGCGCGTTGGTCCAGCTCGCGGTAGCTCAGTTCACCCTGGCGGTCGCGCAGGGCAGGGTGCGCGGGCGCCGTCGCCGCCTGTTGTTCCACCCATTGGTGCAGGCACACCGGGGGCACGGCCAACTGCGGGCCACGGCCCATGCTTTGCAATTGCTGGCGTTCTTCAACGCTCAACCAGTCCAGTTCAGCCACCCGGCAGTGCGGCTGCGCAGCCATGGCCAAGAGCACTGCGCGCAACTGGGTCGACAGCACGGCGATCTGTGCATCGCTGAAGCGGCTGCGGTTGTAGCTGAACAGGTAATGCAATTGCTCGCCCGGTATCACGATCAGTGACAGCGGGAAATGGTTGCGCCCCTGGGTGAGGGTGAGGCCGTCAACGGCCTGCTCGCGGTTCGGATCGGCAAAGCTCAGGCCGCCTGCGTCCTGGTTGAGCGCGTCGGTGACCGGGAAGTTTTCAAACACCAGGATCGAGTCGAACAGCGCTTGCTCGGCGGCGATCCGGGTCATGGCCTTGAGTTTGCCCAACGGCAGGTAGGCATGGTGGCGCAGGTCGCTGTTGGCTTGCTGCAACTGTTGCAGCCAGTCCACCAGCGCCGGGCCCTCGGCCCATTGCACGCGCAGCGGCAGGGTGTTGATGAACAGGCCCACGGTGCTGTCCACCGCCGCAAGGTTTTCCGGGCGACCGGCCACGGTCACGCCGTAAATCACCTCGTCACGCCCGGCATGTGCGCCCAGCAGCACGGCCCAGGCGCCCTGGATCAGGGTGTTGAGGGTCAGGTGATGGCGGCGCGCGAATTGCGCCAAGTGCTCGGTTTCGTCTGCGCTCAGGCGGTTTTCCCGTTCGGCGCACGGCGCGTCGGCCGCAGGCGTGATACGCGGCCCGAAGTCGGGCAGCGGCGTGGGCTCGCTGACGTCTTGCAGCTGTTCGCGCCAGAAACCCTCGGTGGCGGCCATGTCCTGCTCGGCAAGCCAGGCGATGTAATCGCGGTAGGCCCGCGTGGGCGGCAGTTGGGCAGGGCGATTGTGGGCGTGCTCGTAGTACAGCGCCAGCCATTCCTGGATCGCGATGCCCACGCTCCAGCCGTCCATGATGATGTGGTGGAAGGTCCAGATCAGGTGCCAGCGCTGGGGTTCCAGACGTACCAGGGTCAGGCGCATCAGCGGTGCGTCATTCAATTCCAGCGGCTGTGCACGCTGCTCCAGCGCCAGCTGTTGCAACGCGGCCTTGGTGTCGGTGCGGCCTTGCCAGTCCAGCTCGGCCAGCGGCAGGTCGAGGTCGGTCTGCACCACTTGGTAGGCGTCGTCCAGGTCCTCCCACAAAAACGCGCTGCGCAGCACCGCGTGGCGTTGCATCAGGGCTTGCCAGGCGCCGCGAAACGCCTCCAGCTGCAACGGGCCGTTCATTTCCAGGCTCAGTTGCTGGTAATACACCCGGGAATCGGGCTCGACCACACTGTGGAACAACAAGCCGTGCTGGGTCGGCGAAAGGGAGTAGATGTCTTCGATGTTGTTCATGGTTAGCGATCCATTTCAAATACTGGGAGAAAACGGTGCGCGGCGTTCCCGCGCTCACGCTTTTCAGGAAGTCGGTTTGCTCTTGAGCTTGCCCAGCAACTTGTCCAACGACTGTTGATTCAGCGCCTTGGCCAACGGGAAATCCGAGGGCATCAGTGCACCTGCCTGTGGGTCGAGGCAGTGCTCCAGCAAGGCCTGTAAATGCACCAACAGGCGTTCGGGCAAGTGGCGATCGGCGGCGGGGGTGACGCTGTGCCAATGCACCTGCAACACGCCGTTTTCCAGCCAGGCCACCACCTCGCGGCCATGGCTCACACGGTTGGCGGGCGCCACGTCCGGCGGCGGCACCAACGTACTGGCGCGCAACCAGCCGGGCGGGGCCTGTTCATGCCCCAGGTAGTTGAACAACACGTCGCCGCGCCCGGGCGGCAGCTCACCGCGCAGGCGCAACAGGCCATGCCCCAGGCCTTGGCCCGGCACGGCGCGCAGGGCCTCCTTGGCCTGGCGCACCTTGTCGCCCGGCGTGCCAGTGGCCTTCACGCGCAGCGGGAACAGGGTAGTGAACCAGCCCACGGTGCGGCTCACGTCCAGGCCGTCAAACCCGGCATCGCGGCCATGGCGTTCCAGGTCCAGCACGATGTCGCTGCGCTGTTCGACCTCGGCCAGGGTGGCCACCAGCGCGGCGATCAGCAGCTCTTCCGGCTGGGTGCGATAGGCCGCGTGGGACTCGGTCAGCCATTGGTGGGTGCGGGTGGCGTCCCAGCGTGCCGATAAGGTCTGGCGTTCGCCCACCGTAGCCACCGGCAGCGGGTTGGCGGCGGTCTGGGTGCGCCAGTAAGGCAGCTCGGCCGACACGTTGGCGGCATGGGCATGCAGGTGCTCGGCCCATTGTCGGTAGGACGTGGTTTTGGCGGGAAGGTCGGTCGCTTCGCCACGCTCCAGCGCGGCGTACAGCCGCTGGAAATCCTCCAGCAACGGCGCCCATGACACGGCATCGATCACCAGGTGATGCGCCACCAGGTACAGCCGTTGCGGTTCACCTGCCAGCAGCGCCGCCGCAAACAGCGGGCCGTGTTGCAGGTCCAGGCCCTGCGCCACTGCGTGCAGTTGCGTCACATCGTTGACAAGCACCAGCCGCGCCGCCGTCACCGGCGCAATCTGCGCCTGCCACTGGCCGTCCACCGCGTTGAAGCGCAGGCGCAAGGCGTCGTGATGGGCCACTAACTGGTCCAGCGTGGCTTGCACCCACGCCGCTTGCAGCGGGCGGTCGCTGTCGGCCAATACCGACTGGTTCCAGTGCGCGGCCTGGGGTTGCTGCTGGTCGAAAAACCACTGGTGCAGCGGCATCAGCGGCATCGCACCGCTCACCTCGCCTTGCTCGGCCACGGCCAGCAGAGGAGTGGTGACCAAGGCCAGGGCGGCCGGTGTCTGGGCACGGAACAGGTCTTTGGGCGTCAGGGCGTAACCGTGCTCGCGCAGGTGCGAGATAAGCTTGAGGCCCAGAATCGAATCACCGCCCAGGGCAAAGAAACTGTCACTGGCGCCCACCGCACGGCCCCCCGTCAAACTGTCGCCCAGCAGCTCGGCGAACAGTTGGCAGATCAGCGTTTCCAGCGCATTGCCCGGCGCCATCGGCTCGTGTTGGCTCTGCGGCAACGGCTGAGCGGCAAGGGCTTTGCGGTCCAGCTTGCCGTTGGAGGTCAAAGGCAGGCTGGCCAGCTCCACCCACACCATCGGCAACATATAGGCCGGTAGCACGGCGCCGAGGCGCGTGCTCAGCTCGGTTTGCGGCGCACGGGTGCTGTAGAACGCCACCAGGCGGTTGTCGATGACCAGCGTGCACGCCCCGGTAATGTCCGGCAGGCCGAGCAAGGCCGCGTCGATTTCACCCAGCTCGATACGCTGGCCGCGCAGCTTCACCTGATGGTCCAGACGGCCGAGGTATTCGACATTACCGTCGGCCAGGAAGCGGCAACGGTCGCCGGTACGGTACAGGCGCTCCCCGCGCAAGGTCAGGAAGCGTTCAGCGGTGAGGTCGTCACGCTTGAGATAACCGCGCGCCACGCCGACACCGCCAATGTACAGCTCGCCGATGCTGCCAATCGGCAACGGTTGCAGAGCGTCGTCCAGGATGTACAGGCGCAGGTTGGCGATGGGTTTGCCAATCGGTACGACTTGATCGTTTACCGAGCAGCGCCACACCGACACGTCAATCGCCGCTTCTGTGGGCCCGTACAGGTTGACCAGCGCCGCCGGGTGGCGGGACATGAAGCCATGCACCAAGTCCGCGGGCAGCGCTTCACCGCTGGCAAACACCTGACGCAGGCTGCGGCAGTGAGCAAGGCTCGGTTCTTCGACAAACGCACGTAGCATCGACGGCACGAAGTGCAGGGTGGTGACCTGTTCCCGCTGGATCAACTGGCTCAGGTACGCCGGGTCACGATGACCGTCCGGCCGCGCCACGACCAGCGTAGCGCCGGTGATCAGCGGCCAGAAGAACTCCCACACCGACACGTCGAAGCTGTACGGCGTTTTTTGCAGGACCCGGTCATCCGGGCCAATCGGGAACGCGTCCTGCATCCAGTGCAGGCGGTTCATCAAGGCGCCGTGTTCGTTCATCACGCCTTTGGGCTGGCCGGTGGAGCCGGAGGTGTAGAGCACGTAGGCCAGGTCGCGGGCATTAACGGTCAAGGAATCATGGGCTTCAACCGCAGGCAACGCGTCCAGGATCCAGGCGGTATGCCCGGCCGGCAGGCGCGACAGCCACTGTGGTTGGGTCAGTGTGATTTGGGCGTCGGCGTCCTCAATCAGGAAGGCCAACCGCGCAGCAGGCAACTCGGGGTCCAGCGGCAACCACGCGGCACCGGCATGCACGATGCCAAGCAAGGCCACCACCAAGTCGACGGAACGCTCCATGCACACCGGCACGATGCTCTCGCGGCCAATCCCGGCGCCACGCAGGGCACGGGCGACGGTTTGCGCGCGATGGTCCAGTTCGGCGTAGCTCAGGCGCTGGCCCTCGAATACCAACGCAGGCGCATTCGGGGTGCGTGCGGCCTGCTGGCTCAGGGCCGTGTGCAAGTCGGTCGGCCCGGTGTAGGCGTGGGCGGTGGCGTTCCATTGGTCCAGTTGCGGCTGGTCCTGTTGCTGTGGGAATAGCTCGACCAGCGCCCGCTCGGGCGTTTGCACCAGCGCATCAAGCAGCGCACACCATTGCGTCGACCAGCGTTGCATCGTCGCGGCGTCGTACAGCGCGGCCTGGTATTCCAGCGCCAGGGTCATGTCGCTGCCGTCGTCCTGGACTTCCCAGCTCTGTTCAAATTTGGCATCCACCGCGGGCAGCACCTGTTCGTCCAGGTGCAGGCCCGGCCATTGGCGGTTGTCCAGGCGCCCGTGGTTGAGCGAGAACATCACCTGGAACAGCGGCGTGCGGTTCAGGTCGCGGCGCTGGGCCACGGCACCCACCAGGGTGGCAAACGGCAGGTCGGCGTGGGCCTGGGCTGCGCGCAGGTCGGCTTCAAGGTTTTTCAGCAGGCTGGCCGCCGGGGCTTGTTGGTCGACGTCGCAGCGGATCACCAGCGTGTTCACCAGGCACGCCAGCAGCGCCTGGGTTTGCGGCTGGTCGCGTTGGTCGGTCGGAGTGCCCAGGCGAATATCGCGCTGGCCGCTGTAGCGGGCGAGCAGGGCGCTCAAGGCGCTGATCAGCACCACATACGATGTGGTGCCGCGCTGCCGGGCGAACTGGCGGATGGCGGCGGCGCGTGCTGTGCCCAGGTGCACGGTCAGCTGTTCGGCGCGGCGATCGGCTTCGGCGGCGCGTGGCCGGTCCAGTGGCAGGTCGAGCTGGTAATCGTCCTGGCCCAGGTGGTTTTTCCAGTAGTCCAGGCTGTGCTGGCGGCGGGCCTGGGTGTGCGGATGCTGTTGCCACAGGGCAAAGTCCACGTAGTCGATTTCCAGCGGGGCCCAGTCCGGGGCTTGCCCGTTCAGCGCCGCCCGGTAGGCCTGGGCCAACTCGTCCATGAGCAATTGCATCGCCCAGCCATCGGTGGCGCTGTGGTGCAGGCACACCAGCAACAGGTGCTCGTCGCTGCCCTGGCGCTGCAGCAGCTGTGCGCGCCAGGGCGCGGCGTTGGCCAGGTCGAAGGGCGCCATCAAGGCGGACTGCGCCGTGTGGCAAGCGCTGGCCCAAGCCTCAGCGGCCACCGCGCTGACCTGCAGCGCCGGGCCTTGGGGGTCGATGAGCAACTGCGGTTCACCCGCCACGTCTTTCAGGCGGCTGCGCAGCACCACATGGCGTTCGCTGAGGCGGTCAAACGCGTCACGCAAGGCGTGCACCTGAAGGTCGCCGCGCAAGGTCACGGCAAACGGCATGTGGTATTCACGCGACTGCGGCACCAACCGGCTGAGCATCCAGAACCGCTGCTGCGCCAGGCCTGGCGGCACGTGCGCCGGGCGAGCCTGCGGGCGGATCAGCGCATCGGGCTGGGCATCGCCCAGGTGCTCGGCCAACGCCGCCACCGTGGGCTGGGCAAACACCTGCGCCAGGGGCAGCGAGACGCCGAGGCGTTCGCGCACTCGGGCGACCAGTCGGGTGGCGAGCAGGGAGTGGCCGCCGAGGTGGAAGAAGTGGTCGTCGATGCCCACGGGTGGGCAAGCCAATACTTCGCCAAACACTTCGCATAACGCCGTTTCAGTGGCGTTGCGCGGCGCCCGGCGCGGCTGGTCGTTGACGGTGTGCGGCAGCGTCGTGGCGGCCAGCGCCTTGCGGTCGAGCTTGCCGTTGCTGTTGAGCGGCAACTGTTGCAAGTGCACCAACTGCGCGGGCTGCAGGTGCAGCGGCAGATTGTCGCTCAAGGCCGCGCGCAGCGCCGATTCCTCGGCGTCACCGCTCCAGAAACTCACCAGGCGCTGATCCAGCAGCAGGGTCGCGGCGTCGCGAACACCGGACTGGGCCAGCAGTTGCGCGTCGATTTCACCCAACTCGATACGCTGGCCGCGCAGTTTCACCTGGTGGTCCAGACGGCCGAGGTATTCGACATTGCCGTCGGCCAGGAAACGGCAACGGTCGCCGGTACGGTACAAGCGCTCACCGCGCAGGGTCAGGAAACGTTCAGCGGTCAGGTCGTCGCGTTTCAGGTAGCCACGCGCTACGCCGACACCGCCGATATACAGTTCGCCAGCGCTGCCCACAGGCAGCGGTTGGAAGGCGTCATCGAGAATATAAAGACGCAGGTTGGCGATGGGTTTGCCAATCGGCACGACTTGATCGTTGACCGAGCAGCGCCACACCGACACGTCAATCGCCGCTTCTGTGGGCCCGTACAAGTTGACCAGCGCCGCCGGGTGGCGGGACATGAACCCGTGCACCAAATCTGCGGGCAGCGCTTCACCACTGGCAAACACCTGGCGCAGGCTGTTGCGCTGGGCAAGGCTCGGTTCCTCGACAAACGCACGCAGCATCGACGGCACGAAGTGCAGGGTGGTGACCTGTTCCCGCTGGATCAACTGGCTCAGGTACGCCGGGTCACGATGACCGTCCGGCCGCGCCACGACCAGCGTAGCGCCGGTGATCAGCGGCCAGAAGAACTCCCACACCGACACGTCGAAGCTGTACGGCGTTTTTTGCAGGACCCGGTCATCCGGGCCAATCGGGAACGCGTCCTGCATCCAGTGCAGGCGGTTCATCAAGGCGCCGTGTTCGTTCATCACGCCCTTGGGCTGGCCGGTGGAACCGGAGGTGTAGAGCACGTAGGCCAGGTCACTGGCATTAACGGTCAAGGGGTCATGAGTTTCAACCGCTGGCAACGCGTCCAGGGTCCAGGCGGTATGCCCGGCCGGCAGGCGCGACAGCCACTGTGGCTGGGTCAGCGTGACTTGGGCGTCGGCATCCTCAATCAGGAAGGCCAGCCGCGCAGCGGGCAGCTCGGGGTCCAGCGGCAACCACGCGGCACCGGCGTGCACGATGCCAAGCAAGGCCACCACCAGGTCCACGGAACGCTCCATGCACACCGGCACGATGTTCTCGCGGCCAATCCCGGCGCCGCGCAGGGCACGGGCGACGGTCTGTGCGCGGTGGTCCAGTTCGGCGTAGCTCAGGCGCTGGCCCTCGAACACCAACGCAGGCGAATTCGGGGTGCGTGAGGCCTGCTGGCTCAGGGCGGTGTGCAGGTCGGTGGGCCCGGTGTAGGCGTGCGCGGTGGCGTTCCATGCCAACTGCTGCTGACGCTCGGCGGCGGTCAAGGGCGACCAGTCGCCGAGGCGCGTGTGGGGCGCGTCCACCAGGGTTTCGAGCAGGGTTCGCCATTGATCCAGCCAGCGCTGGGCGGTGGCCTGGCTGAACAAGGCGCTGCGGTACTCAAGCAGTACCGACAGGGCCTCGCCGTCATGCACTTCCCAGTTCAGGTCGAACTTGGTGGCGTGGGCCGTGACCGCTCGCTCGCGCACTTGCAGCTGCGGCCACGGCGTGGCTTGGGCGTTGGCGTTTTGCATCACGAACAGCACCTGGAACAATGGCGTCTGGCCGAGGTTGCGCGCAGGCGCCAAGTGTTCGACCACCTGGTCGAAGGGCACGTCCTGATGCTGCTGGGCGTCCAGTACGGTATTGCGCACTTGTTCCAGCAAACCGTTGAAATCCAGGGCCGGGTCCAGGTCGGCGCGCATCACCAGGGTATTGACGAAGCAACCGATCAGCGGCTGCAACTCGGCCAGTGGCCGCTGGGCCACCGGGCTGCCGATGCGCACATCGCGCTGGTTGGCATAACGCCCCAGCAGCAGTTGCGCCGCGCCGAGCAGCAGCATGTAGAGGGTGGCGCCGCGTTGCCGGGCAAACTCGCGCAAGCGTTGCGCAAGCTCGGGCGGCAGTTGCAGCTGGACCGCGCCTGCGAGCGGCTCAAGGGTGTGCGGGCGGGCCTTGTCGGTGGGCAGGTCCAGTTGGTAATCGCCGTCTGGCAGTTGCGCCTGCCAATAGGCCAACTGGCTGGCGTAGACCGCCTGCTGCGCAGGTTCACGTTGCCACAGCGCGTAGTCCGGGTATTGCAGGGCCAGCTCGGGCAGCGCCGCGACCTTGCCTTGGCGGTGCGCGGCGTAGAACTGTGCCAGTTCATCCAGCAGGGTCTGGCTGGAAGCATCGTCGGTTGCACAGTGGTGCACGGTCAGCAGCAACAGGGCCTGCGCGTGGCCGTTGCGCTGAAGCAAGGTGGCGCGAATCGGCACCTGGCGCGCCAGGTCGAAGCGCTGGGCGGTTTGGGCGTGAATCGCATCGTCGGTGAGTTGTTGCCAGTGCGCGTCGGCGGCGGCGTCAAGCGCCTGGAGGGGCAGGTCGACTTCCACCTGCGGCTCGATCACCAGCGCCAGCTCGCCGCTGGCCTCACGCACGATGCGGCTGCGCAGGATCTCGTGACGTTGCACCACCCGGTTGAGCGCCACGCGCAGCGCCTGTGGGTCCAGCTCGCCGTCCAGTTGCACGGCGCTGACCACGTTGTATTCACTGGCACCGCTCAGTTGTTCCAGGAACCACAAACGTTGCTGCTCCGACGACAGCGGCAGGCGTGCCGGGCGGGGGCCGGGCACAAAGGTCGCGGTCGGAGCATGCAGAGGCTCTGCCAACAAGGCCGCCAGTGCTTGCAGGGTGGGGTGTTCAAACACGGCGCGCAGTGGCGGCACCGTGGCGAAGTGTTGACGCAAGCGGGCAAACAGCACCGCCGCCAGCAGCGAGTGGCCGCCCAGGTAAAAGAAGTGGCTGTCGCGGCCAATGGCGCTCAGCGGCACGTTCAACAGCTCGGCCCACACACCGGCCAGCTGTTGTTCGCTTGCGGTGCGTGGCGGGTCTTCGGCGTCGGGTTCGGCCTGGGTATCGGGCGCGGGCAGGGCCTTGCGGTTAAGCTTGCCGTTGTCGGTCAGCGGCAACTCATCGAGCACCACAAAGGCGGACGGCACCATGTAGTCCGGCAGGGCGGCGCCCAGGGTGGCGCGCCAGGCCTTGACGTCGCCCGGCTGGTCGCTGGTGACGTAGGCCACCAGGCGTTTGTCGCCAGGCACGTCTTCGCGGGCCAGCACCACCGCCTGGCGTACCCCAGGTTGGGCACCGATCAGCGCTTCGATCTCGCCCAGCTCCACCCGGAAGCCGCGGATCTTCACCTGGTGGTCCATACGCCCCAGGTACTCCAGCTGGCCGTCGGGCAGCCAGCGCACCAGGTCGCCGGACTTGTACATCCGTGCGCCCGGCAGCGGCGAGAACGGGTCGTCGATAAACACCTTGGCGGTCTGTTCGGCGCGGTTCAGATACCCCAGGGTCACACCGGCCCCGCCGATGTGCAGCTCGCCCGGCACGCCCACCGGCAACGGGTTGAGGAACGCGTCCAGCACGTAGGCACGCACGTTGGCGATGGGCCGGCCGATGATGGGCCGTTGCGGGAAGTCGTCGACCGCACAGCCGGTGGCGTCCACCGTGCATTCGGTGGGGCCGTAGGTGTTGAAGAACCGGCTGCCGGCAATCGACGGCAAGCGCTGCCATAACTGGGCGTCCACCGCGTCACCGCCAAACAGCACGAAGCGCGGCAGGTAGGTTTCACCGCGGCGCACGCCGTCACTTTCAAGCAGGGCCTTGAGCTGCGCCGGGGTGCATTCAAAGGCGTCCAGGCGCGTGTCATGGAAAAACTGCGCCAGCGCCACCGGGTCGTAGCGCACCTCTTCGGGAGTGAGGTACAGGCTGTGGCCGTCGAGCAGCAGGATTAGCTCGGCCACCGAACTGTCGAAGGCGAACGAATAGTTGAAGCTGGTGCGCATCGGCTGGTCGGTGTAGCGCCGGTACAGGCCATGGATACGCGCCCACGCCAGGTTGACCACCGACCCCTGGGTGACTAGGGTGCCCTTGGGCTTACCCGTGGAGCCGGAGGTGTACATGATGTAGGCCAGGTCCGCCGGGCCAGACAGCGGCGCGGGGTTGGTGTCGGGCTGTTGGGCCAGCAACGCGGCGTCGGCATCCAGGCGCAGGCGCGGCAATCCGCTGCCTAGCGAGTCAAGCAAGCCTTGCTGGCCGAGGAACAGGGTGGGCTGGGCGTCTTCGAGCATGTAGGCCAGGCGATCGACCGGGTAGGTCGGGTCCAGCGGCACATAGGCGCCACCGGACTTGAGAATGCCCAACAGGCCGATCAACAGTTCCAGCGAGCGCTCCACACACAGCGCCACCGGACGATTGGCGACCACCCCTTGCGCACGCAGGTAGTGCGCCACCTGGTTGGCACGCCGGTTCAGTTCGGCGTAGCTCAGGCGCTGGCCCTCAAAGCACAGCGCATCACGCTCGGGCGTGCGTGCGGCCTGCTGTTCAAACAGCTGGGCGAAGGTGTGCAGTGTCGGTACGTCCATCTCGGTGCGGTTCCACTCGACCACGCTGCGCTGCCATTCTGCGGCGGTGAGCAAGGGCAGGGCGGCCACCGGGGCGTTGGGCTCGGCAAGCATCTGCTCCAGCAGGTACTCGAGGCGGGCCAGGGTCTGGCGCGCCGTGTCGGTGGTGAACAAATCGACGGCGAACATCAGCTCCAGCTGGATCGGCGCGTCGGCCGGGCACAGCACGTGCAGGTCCAGGTCGCATTCGGAATGCTTGAGCGGGGTGTCCAGCGCTTCAAACGCCAGCCCCGGGAACTGCAGGCGCGACTCCATGGCCAACTGCTGCGCGACCATCACTTGATACAGCGGTGCGTGGCTGAGGCTGCGCGGCAGTTGCAGGCTGTCCACCAGTTGCTCGAAGGGCAGGTCTTGATGCTGCAAACCTTCGCGCAGGCGCGTGGCGACCTGGCCGACCAGCGCGCTGAAGTCAGCCTGGGCGGTGAAGTCGGCGCGGATCGCCAGGTTGTTCAGCAAGATCCCCAGCAGGCCTTCGGTGCCCGGTTGTTCGCGGTGGGTCACCGGGGTGCCGATAAGCACGGTGGCGTCGCCGCTCAAGCGGTGCATCAGCACGGCAAATGCGGCGAACAGCACGCTAAAGGGTGTGGTGCCCAGGCGACTGGCGAAGGCTTGCACACGGTCACTCAAAACGGTGCTCAGCTCGCGGTGCACCAAGCCTGCGCGATAGCTTTGCACCGCGGGGCGCGGATGGTCGGTGGGCAATGCCAACAGCGGGCTGGCGTCGTCGCGGCGGGCCAGGGTGTGGGTCCAGTAGTCGAGCTGGCGTTGCAGCTCGGCGCCTTGCAGGTGGTCGCGTTGCCACAGGGCAAAGTCGGCGTATTGCAGGGGCAGCGCAGGCAACGGGGCGGCTGCGCCGTTGCAGCGGGCGGCGTAGCCCAGCGCCAGTTCGCGCAGGGCGATGGTGGCCGACCAGGCGTCGGAGACGAGGTGATGCAGGGCGATGCCCAGCACGTGCTCGCCCGGGGCCACCTTGAGCAGGCGCGCACGCAACAGCGGCGGCGCGGTCAGATCGAAGGGCTGTTCAAAGGTGTCTTGCAGGGCATTGAACTGCGCGCCTTCGCGTGCGGTGGTCGAGAGATCCGAGAGGTCGTCGAACGGTAGCGCCATGGCCAACGTCTGGCTGATGTGCTGGCTGGGCACCCCGTCGAGGCTGCGAATGCCGGTGCGCAGGATTTCATGGCGGGCCAGCAGATCATTCAGGCTGGCGTGCAGCGCGGCGACGTTCAGTTCCCCCTTGAGGTGCAGGGCAAACGGAATATTGAACAGTGTGGTGCCCGGCGTCAGTTGCTCGATAAACCACAGGCGTTGTTGCGAGAACGACAGCGGCAGCAGCGCCGGGCGCGGCTGGGCCTTGGGCGTATTGAGGGCCGCCTGCGGTGCCGCGGCGTCGGCTTCGCGGGCGGCCATGGCCACGGCAAGCAGGGCCACGGTGGGTTGCTCGAACAGCACGCGCAGCGGCAGGTCGAGTTTGAAGTGGCTGCGCAGGCGCGCCACGATCTGCGTGGCCAACAACGAGTGGCCGCCCAGGGTAAAGAAGTTGTCTTCCACGCCCACACTGTCGCGGCCCAGCACCTGCGCCCAGATGGCGGCGATGGCGGCTTCGTGTTCGTTGCGCGGCGCGAGGCTTTCGCGGGTATCGGCCTGCCAGTTCAGTTGCAGGGCGGCCAGGGCCTTGCGGTCGACCTTGCCGTTGTTGTTCAGCGGCAGACGGTCCAGGCATTCAAAGGCGGCGGGCACCATGTAGGGCGGCAGTTGCGCACGCAGGTGTTCGCCAAGGCCGGTATCGCCCAGGGTGTGGTCATGGGCCGACCAGTAGGCCACCAGCCAGGCTTCGCCCGCGGCGTTTTCGCGCAGCAGCACGGCGGCTTCGCGCACGTTGGGGTGCTGGGCCAGGCGGTGTTCGATTTCTGTCAGTTCGATGCGGTGGCCACGCAGTTTGACTTGCTGGTCGCGGCGGCCCAGGTATTCGATCACCCCGTCGGCGCGCCAGCGGCCCAGGTCGCCGGTGCGGTACAGGCGGCCCTCGAGTTGCGGGTGGTCGATAAACGCTTCGGCGGTGCGCTGCGGGTCGTGCAGGTAGCCACGGCCCACGCCGACGCCACCGACGCAGATTTCCCCCGGTACGCCGACCGGCACCGGGCGCAGCGCTTCGTCGAGTACGTACAGGCGGTTGTTGGCCGTGGGCTGGCCGATGGGCATGTGGCTGACCTGCGCGTGAGGCGCTTCGACAATCGGCTGGAAGGCCACGTCGTCGGCGCATTCGGCGGGGCCGTAGGCATTCATCAGCGCTATGTTCGGGAAGCGTGCGAACCAGTCACGGGCCACGGTCGGCGGCAGCGCTTCGCCAGTGGGCAGCACCCAGCGCAGGTCGGGCAGTTGCAGGTCGCACGGGCACAGCGCGAGCAGGGTGCGCATCAGGCTCGGGACGATTTCCAGCACGTTCAGGCGCTGCTCGGCAATCACTTGCAGCAGGCGCTGGGGGTCGTGGGCCACGTCGTCCGGCAGGATATGCACGGTGGCGCCCAATACCGGCGCGGCAAGGAACTGCCACACGGAAATGTCGAACGCCACCGACGCAGTTTGTGGAATGCGATCAGCTGCGCTCAACCCCAGGGCCGGGACTTTGCCAAAGATGTTATTGAGCATGCCGCGCTGTTCGATCATCACGCCTTTGGGCGTGCCGGTTGAGCCCGAGGTGAACAGCACGTAGGCCAGGCTGTCGGGGCTGCCGGCCAACGGCAGCGGCGCATCGTTGGGCGTGTTCCAGCAGGCTTCGGCGCACAGCGCCCGTGGCGGCTGGTCGAGGCCGCTGAGCAGTTGATCGAGCAAACCGCTGCACGCCTCACTGGCCACCAGCAACGGGGCGCCGGACAGGCTGAGGATTTCCCGCAGGCGTTCCGGTGGGTGGTTGACTTCCAGTGGCAGCATCGCCGCCCCGGCCTTGAACACGGCGATCATGGCAGTCAGCAAGGCCAGGCCCCGCGGGGCCACCAGCGCGACCAACTGGTCGGTGCCGGCCCCGGCTTCGCGCAAGGCGTGGGCCAGGCGGGTGGCGCGTTGGTCCAGCGCGGCGTAGGTCAGGGTTTCGCCGTCGCAGGTCGCGGCAACCTGGTCACCGCGTTCGGCGACTTGCGCGGCAAACAGCGCGGCGTAGCTTTTATCCAGCGGGAAGTCGTGAGGGTTGAGCGCCCATTCGCCGAGCAATTGCTGACGCTCGTCAGCGGCCAGCACCTCGAAACTGCCCAGCGGCGCTTCGGGCGCTGCCAGCATGCTTTGCACCAGGCTCGCCAAGTGGCCCAGCAAGCGCTGCACGGTGTGCGCCTCGAAACGCTCGCGGTCGTACGACACGCGGATGCCCAACTGCTCGCCGGGCAAAATCACCACGGTGAGGCCGTAATGGGTGTGCACGCTGTGGTCCATGCCTTCAAGGCTGAACTGGAAACCGCCGTCCAGGATCTGCTCGTCGATGGGCGCGTTTTCAAACACCAGGATGCTGTCGAACAGGGTTTCGCCGCGCGGGAAATCGCTCCAGCCTTGGATGTCGGTCAACGGCGTGTGCTCGAAGTCGCGCATCTCGACGTTCAGCCCCTGCAACGCGCTCAACCAATCCCCCAGCGCGGCCTGCGGGTCGACGCTGACCCGCAGTGGCAGGGTGTTGATGAACAGGCCGATCATCTCGCCCACGCCGGTGAGTTCCGCCGGCCGCCCGGCCACGGTGACGCCGAACAGCACGTCGCGCTGACCGCTGTAGCGCGACAGCAACAGCGACCACACGCCCTGGAAAAACGTGTTGGGGGTAATCCGCCGACCCCGGCAGAACGTCGCCAGGGCCTGGGTTTGCGCGGTACTCAGGTGGATCAGTTGGTCCTCCACGTGCACCGCGTCGGTGTAGCGGTCGCGGCTCACGCCGTTGTCCACGGTGAGCGGTGTCGGGGCGTTGAGGCCTTGCAGGCGGCCGCGCCAGAACTGCTCGGCCTTGGCCGCGTCCTGGCGTTGCAGCCATTGAATGTAGTCGCGAAACGGCCGTGGCCGCGTCAGGGCAGGCGTGCGGTCGTTGCACAACGCTTCGTAGACCTTGAGAAAGTCCACGGTCACCAGCGAAATGCACCAGGCGTCCATCAGGATGTGGTGAAAGCTGCGGATGAACTCGTAGGACTCGTCTGCCAGGCGCACTAGGCGAAAACGGATCAGCGGCGGTTTGGACAGGTTGAAGCCGACTTTCTGCTCGTCTTCCAACAGGCTGCGAATGCGCGCCTCCTGCTCATGCGGCGCCAGGGCACGCAGGTCGAGGGTGTCCAGCGGCACCTTGACCTCGCGGTGAATCACCTGCACCGGCTGCTTCTGGGTTTTCCACTGGAAGCTGGCGCGCAGGGACGGGTGCAACGCCACCACCTGGCGCCAGGACTCCAGAAACGCGCCTTCATCGATGGCCCCGCCGATGCGGTAGCGATCCTGCATCAGGTACACGCCGGAGTCTTCGTGCAGCAGGGAGTGGAACAACATGCCCTGTTGCAGCGGCGACAACGGGTAGACGTCTTCGATCGGGTTGCTGGTGGTCTTGTCGGTGGTCATTCAACACGTCCTGCAGAAAAAGGGGCAACGGCGATGAAGGTGATTACAGATCGGCGTCGTTCAGTTCGGCCATCAGGGCCTGCAATTCGTCATCGGACAGGCCCGAGGCACTGAACGCGGCGCTCTGGGCCTGCGGCTCGCTGTGGGCGACGCTCAATGGCTGGGCGACTTCGGCCATGGCGGCGATGGTCTGGTGCTCGAACACCTGCTTGGCCGACAGGGCGATGCCTTGCTCGTGGGCCTGGGCCACCACTTGCAGGCTCAGGATCGAGTCGCCGCCAATTGCAAAGAAGTTGTCGGTGACGCTCACGCCCGCCACTTTCAACACCTTGGAAACGATGCTGTGCAGGGTGGTTTCCATCGCGTTGCGCGGGCCTACGTGGGTGCTTTGGTCGAACTGGTCGGGGTCGGGCAACTGGCGGGTGTCGAGTTTGCCGTTGGGGGTGCGCGGGAAGGCGGGCAGGGTGAGCACGCGCGCGGGCACCATATAAGACGGCAACCGTTCGCCCAGGTAGCGCTTGAGCGCTTCGGAGTCGGGCGCATAGCCGTGGGCGGCGAGGATGTAGGCCAACAGGCGCTTGCCCGCGGGCTGCTCCTGCACGATCACCGCCGCTTCGCGCACATCGCTGTGGCTGCACAGCTGGCGTTCGATTTCGCCCAGTTCGATACGGTAGCCGCGCACCTTTACCTGATGGTCCTTGCGCCCCAGGAACGCCAGTCGCCCGTCGGCCAGCCAGCAGGCCAGGTCGCCCGTGCGGTAGGCGCGGGTGCCGTCCGCCAGGGTGACAAACGCCTTGGCGGTTTCCTCGGGCTTGTTGCGATACCCCCGGGCCAGTGTCGGGCCCGCCAATACGATTTCACCCGGCTCGCCGATGCCGCTGGCGGCGTCGTGTTCGTTCAGCACCCGCAGGTCCATACCGGCAATCGGGCGGCCGATGGTCAGCGCTCGGCGGGGGCTCAGCACATCATAGGTGGCCCATACGGTGGCTTCGGTGGGGCCGTACTCGTTGACCAGCAGGGCCTGGGGCAAGGCGTTGCTGTGCTGGGCGATCAATGACGGCGGGCAGGCTTCACCGGCCACGATCCAGCAATGCAGGCTGTCGGCGGCCTGCAGTTGATCCAGCAAGGCCTGATACAGCGACGGCAGCGACAAGCCATGACTGACGCGGTGCTGGCCGATCAAGTGCGCCAGGCGCGGCATGTCCAGTTCTTCCCCGGGCGCAGGCAGCACCAGGCACCCGCCCTGGGCCAGGGTCCAGAAGATCCCCGCCACCGAGCTGTCGAAGGCAAACGAGGACAGCAGCAGGTACGCCTGCACGGGCGCCTCATACGCAGCCATGCGCACCTGGGTGGAAAAACTCAAGGCGCCGTGGCTGATTTCCACGGCCTTGGGCGCGCCCGTGGAGCCGGAGGTGTAAATCAGGTAGGCCAGGTCGTCGGCCTGGGGCAGCACCAAGGCGGGCAAGTCGCCAGGCGCCGGGGTGTGCAGGTCGTCCAGCACGAAGCGTTGCAGGCTGGCAGGCACGCTGTCGGCCAGCTCGGCACTGACCACGATATGCCCGATGGCGCTGTCGGTGAGCATGTAGTCGCGCCGGTCCTGCGGGTAGGTCGGGTCGACCGGCACGTACGCGCCACCGGCCTTTAGCACCGCAAGCATGGCGACGACCGCAGCGTTGCTGCGAGGGAACAGAATGCCCACCGGCACATTAGGGCCAATACCGTTCGCGACCAATTGGTGGGCCAATTGCGTCGAGCGAGCGTCCAGCTGGGCGTAGCTCAGTTGGCCCTGGGCGTCAGTGAGGGCAACGGCCATAGGTTGGCGCTGCACCTGGCGGGCGATCAGTTCGACCAACGTAACGGGCTCGATCGCAGGGAGTGTCGCGTGTGCATCGATGATCCGCGCTTGCACCGGCCCGCTCAGGGGCAAATGGGCCCAGGCCTTCTGCGGCTCTGCAAGGGCGGCCTGCAACAGCTGCGCCCATTGCTCGGCCAGACAGGCGGCCGCGTCGTGGCTCAAGGCGTTGCGGTCATAAATAAGCTGCGCGTGCAGTTGGTTCGGTAACTGGCGGATGTGCAGGCAAGCCTTGGCCGGGGCCGTGACTGCGCTGGCGTCATGCACCTGCGCATCGCCTGCGCGCCAGGCAAAGGCGTAGCCGTGGTGGCCGTCGTGGGTGTAATAGTCCTGCCAGCCGCTGGCGTGCTTGATCTGCGCGCTCACTTGCAGGCTTTGTTCCTGCAAGGTGGCCTGGGCTTGCAGGTCGATCGTCACGGGCAGGCACTGCTCGAACGCGCCCAGCGCGCTGTCCAGTTCCGCGCCACGGCTTTCATGCACCAGGGTCAGCGGGACATGTTGCTGGCCAGACAAGCGCCCCAGCACCACGGCCCAGGCAGCCAGCATCAGGTCGGCGCCGAGTGCAGCGTGGTGCGGCACGTTCACGTCCAAACGTTCGGGGGCAAACCCGCCGGCGCGTGGGGTTTCCAGCGCCAACTGCACGCTGTGCGCCTGGCCGTCCGGTGACGGCTTCCAGAACGTCACGCCCGGGTGGTCGGGCGCGTCTTCGGCCAGGCTCCAGCGCCATTCGGCGTAATCGGCGTATTGCAGAGGGTCCGGCACGTCCGACGGCCCAGGCTGCAGCAGGGCAATCGCCAGCAACTTGAGGCTGGCAAGGTCGAAATGGGTGCTGGCCGCGGCCAGGTGCAACAGCGCGTGGGTGTCGGACAGCTGCACCCGCGTGATCGACAGCGGCTGGCTCCAGTCCCGCTGCGGCGCAGCCAGACGCGTGAGCGCCGCTTGCTGCTGGGCCGGGCTGAATGCGCGCAGGTCTTCAGTGGCCACCGTCAGCGTGCTGTTGTCGTCAATCACCTGGACCGGATGGCGCAAGCCCGGCACCGGCGTGAGGCGGGTGCGCAGGATCTCGTTGGCGCAGGCCAAGGCCAGCAGGCGGCGGTTGAGGGTGTCGATGCCCACCGGCTCGACCAGGGTCCATTGCAAATGGCAACTGAACGGGTGTTCGGTGACGCCGTTGAGGTGGGGGTACAGGGCGGCTTGTTGCGGTGAGATACGAAAGCCTTGAAGTCCGTTCATGTTCAACTCAACTGCAAAATGGGGTTGATCGAAGGCGGCGGGGCAGCCTTGGGAAAAGCGCGGTGGGGGTGACCGGTCAGACGGCCACCTCGCTCGACAGCAGCGCCTCGGCCATGCCGGTCATGATTGCGCGGGGGCCGGTAAAGGGCTCGCGCCCGTGCACCGCCAGCATGTTGTCGATAAACAGCACGTCGCCCTGTTGCCAACTGAAGCGCACCAGTGAGTCGAGGTAGGCGGCGCGCAGCGATTCCAGCACAGAGGGCTCGATGGGTTCACCGTCGCCATAAAAGGTGTTGGTGGGCAGGTCCAGGTCAGCGAAGTTGCCTTGCAGCGAATCACGGATGGCCGGGGGCAGGGTGCTGATGTGAAAGAAGGTCGCGTGGTTGAACCAGACTTCTTCGCCGGTGCGCGGGTGGCGCACCACCGCGGGCCCGCGTTGACGGGTGCGCAGGCGGTTGTGCTCTTTCCACTCCACCTCGATGCCGACACTGGCGCAGTACGCCTCCACCTCGCCACGGTCCGAGGACTGGAACACGCTCTGCCAGGGCAGGCCGAAACCGTCACCGTAGTTGCGCACATACAGCACGCCTTTTTCACGAAAGCGCGCTTCGACCTGCGGGCTGATCCGGGCCTTTACGGCGCGGGTCGAGCCTATGGGTGTTTCGCCGCCGGTTTGCGAAGGCTGCTGGCAATAAAAGAACAGCCGCAACGGAAAACGCGGCGAATAGGAATGTTCGTTGTGCGGGAAAATCATCTGGTCGGCCGGGTAGTCGGTCGAGGTATAGATGTTGCCGCCCACCCGGGTGCGTGGCGAGGCGCGGAACATGTATTCCAGGGCACCGGGGGACAGCGCGGCGATGACCTGGTCGAACTGCTCCACCGAGGCCACGCCAAACCCGCGAAACAACAGGGCGCCGTGCTGCAGCAGTTTTTGTTCGAGGGCTTCGCGCTCGGCGGTCGCCCAGGCCACCAGGTCGACACCGCTGACGGCGGGCTCGATCACCAGCGGCAACGCGTGATCGGGGCTGAGCAGGCGTTCGCTGACCAGTTGCTGCGCAACGTTCAGGGCTTTGCGGCGCACGCTGCCAAGGGCGCGTGGTGCAGAGGGCACGTCTGACATACGGGCATCCACCTCTATCAAAGGGTCAGTGAGCGACGTTTGGTTTGCAGCAACTGGCTGCGACCGGCCAGGGCTTGGGACTGCTGGCGTTCACGCTGGAACCCCTGGTCCCAGTCATCGAGGCGCTGGGCCAGGGATGGCAACGGTTCGTCCAGCAGCGCGCGGGACTCGTCCAGTAAACGGGTCCACAGGTATTGAAGGCGCAGGGCGCGGTCCTGATCGAAGTATTCGCCGCGGTATTTGAGCGTGGCCTCGATACCACTGGCGGCGTGCACCAGGTCCAGCACCAGGTGGAAATCCCCCGGTGCTTGCGCCACTTCCATGGCGACCAGTTGCGCGCCCGCAATCGCCGTGGGTGCAACCCGCGACGGCTGATAGTTGAGCTTGACCTGAAACAGCGGCGCATGGCCGGGGCGGCGCTGCGGCGAGAGGGCGGCGACCACCAGGTCGAACGGCAGGTCCTGGTGGGCATATGCCAGAAGCGCCTCGTCGCGCACCTGCCCGAAAAAGCCCGCCAGCGTCTGCTCACCGTGCACGTTGCAGCGCAGGGTGAGTTGGTTGACGAAAAAGCCGATCACCTCGTTGTGCGCCGCCAGTGGGCGACCGCTGACATCCGTGCCGAGCAAAAACTGTTGCTGGCCGCCCAATTGTTTGAGCACCAATTGGTAGCTGGCCAGCAACAGCATGAACAGGGTCATGCCCTGTTCGCGGGCCAGCTGGGCCAACGGTTCACAGGCTGCCTGGGGCCGCAGGAAGGTCAGGCTGTGTTCGGCCTGGGTGGCGCCGCTGCCGCCCAGCGCCAGAGTGTGCGGGACGTCGGCCAGGTGTTCGCGCCAGAACGCCTGCTGCGCACTGATGCGCGCAGGTGTCCAGTGCGCGTGTTCCCAGCGGGCAAAGTCGAGGTATTGCGCGACGGGTTCAGCGGTGTGCTCGGTGGCCAGGTCGGCCAGCAGCAACTGCGCAGAGCGCCCGTCAAAGGCGATGTGGTGCAGGGTCAGCAGCAGGTCGTGCCTGTCATCGGTGTGGCTGATCAGGTGAGCACGCAGTGCCGGGCCTTGGGCGAGGTCGAGCGGGGTCGCGTGTTCCTGGGCCAGGCAGTCCTGCACATGAGCGTGCCGGGTAAGCGGCACGCTGGCGTCTGCAAGCACTCGTTGTTGCGGGCCGTCGACGCCGTCCTGGTACACCGTGCGCAGCACGCTGTGGCGGCGGACTAGCGCGTTCAACTGGCGCGCCAGCGCATCAGCGTCCAGCGGGCCTTGCAGGGTGAGGTGCAGCACCAGGTTGTGCGTGGTGGCCTGGGGGTCGAGTTGATGCAGGAACCACAAGCGGCGTTGGGCGTAGGACTGGCGCGCATCGGCACCGTCGACGCTAGCGGCCGGGGTCGGGGCGGTTTGCGCGGCGTCCTCAAGAAACCGTTGCAGGGCCTGCGCCCACTCGCCCAACGTTTGGGCGCTGAACAGCCTGTGGGTGTCGACCTGCCAACCGAGGTCACGCTGCAGGCGCGCGGCAAAATCAGCGAGGCCGATGGAGTCCAGCCCCAAGCCGAGCAGGCTGCGCTCAGGTTGAGGCACCAGGTACGGATTGACCTCGCGCAACAGCTGTTCAAGTGCCGCTTGCGCCAAGTGCGGTTGGTGTTTGAGTTGCGTCAGGTCAACCGCGTTGGCCACCGCGACCACCGGCCCGGCGCTCTGGGCAATCACGCTCAGCGTACCGGCCACCCATTGCTGGCGTGCGCCTTGGCGGGCGATTTTGCCGCTGGTGGTCATGGGGATGGTGCCGGCTTCCACCAGCACGATGTGGTCGATGCCGCAGTCGGCCGCTTCACGCACCGCGTTTTGCATCGAGGCAAACAACGCCGGGTGGTGCGCCGGGTCGACGAATTTGCGCTGGGGCTCGGCGACGATCACCAGTTTCTCGCGGCCCAGCAGCGGGTCCATCAACGAAAACGCGGCGATACGCCCGGTGCGGATGCCCGGTTCGCTGTCGGTGATCGCAAATTCGATGTCGTGGGGGTACAGGTTGCGGCCATTGAGGATCAGCAAGTCTTTGAGGCGACCGCAGATCACCACCTGGCCTTGGTGCATGAAGCCAAGGTCGCCGGAACGCAGATAATGCCCAGGCTCCCCGACGATCTGCGCCTGGAAGGCAGTGCGGCTGGCGTCGGGGTTTTGCCAGTAGGCCTCGGCGTTGCTCGGGCCCTGCAACCAGACTTCACCGATGCGATCGGCAGCGCAGCGCTCATGGGTGTCGGGGTTGGCGATCGCGATGTGGTGCAACGCCTGCGGATAACCACAGGCGACAAACTCCACGGCCGGCGCCTCGGCCACGGCCAGCGCCACGCGGCCGGTTTCCAGCACGGCTTTGTTCAGGCGCAACACCACCGGCAAGGCGTCGGCCGGTGTGGCGCTGACGCACAGAGTGGCCTCGGCCTGGCCATAACCTGGGCTGATGGCCAACGGGTTGAGACCACAGGGTGCAAAGCGCTGGGCAAAAGCCTCGAGGGTACCCGGGTGGATCGGCTCGGCGCCGTTGATTGCGTGCTGCCAACTGCTCAGGTCGAGCTGGGCGATCAGGCTGTCGCTGACCACCCGGTTGCACAGGGCATAGGCAAAGTTGGGGGCAAAGCTGGCGGTGGCGCGGTAGCGGCTGATCGCCTGGAGCCAGGTGGACGGCGCATTGACGAACGTCTGCGAGGCCATCAGGTAGCAGGGCATGCCGCTGTAAAGCGGGGCGAGCATGCCGCCAATCAGGCCCATGTCGTGGTACAGCGGCAGCCAGTTGACCATCGCGCCGTGCTCGTCGAACCCGTAGGCCTGGCGCATCAGCTCGACGTTGGCAATCAGGTTGCGCTGGCGGACTTCCACCCCCTTGGGGGTGCCGGTGGACCCGGAGGTGTACTGCAAAAAGGCTACGGTGGCGCCCTCCACAGCAGGCCGTTGCCATTGGCTGGCAGGCGGTTGGCCGAGGTCGTTGACGGTGCAGACGTGCACTTGGTTATCCACCAGTTCAAGCAAGCCTTGGCAATGCTCCGCCGGGGCAAGGATCAGCGCTGGCTGCGCATCGGCCACCACGTTGCGCACCCGGTCAAGGTGACGTGGCTTGCGTGAGGGCGGCGGGAACAAGGGCACGGCGATCAGCCCTGCATATAAGCAGGCGCAAAAGGCACGGGCATAGTCGAGGCTGCTGGGCAGCATCAACAGCACCCGGTCGCCGGCCGAGTAGCGGGCTTGCAAGGCGGCCGCCAGCGAGCGCGATTGTTCGTGCAATTGGCCGAAGGTGAGGCTTTCGCCGATCTCGACGCCGTCCGACAAAAAATGCAAGGCGGCACGCTGCGGGAAGTGCAGGGCGTTAGCCTCCAGCACTTCGGTCCAGTGGTTGAATGCAAACATGGTGGGGGTTACGCCATGGCAACGATGACTTTTCGGTCACCCGTGTAAGGATTGCGCCCGTGGGCGACCAGTCGATTGTCGAGCATCAGAATGTCGCCCGCTTCCCAGGGGAAGCTGACGGTGGTCTGGCGATAAACCTCGCGCACCGTCTCAAGCATGGCGTCGGGAATGGCCGAGCCATCGCCAAAATAGACGTGACGCGGCAGGTTCTCTTCGCCCACCGCGGCCAACAGGCTGGCACGCACGGCAGGTTCGATGGCCGACACATGAAACAGGTGAGCCTGGTTGAACCACACCCATTCGAGGGTTTCGGGGTGCTGCAGCACTGCCGCGCAACGTTGACGGGTGCGCAGGTCGCCGTCGGCTTTCCATTCCCACTCGATGCCGTTGTCCCGGCAATAGCGCTCTACCTGGGCGCGGTCTTCGGTGTTGAAGACTTTTTGCCACGGCAGGTCCAGCGCGCCGCTGTAGTTACGCACGTACAACAGCTCGCGCTGGGCGAACAGCTCGCGAATCGCCTCCGGCATGCGCTGGTAGATCAGGCGGCTGTCGGCAATCGGCGTTTCGCCGCCGGTTTCACTGGCCTTGATGCAGTGGAACCAGATGCGCGACGGCCAGGGCCGGGTGTAGGCCTGTTCGTTGTGCAGCGGGATAAATTGATGGGCCGGGTATTCGGTGGAGCTGTAGACCCCGGCGAACACTTTGCTGCGTGGCGTGGAGCCAAATTCGTAGCTGGCCAGGGGCAAGCCAAAACTGGCGGCAAAGCGTTTAAAGTCGATGGGGGTGGGCACGTTGAAGCCTCGAAACAGCACACCACCGACGGTGTTCAAGGTTTCGACGAGGCTGTCCCTGATAAGGGGGTCAAGCGCATGAATCGATTGCCCGGGTTGGGCATATACCGTTCTTGGCAACTGCGCTGAAGGGTGGGGTTCACCCGCAATGGAAAAAGACTCGGAACGTCCGTTCGGGTGTTCGATTGAGGTCATCCTTTGCACATCCTGTTTGTGTTTTTAGGCGCGTGGACACCGTGACAGCAGGCCGTGAAAGCAGGGCAGTGGCCTTCAATAAACATGTAACCAAAAATGTGTTCAACTCGTTACGCCGGACATACTAGGTGTGAATGAGAGGGATTATCAATAGTATTTCTTTAATAATTTTTTTGGATTAGACTCCGCCCCGCTGGGCTCAAAACAGCATTTTGCCAACTGATAAAATTACAAATATCTGTGGTAGGGGAGCGGGGCGTGAATTTCAAAAAGAATACACTTGCGTTGGCCATCGGGTCGGCGATGTGCCTGGTGAACACGGCTTGGGCCGACGATCAACCGACCAAAATGGAGATTGCACCCATTACGGTCACGGGCGAAAAAATCAATCGCACCCTGGAGCAAACCCAGTCCAGTGTCGCGGTGAGCACCGAACAACAACTGCGCGAAAAAGCCGATCACAGCCTGATCGACGTGTTCGCTCGCACCCCTGGCGTGTACAACCAGGCGGGCAACGAAAACTGGGGTATTCGCGGCGTGCCGGTGTCCGGTTTCGATGACCAGGGCCCGGCCACTTTGAACGGCGCCGTGTCGGTGTATGTAGACGGCGCCCAGCAACCGAACCGCGCGCTGACATTGAGCCCCATCGGCCTTTGGGACGCCGAACAGGTCGAGGTGTTCCTGGGCCCGCAGTCCACCACCCAAGGCCGCAACTCGCTGGCCGGCGCCGTGGTTATCCAGACCAAGAACCCGACCTTCGACCCGTCCTTCTCCGCGCAGACCAACATCGGCAACTACGGTGAGCACGGTGTGGCCGTGGCCGGCGGTGGCTCGATCGTCGACGACAAGATCGCCGGCCGTATCGCCATCGACACCCAGGACGGTGACGGTTACATCCGCAACACCACCAACCACGACGACGCCAACCCGCACCGCACCAGCAACTACCGCGGCAAATTGCTGATCCTGCCCAATGACGACACCGATGTGCTGCTGACCTATGCGCACAACGAACACCGCCAGGGCGACAACTCGATCACGCGTATCGGCGACAAGGTCGGCTTTTACAAGGTGGCTTCCAACACCCAGGCCTTCGATAACCTCAAGCAAGACACCCTGAGCGCGAAGATCGACTACCGCCTCAACGATGCCTGGACCCTGACCAGCCTCACGGCCAACACCCACTCCGACTACTCGGCCCGCAAGGACTTCGACCAGACCGCCGAGGTCAACAACGTGATCCTGCGGACCCAGAGCGGCGACATGTTCAGCCAGGAGCTGCGCCTGGGTTACCAGTCCGACACCATCCGCAGCTTCATCGGCACCTATTACGGGCGCACCACCAACAGCTTCCACGACCAGCTGTTGTTCAATGACAAACTGCGCGGTGCGGCCAAGGGCGACGTGACCATCGACAACGCAGCGCTGTTCGGTGAAGTGAACTGGACGTTCGCCCCGGACTGGACCCTGATCACCGGCCTGCGCTACGACTACGAAACCAACGACACCGACATCACCCGCGATGACTTCTCAAGCCCGGGCAAGGTCAAGAAGACGTTCAACGCCTTCCTGCCCAAAGTCGGCGTGGACTACCAGTTCATGCCCGACCAGTACCTGGGCTTCATGGTGCAGAAAGGCTACCGGGGCGGCGGTGTGAACGTGCGGGCCGGTGGCGGTCACCTGCCTTACGACCCGGAATACACCACCAACTACGAGCTGTCCTACCGCGGTTCGTTCCTGGACAAGACCCTGCGCGCCCGTGCCAACCTGTACTACACCGACTGGAAAGACCAGCAGGTCAGCGTGCTCGACCCGTCGGGTGATTTCTTCCTGGTCTACAACGCCGGTCGCAGCGACATCAAGGGCCTGGAAGTGACCGTCGAAAAAGACTTCGGCGAGCAGCTGACCCTCAGCGTCGGCGGCGCCGTGACCGACAGCAAGTACAAGGACTTCAACACCGGCGACGGCCTGGACCGCAGCGGCCAGCCGTTCCTCTATTCGCCCAAATACAAGCTGTCGGTGGGTGGTACGTACCGCTGGAACGACCGGTTGACCTTCAACACGGACGTCACCTACCAGAGCACTGCGCCGTCGGAGTTCGAATTCGATGACAACGGCAAGGTGGACAAGGTGCGCCGCAGCGACAACTACGTGCTGACCAACTTCAGCACCGAGTACAAGGTCACCAAAAACGTCGCGGTGTCGGGCTACGTGAAAAACGCCTTCGACAAGCAATACATCACCAACAACCGCAGTGGCGACATCATCGATGTGGGCGCGCCCCGCACCTTTGGCCTGGTTCTGCGTTACGACATGTAAACCGGCAGGCGCGCAGAGGCCCTCTCTGCGCGCCCGGTTTCAAGGCTGTCACAGCCTGAAGCACTCGCGTTCAGGCCGTTCTGTTTGCTCCCAAACCCAGCCTCCATGGAGGACATCATGAGTGCCTTTTCGACTGCCACGACGGGTGGTGCGCCACAGCTACGCCTGTTGCACACCGGGCTTCACACACCGTACTGCCTTGACCCCACGCCGATGCTCGAGCGTCAGCAACAGCAAGAGTCCAATGCCCGCAGTTACCCACGACGCATCCCGCTGGTGCTCGAACGGGCCCATGGCATTTACGTACAGGACAGTCGCGGCCAAGTGTTCGTCGACTGCCTCGCGGGTGCCGGCACCCTGGCGCTGGGGCACAACCACCCGGTGATCATCGAGGCCATCACCCACGTGATGGCTGCTGGCGTGCCTATGCACACGCTGGACTTGATGACCCCGGTCAAGGACGCGTTCGTCCAGGAAATTTTCGGCTGCTTGCCGCCCGAATTCGCACGCAACGCACGCATCCAGTTTTGCGGCCCCAGCGGCGCTGATGCCGTGGAAGCTGCGCTCAAGTTGACGCGCACCGCCACCGGGCGCCACTCGGTGCTGGCCTTTGAAGGCGCCTACCACGGCATGACCCTGGGCACGCTGGCCATCAGCGGCAACCTGTCGCCCAAAAATGCCTTGGGCGCGCTGATGCCGGGCGTGCAGCGCCTGCCTTACCCGCATGATTACCGCTGCCCGTTCGGCGTGGCCGGTGAGCAAGGCGTCACGCTGAACGTGCGCTACCTGGAACACCTGCTCAATGACCCGGAAAGCGGCGTGACCCTGCCGGCCGCGATGATCCTGGAGCCGATCCAGGGGGAGGGCGGGGTGATCGCCGCGCCCGATCGCTGGTTGCAGGAACTGCGCAGGCTGACCAAGACCCATGGCATTGCACTGATCGTCGACGAAATTCAGTGCGGCATTGCCCGCAGTGGTCATATGTTCGGTTTTGAGCAGTCGGGCATCACGCCAGATGTCATCACCTTGTCCAAGGCCATTGGTGGCGGGCTGCCGTTGTCGGTGATGGTGTACAACGATTCGCTGGACGTCTGGCAGCCCGGCGCGCACGCCGGCACCTTCCGTGGCAACCAACTGGCCATGGCCGCCGGCACCGCGACGCTGCGCTTTATTCGCGAACAAGGGTTGATCGCCCACGCCCAAACGGCTGGCGCACACCTGCGCAAGCAGTTGCAGGCGCTGCAAAGCGAATTTGCCTGGGTGGGCGATGTGCGCGGGCGCGGCCTGATGCTGGGCATGGAAATCGTCGACCCACACGGCGCACTTGACGTGCAAGGCCACCCGCCTGTAGATACTGCACGGGCCAAGGCGTTCCAGCAGGCTTGCCTCAAGCATGGGCTGATCGTCGAGCTGGGCGGGCGCCATGGCGCGACTGTGCGGTTCCTGCCGCCCTTGATCATCACCCAGGAAGAAATCGACTTTGTGGCGCAGATACTCTTCGAGGCTGCCCGGTCGATCAACGCTCGCCCATGACGCCCGCGCCTGCCCCGGGAACGGGCAGGCAAGCTGTTCAGCGCAAGGACTCAACATGCTCAAGGCGTCACCGATGATCAAGGCCGGCGGGTTGCTGCTGGCGGCGCTTACCCTCGGCGGTTGCGATGCACCATCGCCAGCGGCTGAACACCCGGCGGTGGCGGTGCAGGTCCAGACCCTCACCGTGCAACCGCGCGCCTACGCGATGACCGCCGAGCTGCCTGGACGCATGGAGCCGGTGCGCGTGGCCGAGGTGCGGGCACGCGTTGCCGGTGTGGTACTGACCCGCCATTTTGAAGAAGGCAGCGACGTCAAGGCCGGGCAGTTGCTGTTCAGCATCGACCCGGCGCCGCTCAAAGCAGCCTTGAAACGGGTCGAAGGGGACGTGGCCAAGGCGCAGGCCGACATCTATCGCGCCACGGCTCACGTACAACGCTACAAGCAACTGGTGGAGATCAACGCGGTCAGCCCCCAGGTGTTTGACGACGCCGTGGCCGACCTCAAGCGAGCCAAGGCCGACCGCCTGGGCGCCGAAGCCGATCTGGCCACCGCCCGGCTCAACCTCGATTACGCTCAGGTGCGCGCGCCCATCAACGGGCGCATCGGGCGTGCCCTGGTCACCGAAGGGGCGCTGGTGGGCCAGGGTGAGGCCACGCCCATGGCCCGCATCCAGCAATTGGACCCGATTTACGCCGACTTCACCCAACCTGCCGAACAAGTCGTGGCCCTGCGCCAAGCCTTGGCCAACGGCCGCCTGACCCTTACCCCAGAGGGGGCTGCGCAAGTCTCGGTACAGGTGGGCAGCCCCGCGCAAACCCGCGTTGGCAAGCTGCTGTTTTCCGATATTTCGGTAGACCGCAACACCGGCCAAGTCACCCTGCGCGGCGAGTTCCCCAACCCCGACAACCTGTTGCTGCCGGGCCTGTATGTACGCGTCCAGGCCCCGGCGGGAGTGGACCCGCAAGCCCTGTTCGTGCCCCAGCAAGCGGTGCAGCGCGCCAGCGATGGGCAGGCCAGGTTGATGGTGGTGGACGGGCACAACGTGCTGCATGAGCGGGTGGTCAGCACCGGCGCGATGATCGGCAGCGAATGGCAGATCACCCAAGGGCTCGCGGCGGGTGAGCAGGTGGTGGTGGAGCGGGCCGACAAGCTCACCGCTGGCAGCCAGGTCAGTGTCATCAGCCTGGCCACGCAACAGGCCGCGCACTGAGATGAGCGACTTTTTTATCGAGCGGCCGAACTTCGCCTGGGTGATCGCCCTGTTTATCGTGCTGCTGGGCGCCCTGACGCTGGGGCGCCTGCCGGTGAGCCAATACCCCGACGTGGCACCGCCGCAAGTCAGTGTCACGGCCAGCTACCCGGGCGCGTCGGCGCAGATCATCAACCAGAACATCACCAGCGTGCTGGAAGAAGAACTCAACGGGCTCAAGGACCTGCTGTACTACGAGTCCAACAGCGCCAACGGCAGTGCCGAAACCACCATCACCTTCAAGCCCGGCACAGACCCGGACCTGGCCCAGATCGACGTGCAAAACCGCTTGCAGCGCATTACCGGGCGGCTGCCCCAGGCAGTGATCGAGCAAGGCTTGAAAGTGGAGCAGGTGCGCGCCAACTTCCTGATGATCTACGCGTTGTCGTACACCGGCGACCAGCAGGACTCCATTGGCCTGGCCGATTACGCCGCACGCGGGGTCAACAACGAGATCCGCCGCGTGGCTGGCGTGGGGCGGGTGCAGATGTACACCGCCGAGCGGGCCATGCGTATCTGGGTCGATCCGGCCCGGCTGGTGGGCTACAACCTGTCCATGTCCGATGTGAGCCAGGCCATCGCCGCGCAAAACGTGCAGGTGCCGGCCGGCAGCATGGGCGAACGTCCGGGGCCCGCCGAGCAGCGCATTACCGCCACGGTGATGGTGCAGGGGCAACTGGAGTCCGTTGAGGCGTTTGGCAATATCGTGCTGCGCGCCAACGCCGACGGCGCGGCCGTGCGGCTGCGCGATGTGGCGCGTGTGGAACTGGGCCGCCAGGATTACCGCTTCGACGCCCGCCTCAACGGCAAGCCGACGGCGGCAATGTCGGTGCAACTGGCCCCGGGCGCCAATGCGCTGCAAACCGCAACCGCAGTGAAGCAGCGGCTCGATCAACTGTCCGGCACCTTGCCGCCCGGCATGACCCTGAGCGTGCCATACGACACCTCATATTTTGTCGACGTGGCGATCCGGCAAGTCGTCTACACCCTGATCGAAACCATGGCCCTGGTGTTTCTGGTGATGCTGCTGTTCCTGCAGAACCTGCGCTACACCTTGATTCCGGCGATCACCGTGCCGGTGTGCCTGCTGGGTACGGTGGCAGTGATGGGGCCGCTGGGGTTTTCGATCAACATGATGACGCTGTTCGGCATGGTCCTGGCCATCGGCATTCTGGTGGACGACTCGATTGTGGTGGTGGAGAACGTCGAGCGGTTGATCACCGAGGAAGGCCTGTCGCCCAAGGCCGCCACACGCAAGGCGATGCAGCAGATCAGCGGCGCCATCGTCGGCATCACCCTGGTGCTGGCCGCCGTGTTTCTGCCGCTGGCGTTCATGGGTGGCTCGGTGGGGGTGATCTACCAGCAGTTCTCCATGGCGTTGTCGGTATCGATCCTGTTTTCCGGGTTCCTGGCCCTGACGCTGACCCCGGCACTGTGCGCCACCTTGATCAAACCCCATGACCCTGCACAACACGGTCGGCAGGCTAGCGTTTTTAACCGCCATTTCAACGCCCTGGCCCAGCGCTATGAACGGCTCAGCGCCCGGCTGGTCCGCCACCATACCCGCAGCCTGTGGCTGTATGGGCTGTTGCTGGTGGTGCTGGCCTTGGCGTACTGGCGGTTGCCGTCCTCGTTCATGCCGACCGAAGACCAGGGCTACACCATCACCGATATTCAGTTGCCGCCGGCCGCTTCGGCCTCTCGCACCGACGTCACGGTGCAGGCGTGGGAGCAGTACGCACTGGCCCAACCGTCCACCGACCAGGTGCTGACCATCCTGGGCTTCAGTTTTTCCGGGGTAGGGGCCAATGCGGCGTTGTCGTTTGTCAGCCTCAAGGACTGGTCGCTGCGCGCCGCCGGGCAGGGCAGCGAGGCCATTGCCCGCCGCGCGACCGACGCGTTTGAGGTGGCCACCGAAGCCACCGTGTTCAGCACCGTGCCGCCGCCGGTCGACGGCCTGGGCACCTCCAGCGGGTTTGAGCTGCGTTTGCAAGACCTGACAGGGCAGGGCCGTGACGCCCTGCTGAACGCCCGCGCCCAACTGCTCAAGGCCGCCAAGGCCTCTGCGGCCATTGGGTCGCTGCGCGAAGACGGCCTGGCGGACTCGCCCCAGATCAACGTGAGCATCGACCGGGAAAAAGCCCAAGCCCTGGGCGTGAGCTTTGACGTGATCAGCTCGGCACTTTCGGCGGCGCTGGGCTCGGAGCAGATCAACGAATTCCCCAATCACGGGCGCATGCAACGCGTGATCGTCCAGGCCGAGGGTGCCAGCCGCCAAACGCCTGAGTCACTGCTGCGCCTGCAAGTGCCCAACCGCGAGGGCGGCCTGGTGCCGTTGGAAGCCTTCAGCCAGTTCCAGTGGCAAGTCGGGCCGCTGCAGTTGTTGCGGTACAACGGCTCCACCGCGCTGCGCTTCTCCGGCGAGGCCGCCCCCGGCTACAGCACCGGCCAGGCCATGCAAGCCCTGCAAACCATCGCTCGCCAACTGCCGGCCGGGTTCAACCTGGAGTGGGCCGGGCTCTCGCTTCAGGAACAACAGGCCAGCCACCAGGCGCCGTGGTTGGTGGGGTTGTCGTTGATCGTGGTGCTGCTGGTGCTGGTGGCGCTGTATGAAAGCTGGAGCATTCCCTTTGCGGTGCTGCTGATCGTGCCCGTGGGCATGCTTGGTTCCGTGGCGGCGGTCACGGTCATGGGAATGCCCAACGATGTGTACTTCAAGGTGGGGCTCATCACGATCATCGGGCTGGCGGCGAAAAACGCGATCCTCATCGTGGAATTCGCCAAGGCGCTGCACGCCAAGGGCCTTGGGCTCTGCGACGCTGCGGTGCAGGCAGCGCGGCTGCGCTTTCGGCCGATTGTCATGACGTCCATGGCATTTATCCTGGGAGTGGTGCCACTGACCATCGCAACCGGCGCAGGCGCCGCGAGCCAACGCGCGATTGGCACGGGAGTCATCGGCGGGATGCTGGCCGCGACGGTGCTGGGGGTGGTGTGGGTGCCGGTGTTTTTTGTGTGGATGAAGTCGGTGAGGCGAGCCACACACGATCAAGTCTCCCTGCCATAGCAGATCGTCGAACGGGCGCCGTACTCAGCGGGGAGATGACCTGCTGACGTGTCCCTGTTTTCCGGGTCAGCACATAAGCGGGGTTACGTACTTAAGTGAGTAGGTACGGTTGTCAGACAAATAACCCCGTGTTATATATTTCGCCACCGAATAATCCGTCCAACTAATAAAAATTATAAACACATTAGCCGTATGAAAATGCACCCCTTGCATTTCACCCAGCCACCTAATTAATTATCTGCCCTGGGGCATGAACACACCGTTCACCCCCGCCAACCCTTACTTATAACCGTGAACTCTTGCGTGGGCAGGTACGCCATGTGTCGGACGCTTATTGTCGATAACTTTGATTCGTTTACGTACAACATCTATCAGGCCATGGGCCAAGTCTGTGGTGAAGCCCCCACGGTTGTATTAAATACCACCGCCTTTGAACACATTGATTTCGATCGTTATGACTGTGTGATTGTTTCACCGGGCCCAGGGCACCCGGCACGGGCTGACGATGTGGGGGTGAGTGCGCAGGTGATTCGCCACAGCCCCCTCCCGGTGTTGGGGGTGTGCCTGGGGCATCAGTGCATGGCGCAGGTGCATGGCATGACGGTTTCCCGGGCGCCGGAGCCTATGCACGGGCGTGTCAGCGTGATCCGGCACAGCGGCAGCGGGGTGTTCAAGGGCTTGGCTGATGAGTTGTCGGTGGTGCGTTATCACTCGTTGCGGGTCGAGCAGCTCACCGGGCCGTTCAAGCTGACCGCTTGGGGCAGTGACGGCATGATCCACGGCATTGAGCACACGCAGCGGCCGTTACACGGCGTGCAGTTTCATCCGGAATCCATCAGTACCCAGGCGGGCGATCAATTGTTCCGCAACTTTCGGGATATAGCGATGGGCCACTGCTGAGCGGCCTCAACGCCCTGACTCATTCCCGTAATTAACTAAGGACACCCCATGACAATGGCGAAGGTGCAATGTAGAGCCGTGCCCGTTTGTGCGGATGCGGTGGAATTATTCGAACGTTTGTTTCACGCACAAACGCGTAAGTTCTTATTGGAAAGTGGTCGGGTTATTTCCGGGTTTTCGCGCTTTTCATTTATGGGCGATGACCGTGGGCCGCAGGCAGAAAGTATCACTTATAACGCCAACCTGCGGCAGGCGACTATTAGCGAGGCTGAAACCGTACAGGTGGTTGAAACCGGCAACTTTTTTGATTTTTTGCAACAACGGTTGCAAGCACGGACCGTCGAATGCCCGCCGGAATTACCGTTCGATTTCAACCTGGGGTATGTCGGGGTGCTCGGTTATGAGCTCAAGAGCCAGACCCTGGGCAACGCCGCTTACCGCTCACCGGCTCACGATGCGGCGTTTATCTTCGCCACGCGCCTGATTGTGCTCGATCACCAGGAACACCAGACCTGGCTGCTGCACCTGGCCCGCACTCCGGACGAAACCGAGCAGGCCAACCAGTGGTTCGACGAAACCCAGGCGCTGCTGACCGACCTGGCCACGCAAGCGCCCCCGGCGCCTACCGTGCCCAACACGCGTATGCCTCTGGACGATGTGCAGCAATGGATCGCCCGGCATGCCCGCCTGCGGCATGAGCGCCAGGCCTACCTCGACAAGATCGACGAATGCCTGACTGAGATTGCTCACGGCGAAAGTTACGAGATTTGCCTGACCAACCTGATCGAATTCCCGTTCAAGCACCGCCCGTTCGACCTCTACCGGCAGTTGCGCACCTTGTCGCCTGCACCCCACGCGGGGTATTTCCAGGTCGATGACTTCCACCTGGTCAGCGCCTCCCCCGAGCGTTTCCTGAGCATCGACCGTCACGGCAACGCCGAAGCAAAACCGATCAAGGGCACCCGCCCGCGAGGCAGCGATGCGGGCGACGACGCCTGGCAGATCGAGGATTTGCGCAGCAGTGAAAAGGACCGCGCCGAAAACCTGATGATCGTTGACCTGCTGCGCAACGACCTGGGGCAAGTCTGCACCTTGGGTTCGGTGCATGTGCCGCGGCTGTTCGACGTAGAAACCTACTCCCATGTGCACCAGTTGGTGTCCACCATTCGCGGCACGCTCAAGCCCGGCGTGTCGGCGGTGCAGTGCATCAAGGCGGCGTTTCCCGGTGGCTCCATGACCGGCGCGCCGAAAAAACGCACGCTGGACATCATCGACCGGCTGGAGCAGGGCCCACGGGGCATTTACTCCGGCGCTTTGGGCTGGTTCAGCCTGGGCGGCGCCTGCGACTTGAGCATCGTGATTCGTTCGGTGCTGATCAGCCAAGGCCGGGCACAGGTTGGCGTGGGCGGGGCGATCACGGCCTTGTCCGACCCCCAGGAAGAGTTCAACGAAACCCTGGTCAAGGCGCGCAACGTCGTCGAGGCCGTGGAGCGCCTGCGCACAAACCCGGCCCTTTGACCCGGCCTGCTTGCCCCCCTCATTCAGACACAGACCATGCCCGGTGATGCGCCGGGCTTTCGCCACAGCGCCCACGTGCGCCTGTCGCCCAGGAGAATTCGTGTGAAGCCGTCCGCCGAGCTGTACCCCCTGACCCGCGCCCAACGCCAGATCTGGTTTGATCAGGCCCTGCATGAAGGCTCGCCCCTGTACAAGATCGGTGGCCATGTGCGTATCGACGGCCCCGTTGACCCGCAGCGTTTTGAACAGGCGGTGAACCAGCTGGTGCAGCACCATGACGCGCTACGCATCCAGCTGGATGCGGCCCGCGACGAGGAGGGCGTGCCGTTGCAGCGCATTGTGGCGTCGCTGCCGGTGCGTGTGCCGATGCATGACTTTTCTGCCCAGGACGACGCCGAGGCTGCAGCCCAGGCCTTGCTGGCACGACGCCTGGAAACGCCCTTTGCGTTGATCGATGCACCGTTGTTTCGGTTCGAGTTGCTCAAGGTGCGCGACGACCGCTTCTATTTCACCCTCAACTTTCACCATTTGATCGCCGATGGCTGGTCGATCGGCCTGCTGGTGGAGTCGTTGTCCACGCTGTACAGCGACGCAGGCACGCCCGAGGCCGCCGCGCCCACCTATCAGGCGTACATCGAAGAAGACCTGGCCTGGCAGCAATCCCCGCAACACCCGCGCAACCTGGCGTATTGGGTCGACAAGTACCGCGACGTGCCGCCGCCGCTTTTGCACGCCCGCTATGCGGGGCAGCACACCCAGGGCCCGGTGCCCAGCGGGCATGACTGCGTGCGCCTGTCGCGAGGCTTTTTCGAGCGCGTCGTGGCCCTGGCCAGCCGCTGCGAGGCGACGCCTTATCACGTGATGCTCGGGCTGTTTTACACCTACTTTTCGCGCACCCAGCACTGCGCTGAACTGGCCGTTGGCGTGCCCACGCTCAACCGCGGCAACGCCCGCCTGAAAGCCACCGCCGGGTTGTTCATCGGCATCAGCCCGGTGCGGCTGCAATATGACCCGGCGCTGGCCTTCAGCGCGCTGGTCAAGTCCCTGGGACAAACGCTCAAGCAGGATTACCGCTTCCAGCGCTTTGCCCTCAGTGACCTGAACCGTCACCTGGAACTGTGGCGCTCGCAACGGGCGCAGGTGTTCGACCTCACCGTGTCCTATGAGCGCGACGACCATGATTTGCGCTTCGATGACGCACCGGCGCAGGTGATCATGGGCACCAACGGGTATGAGCAGGAACCGTTGACGGTGCATATCCGCGAGAACAAATACGACGACAACGTCTGGATTCATTTCTTCTACAGCCAGGCGTGCTTCAACGCCCAGGACATCACCCAGCTGGGCGAACGCGTGCAGCATTTGCTCGCGCAAGTGTTGGAAGCCGCCGAGACGCCGGTGGCTGAATTGAACCTGCTGACCGACGACGATGCGCGCCACCTGGCCCGCTGGAATGACACCCGGGTCACGCAGCCCGCCATGGCCCTGGTGCACCGCCAATTTGAAGCCCAAGCAGCATGCGCGCCCCAGGCCATTGCCCTGGAGCTGCACGGGCAAAGCCTCACCTACGCACAACTGAATGCCCGCGCCAACCAAGTGGCGCACCGTTTGCTGGCGCTGGGCGTGGCGCCGGACCAGTGCGTGGCGATTTGCGTCGAGCGCAGCCTGGAAGGCATCGTGGGGTTGCTGGGCATTCTCAAGGCGGGTGCGGCGTATGTGCCGCTAGACCCGGCCTACCCGGTGGAACGCTTGCAACTGATCCTCGCCGACGTTACGCCCAAGGCCTTGCTGGTGCATGCGGCCACCGCCTCGTTGCTGGCTGACAGCCCGGTGCCCGTGCTGGACCTGGACGCGCTCGGTGCGCCCGACACGGCGTTGCCTAACCCCGAACCGGCCGGGCTGGACGCCAGCAAGCTGGCCTACGTGATTTACACCTCCGGCTCCACCGGCCAGCCCAAAGGGGTGATGGTGGAGCACGGCTCGCTGCTCAACCATCTCCAGTGGCAGACCGACACCTTTGGCCTGGGGGACGACGATGCCTTTTTGCAACGCACCTCGATGGCCTTTGATGCGTCGGTGTGGGAAATCTGGACCCCGCTGGCCCTCGGCGCACGCCTGGTGCTGCTGCCGGATGAGGCGGCGAGGGACATCGAGCAAATCGTCGAAACCATCCAGCGGCACCGCGTCAGCGTGGCGCAATTCGTGCCCAGCCTGCTGCGCCTGGTGGTGGACCACCCGGGGCCGCCGATTGCCTGCCGCTACCTGTTCAGCGGCGGCGAACCTCTGGATGCGCAACTGGCCCGGCAGGCCAGCGCACTGACCCGCCAGGGCCTGGTCAACCTGTATGGGCCCACCGAAGCCACCATCGACTCCACGGCGTGGCGCTATACGCCGCAACCCGAGGGCGTGCCGCTGCCCATTGGCCAGCCGATCGCCAACACCCGCGTGTACGTGCTGGATGCACGCCTGCAATCGGTGCCCGTTGGCGTCACCGGCGAGTTGTACATCGCGGGGGCGGCCGTGGCCCGGGGTTACCTGAACCGGCCGCAACTGACCGCCGAGCGCTTCTTGCAGGACCCGTTCAGCGACGAACCCGGTGCGCGCCTGTACCGCACGGGGGACCTCGGCTGCTGGCGCGCCGACGGCCAGTTGGCGTTCCTGGGCCGCGTCGATGAGCAAGTGAAGATCCGTGGATTGCGCATTGAGCCCGGGGAAATCGAAGCCACCTTGGCGCACGTCGAGGGGGTACAGAAGCTGGCGGTGCTGGCCCGCGAGGTCCGTCCCGGCGATGTGCAACTGGTGGCGTACTACGTCGCAGCCAAGTCCATGGATGAAGCCTTGCGCCTGCGAGCCAGGGCCGCCTTGCCCGCGCACATGGTGCCGTCGGCCTTTGTGCACCTGCCAGGCCTGCCGCTGACCGTCAACGGCAAGCTGGACCGCAAAGCCTTGCCCGCACCTAACTTCGAGGCCCGCGCAGCCGCCGCGTATGAGGCGCCGCACAGCCCACAGGAGAAACTCCTGGCCCCGCTCTGGCAGCAGATTCTCGGGGTGGAGCGGGTAGGGCGGCACGCGAACTTTTTCGAGCTGGGCGGGCATTCGCTGTCTGCCGTGCGGCTGATCGAAAGCCTGCGCCAGCGCGGCCTCAAGGCCGAGGCCCGAGCGTTGTTCGGCGCGCCGACACTGGCCGAATTCGCCCGGCAACTTACCCAGCAGGAGCGGGTAGAGGTGCCGGCCAATCGTATCGGCGCCGGGTGCACGCGGCTCACGCCCGACCTGCTGCCCCTGGTCGACCTCAGCCAGGCGCAGCTCGACGGGCTGGTGGCTGGCCTGCCAGGCGGCGCCGCCAATGTGCAAGACATCTACCCACTGGCGCCGTTGCAGGAAGGCATCCTTTACCATCACCTGGCAGCCAGCGACACCGACCCCTACCGGCTGATGGGGCTATTCGCGCTGGACACCCGCGCGCGGCTCGACCGCTTTATTCACGCCTTGCAGGCAGTGATCGCCCGGCATGACATCTTGCGCACCGCCCTGGTGTGGGAGGGGCTGGACAGCCCGGTGCAAGTGGTACTGCGCGAGGTGTCGCTGCCCGTGCAATGGTTGACGCTCGACGCCCACGAGGGCGCCATCGCCGATCAACTGCTGCAACGCTGCGACGCCCGGCACATGCGCCTGGACCTGCGCCAGGCGCCCTTGCTGCACCTGGTGTGCACGTTTGACGCGGCCAACGAGCGCTGGCTGGCCCTGCTGGTGGTGCACCACATCGCCCTGGACAACGTGGCGCTCAAACTGCTCAGGCACGAAGTGCAGGCGTACCTGCTGGACGACCAACCTTCGCTGCCGGCACCCGCGCCTTATCGCAACTATGTGGCCCAGAGCCGCGACCCCGCGGCCGTGGCGGCCCATGAGGCGTATTTTCGCGAGCGGTTGCACGACATCGAATCGCCAAGCCTGCCGTACGGGGTGGCGCACATCGCCGACGACGTGAACGAGGTCATCGAGCCGGTGCCTGCGGCCGTGGCGCAACGCCTGCGCCAACAGGCGCGTCAGGCGGGCATCAGCGTCGCCAGTGTGTTTCACCTGGCCTGGGGGCGGGTGTTGGCGCTGCTGTGCGGGCAGCAGGAGGTGGTGTTTGGCAGCGTCTTGCTGGGGCGCATGCAGGGGCATGACAGCCGCGAACAGGCGCTGGGGCTGTTCATCAATACCTTGCCGTTGCGCCTGAGCCTGGGCGAGCAGCGGGTGGACGACAACCTGCGCGACACCGCCCGGCGCCTGGCGAGCCTGCTGGGGCATGAGCAGGCGTCCTTGGCGCTGGCGCAGCGTTGCAGCGGCGTTGCAGCGTCCACGCCACTGTTCAGCGCCTTGCTCAATTACCGCCACAACGACGAACACACGCAGCACGACTGGCAGGGCGTCGAACTGCTGAGCCTGGAGGAGCGCACCCACTACCCGCTGACGCTGTCGGTGGACGATTGGGGCCATGGTTTCGGCCTGACCGTGCAAGCCGCCAGCCCGCTTGACGCAGGCTTTATCTGCGCCAGCTTGCAAACTGTGCTGGCGGGCCTGGCCTACGCACTGGAACAGGCGCCGCACACCCCGGTGCACGACCTGCCAGCCTTGCCAGCCACCGAACGCCAGCGCGTGCTGTATGACTTCAACGCCACCGACACCCCATACCCTCAGGGCCTGACGCTGCACGGGCTGTTTGAAGCCCAGGCCCGCGCCACGCCCGAAACCGTCGCATTGGTGTTCGAGGCGCAGCGCTTGACCTACGCCGCCCTGAACCGGCAGGCCAACCACCTGGCCCACCGGCTGATCGCCCATGGCGTGAAGCCCGGTGACCGGGTTGCGATCTGTGTGGAGCGCAGCCTGGAGATGGTCGTGGGGTTGTTTGCCATCCTCAAGGCAGGCGGCGCCTATGTGCCGCTGGACCCCGGGTATCCGCTGGAGCGCCTCACCTACATGCTGGCCGACAGCGCCCCGGCGGCGCTGCTGGTGCACGGGCAAACCCGCGCCCTGTTGCAGGCTGGCAGCACGGCCTGCATTGATCTGGATGAGTGCGCGACCACCCTGGACGGCCCGGCCCATGACCCGGCGCTGGCCGTGGACGAGCGGCAGTTGGCCTATGTCATTTACACCTCAGGCTCCACCGGCCAGCCCAAAGGCGTGATGAACGAGCACCACGGCGTGGTCAACCGCCTGCTGTGGATGCAGCAAGCCCTGTGCCTGACGCCACAGGACCGCGTGTTGCAAAAGACCCCGTTCAGCTTTGACGTGTCGGTGTGGGAGTTCTTCTGGCCGCTGATGACCGGCGCCCGTTTGGTCATCGCCCGCCCGGACGGGCACCGCGACCCCGACTACCTGAGCCGGTTGATCGCACAGCAGGGCATCACCACGCTGCACTTTGTGCCCTCGATGCTGCAAGTCTTCCTGGAACTGGCAGAAGCGGCCGAGTGCCAGGGGTTGACCCGCGTGATCTGCAGCGGCGAGGCCTTGCCACTGAGCACGCTGCGCCGTGCGCTCACGCTGCTGCCGCAGGCGGCGTTGCATAACTTGTACGGGCCTACCGAGGCGGCGGTGGATGTGACCGCCTGGCAATGCAGCGCCGAAGATGCGTTGTCCTTGATTGGGCGCCCCATCGCCAACACGCGCATTTACATCCTCGACGCCCGGGGCCAGCCGGTGCCGGTGGGCATTGCTGGTGAGTTGCACATTGCCGGGGTGCAAGTGGCCCGGGGTTACCTGAACCGCCCCGACCTGACCGCCGAGCGGTTCGTGCACGACCCGTTCCACCCGACAGCGCAGGCGCGGATGTACAAGACCGGCGACCTGGCCCGCTGGCTGCCCAATGGCGCCATCGAGTACCTGGGGCGCAACGACGACCAGGTGAAAATCCGTGGCCTGCGCATCGAGCCGGGTGAGATCGAAGCGGTGTTGGCGCAGCTGGCCGGTGTGCAGGAAGTGGCCGTATTGGCGCGGGAGAATGGCGTGTCCGGCAAGCGCCTGGTGGCGTATTACACCGGCGATGTCATCGCCCGCGACCACCTGCGTGAACACGCAAGCAGGCAACTGGCGCCGCACATGGTGCCGTCGGCGTTTGTGCATGTACCGGCCTGGCCGTTGACCCCCAATGGCAAGCTCAACCGCAAGGCCTTGCCTGAGCCTGAGGGCGATGCTGCCGGGCGCAGCGCCTACGAAGGCCCGGTGGGTGACGTCGAGGCACTGCTGGCGCAGATCTGGTCGCAGTTGCTGGGGGTTGAGCGGGTGAGTCGCCACGACCAGTTTTATGAACTGGGCGGCCATTCGTTGTTGGCCGTGAGCCTGGTGGAGCACCTGCGCCGCGCCGGTCTGTTCATCGAGATCAGCGCGCTGCTGGCGGCGCCGACGCTGGCGGACCTGGCCAGCCAAGTGAGCCGCGAGCGTCAGGCATCAACCCTTGTGGCCAATGCCATCGAGCCGGGGGCCACCCATATCACCCCGGCCATGTTGACGCTGGTGGACCTGACTCAAGCGCAGATCGACAAGGTCTTGGCGCAAGTCCCGGGCGGCGCCGCCAATGTGCAGGACATCTACCCGCTGGCACCGTTGCAAGAAGGCATTCTTTACCACCACCTGACGGCCAGCGACGCTGACCCCTACGAGTTGCAGTCACTCTTTGCCTTCGAAAGCCAAGCAGTGCTCGACGCGGTGATCGACGCGTTGCAGCAGGTTATCGACCGTCACGATGCATTACGCACCGCCGTGCACTGGCAAGGCCTGGACACCCCCGTGCAAGTGGTGTGGCGGCATGCCCCGCTGGAGCCGGAACAGTTTGTGTGCGACCCCGAATTGGGCGATGTGGCGGGGCAGATGCAACGCTGGTTCGATACGCGCCAGCGCGGCATGAACCTCAACCGCGCACCGTTGCTGGAATGGTTTTACGCCAAAGACGAAGCCAACCAGCGCTGGGTGGGGATGCTGCGCTTCCACCACATCGCCCTGGACCATGTGGCCCTGGCGTTCGTGCAGCAGGAAGTGCAGGCCATTTTGCAGGGGCGCGGCGCGCAACTGGCGGCCAGCGTGCCGTATCGCAACTACGTGATACAGGCCCGCTCGGGCACCGCGGCCGGGCAGCATGAAGCCTGGTTTGGCGAGCAATTGCAGGACATCGACGAGCCGACCCTGCCGTACGGCATCGCGGGCATACAGGCCGATGCGGGCCCCGTGCAGGAGGCCGCCGCCGAGGTGCCAGCGGCGTTGACCACCCGGCTGCGCAGCCAGGCCCGGCAGTTGGGGGTGAGTGCGGCCAGCCTGTATCACCTGGCCTGGGCACGGGTGCTGGCGGTGTTGGCGGGGCGTGAGTCAGTGGTGTTTGGCACCGTGCTGCTGGGCCGTTTGCAGGGCGGTGCGGGCGCGGACCGGGCGTTGGGGCTGTTTATCAATACCTTGCCGGTGCGCCTCGACGTCAACACGACCGATGTGCAAACCGGTGTGCAGCAGACCGCGCGCACCCTGGCGGCATTGCTGGCCCATGAGCACGCCTCGCTGGCCCTGGCCCAGCGTTGCAGCGGGGTGGCGGCGCCGACACCGTTGTTCAGCGCGCTGCTCAACTATCGCCACAGTGAAGGTCAGGACACCCTGGCGGTGGGCCAAGACGTGTGGCCGGGGGCGCGCCTGTTGGCCGCCCATGAACGCACCCACTACCCGTTGGTGCTGTGTGTGGATGACCGCGGCAATCAGTTTGACCTGGTGGTTCAGGCCGCCGCCGGGATCGACCCACGGCAAGTGCGCGACGGCATGCTCACCGCGCTGGCAGCGCTGGTGGACGCGCTGGAGCAGGCCCCGCAAACGCCGTTGAACACCTTGCCCGTGCTGCCCGCCGCCGAACGCTTGCAGGTGCTGCAAGGGTTCAACTCCGGGCGAGTGGAGCACAACGTGCCCGACACCCTGCACCGCGTGTTCGAAGCGCAGGCCGCACGCACTCCGCAAGCACTGGCCCTGACGTGCGAAGGCCAATCGTTGACCTACCGCGAACTCGACACCCGCGCCAACCGCCTGGCCCATCGTCTTATCGCCCATGGGGTGAAACCCGATGACCGCGTGGCTATTTGCGTGGAGCCGGGGCTTGAGATGCTGGTGGGGGTGTTGGGGATTCTCAAAGCGGGCGCAGGCTACGTGCCGCTGGACCCGAACTACCCGCTGGAGCGGCTGAGCTGGGTGCTGGAAGACAGCCAACCGGCAGTGGTGCTGTTGAGCGCGGACACCCTCGCTCTGTTGGGGCCGCTGCCTGTCGTGCAGGTGTGCATCACCGACATCCTCGATGACGGGCCAGCCCACACGCCGCAAGTGCCGGGCCTTGGTGCCGAGCACTTGGCCTACGTGATCTACACCTCGGGCTCCACCGGCCAGCCCAAGGGCGTGATGATCGAGCACCGCCAGGTTACCCGGCTGTTCCAGGCAACAGCCGGCCAGTTTGGTTTTGGCGAGGCGGATGTGTGGGCGCTGTTCCATTCGTTTGCCTTCGATTTTTCGGTGTGGGAGATCTGGGGCGCGCTGCTGCACGGCGGCCGCCTGCTGGTGGTGCCGCACCTCACCCGGCGCTCGCCGCAGGCCTGTTATGCGCTGCTCTGCGACGAGGATGTGACGGTGCTTAACCAGACGCCCAGCGCGTTTGGGCAACTGATCACGGCCCAGGGCGAAACGCCGCGTGGGCATGCTTTGCGCCACGTGATTTTCGGCGGTGAGGCGCTGGACGTGGCCAGCCTGAAACCCTGGTACGCCCGCCCGCAGAATGCGCACACCCAATTGGTGAACATGTATGGCATCACCGAAACCACCGTGCACGTGACCTACCGCGCCCTGACTCCCGCCGACACCGCCCACAACGGCAGCCCCATCGGCGCGCCCCTCGACGACTTGCGCCTGTACCTGCTCGACCCCCAGCGCCAACCCGTGCCGGTGGGTGTGGTGGGTGAGCTGTACGTGGCCGGTGCCGGTGTGGCGCGGGGTTACCTGAACCGCCCGGCGCTAACCGCCGAGCGCTTTGTGCACGACCCGTTCAGCGACACCCCGTCGCGCATGTACAAGAGCGGCGATTTGGGGCGCTGGCTGCCCAATGGTGAAGTCGAGTACCTGGGCCGCAACGACGCCCAGGTGAAAATCCGCGGCTTTCGCATCGAACTGGGGGAAATCGAGGCTGCGCTTTCGGCAGTGCCTGGCGTTGCCCATGTGCGGGTCATCGCCCGCCAGGACCTGGCGAACGACCAACGCCTGGTGGCCTATTACACCGGCAGCCCGTCGCTGAATCTGGCCTTGCACGAGCAGGCCAGCCTGCTGTTGCCTGCGCACATGGTGCCGTCGGCGTTTGTGCACCTGGCGCACCTGCCGCTGACCGTCAACGGCAAACTGGACCACAAAGCCTTGCCCGCCCCGGGGCTCGACGCGTTGGTGCGCGCGCAATTCGAGGCGCCGCAGGGCGACATCGAAACCACCCTGGCGCGCATCTGGAGTGCCTTGCTGGCCGTGGACCCGGTCAGCCGTCACGACAACTTCTTTGAACTGGGCGGGCATTCACTGCTGGCCGTGAGCCTGGTGGAACGCCTGCGCCAGGCGGGCCTGTCGGTGGACATTCGCACCTTGTTTGGCGCGCCCACGCTCGCCGAGTTGGCCAGCCATGTCCACACCCAACCCCAAGAGCAGGCAGTGCCGCCCAACCGAATTGCGGCGCAGTGCCAACGGTTGACACCTGACATGCTCACGCTGATCAGCCTCGACCAACCGGCGCTGGACCACATCGCCCGGCAGGTGAGCGGCGGCGCCGCGAATATCCAGGACATCTACCCGTTGGCGCCGTTGCAGGAAGGCATCCTGTTTCATCACCTGATGGAACAGACGCACGACCCGTACCTGCTCAACGGCACGCTGGGGTTCAAGACGCGCGAAGCGTTGCAAGGCTTCGTCGCGGCCCTGCAACAGGTCATCGACCGGCACGACATCTTGCGCACCGGCTTTGTGTGGGACGGCCTGGAGCAGGCCGTGCAAGTGGTGCACCGACAGGCGCCGCTGGTGCTGGACGAGACTGGCGAACAACCGCTACGGCTGGACATCAGCCAGGCACCGCTGCTGCGCTGCGCCGTCGCCGAAGACCCGGCCGCCGGGCGCTGGTTGTTGCACATCGTCTTTCACCACCTGGTGCTGGACCACACCAGCCTGGATCGGGTGCTGGAAGAAGCCCTGGCCTTTGCGCGGGGCGACGGTGCCCAGCTACCGGCCCCGGCGCCGTTTCGCAATTTCATCGCGCAAAACCGCCTGACGGTCAGTACCCAGGCCCATGAGGCGTTTTTCAAGCAGATGCTCGGCGCGGTCGACACCCCCACGGCACCCTTCGGTGTGCTGGACGTCACCGGCGATGGCCGCGACGTGGTCGAAGTCCAGCGCCCCGTACCTGACGCACTGTCCCACAGCCTGCGCCAACAGGCACGACGGCTGGGCGTGAGCGCGGCGAGTGTGATGCACTTGGCGTGGGCGTTGGTGCTGGCAAAAACCACCGGCCAGGCGCGGGTAGTGTTCGGCACCGTGCTGTTCGGTCGTTTGCAGGGCGGGGCGGCCGCTGACCGCGTGCTGGGCCTGTTCATCAACACCTTGCCGCTGTGCGTGGACCTGGGTGGGCATGATGCCAACACCAGCCTGCGCCAGACCCATGACGGGCTCATCCGCCTGCTGGCCCACGAGCATGCGCCGCTGTCACTGGCCCAGCGCTGCAGCGCAGTGCCGGCGCCCAACCCGCTGTTTACCGCACTGCTCAATTACCGCTACAGCGCACAGGCGCCGCAAAGCCACGAGCCCTCTGCATTGGCCGATGGCATTGAGCAACTCGGCGGCCGGGAGCGCACCAACTACCCGTTGGTGATGGCAGTGGACGACCTGGGCGAGGCGTTCAGCCTGACCTTGCAAGCCGTGCCTGGCATAGATGCCGAGCGGGTCTGCGCCGACATGCTCGATGCGCTGGCGCACTTGAATACCGCCCTGGGCAGCGGGCTGCCCACCCCGGTGGCGCACTTTTGCGGGGTGGTAGTTCAGGCACGCCCCACGCCGTTGCCAGCAGCACCCGCTGCACCGGCCGGTTACGCCGCGCCGCAAGGCGAAGTGGAACAGCAATTGGCACGCATCTGGGCCACGCTGCTGGGTGTGGAGCGGGTAGGGCGCGAAGACAATTTCTTCGAGCGCGGCGGTGACTCGCTGCTGGCCATGCGGGTGGCCGGTGCCGTACGCCAGGCCTTTGGCGACCGGGGCAGCCTGCGGGCCCTGTTCGACAGCCGTAGCCTGAAAGATTTTGCCGCACGGGTGGTCGTCACCCAAGCCTTGAACCACCTCGCCATTACGCCGCAACCCCGGCACGCGCCGTTGCCGCTGTCGTTTGTGCAGGAGCGTTTGTGGCTGATTCAAACCCGCGATGGCGGGCGGGCGTACAACTGGCATGGCGCACTGGAGCTGCAAGGCGAGCTGTCGTTGCCCGCCTTGCACGCCGCGTTCGCGGCGTTGCAGGCGCGACATGAACCCTTGCGCACGCGGTTCAAGGCCGAGGGGGGCGACGGGGTGCCGTTGCAGTGGATCGACGCCCCCACGGCGATCGCGTTGCCGGTGCGCGAGATCAGCGCGCACGAACTGCCAGCGGCGTTGCGTCACCATGGGCGCACGGAGTTCAATCTGGACCAAGGCGCGCTGATTCAAGTGCAAGTGATGCGCCTGGCGCCAACGCGCCATGTGCTGTCGATGGTGATTCACCATATCGTGTCTGACGGCTGGTCCACCGCCGTGCTGGTGGGCGACCTGCGGGCGCTGTACCTCGCGCAACTGAGCGGCCAGGACGCCGCACTGGCGCCACTGGCCATCCAGCAGGCCGACTATGCCTACTGGCAACGCCACCAGGACCTGAGCGCGCAACGCGAGTACTGGCGCGCCACGCTGGCCGATGCCCCCGAACCTGTCGACCTGTGCGTGCCGGGCACGCCGACCGCCGTCGCACCAGGGCCGGTGAGGGTGTGCCGACGCCGGGTAGACGCCCACCTGGCTGCGCGGCTCGCGCAGTTCAGCCAACAGCGCAATACCAGCCTGTTCACCTTGTTACTGGCCGGTTGGGCGGTGGTGGCCTGGCGTCAGAGCGGGCGTGACGACCTGCTGATCGGCACCACCGTGGCCGGGCGTGACGACCCGCTGCTGGACCCGTTGATTGGCTTTTTCGTCAATATCCTGCCCCTGCGCTTGCGCGTTGACAGCGAGCTGACCCTCGCACAACTGCTGACGCATACCCATACAACAGTGGTGCACGCCCTGGAGCATCAGGCGTTGCCCTTTGAGCAGATGCTGGCGGCCGCCCCGCACCTGCGCCAACCCGCGGGCCGTTCGCCGTTGCCGGTGATGCTGCGCCATCAAAACTTCCCCGGCGTTGACAGCCAGCCCTGGGGCGACACCTTGAGCGTCCACGAATGGCCGCTGGCGGCCGACCGCACTGCCCACGCCGACCTGGACCTCGAGGTGTTCGGTGACGCACGCGCGCTGGAATTGGTCGCCAGTTTCGACACGCTGCGCTTTGGCGCAGCGCAGGTGGAACTGATGCTGTCGGTCTGGCTGGACACCCTGGCGCGCATGGTCGAGGCCCCGCAACACACGCTGACCGGCCTCTTGGCCTTGACCGCTGACGAACACGCACTGATCGCGGCCAGCAACGCCACCGCACAGGCCTTTGAGCCGACCTCCGTGAACGCGTTGTTCGCTCGCGAAGTGGCGCAACACCCCGAGGCACTGGCTTGCCTCGATGACGCAGGTGAGTACAGCTATGCCTGGCTTGCCCGGCGCAGCCGCGCCATTGCCGCCACCCTGCAGCGCCGGGGCGTGGGGCAGGGCGCTTGCATCGCCTTGTACCAGCCACGCTCCGCCGATTACCTGGCCAGCGTGCTGGCGGTGTTCACGCTCGGGGCGCACTACGTGCCGGTAGACCCAGGTTACCCGGCAGCCTACGTACAAAGGATTATCAGTGCCGCGCAGCCGGTGTGGGTGCTGACCACCTCACGCCTGGCGCCAAGCCTCACGGGGGCGCCGCTGTTGCAATTGGACCTGGAGGTGGACCCGCAGGCGAGTACACCTGTGGCCGAACACCTCACCTGCGCCGACGATGTGGCGTACATCGCCTATACCTCAGGCTCCACTGGCGAACCCAAGGGCGTGGTGGTGGAACACCGGCAAGTGCTCAACGGGTTGCAGGCGCTGTGGGCGCGTATGCCGTTTGCGGCGCACGAGGTCGTCGCGCAAAAGACCTCCATGTCGTTTGTACCCTCGGTCAAGGAATTGCTCGGCGGGCTGTTGGTGGGTGTGCCACAAGTGATCCTGGCCGATGCCACCGTCAAGGACGTCGTGGCGTTCGCTACCGCGCTGCACGAGCACCGCGTGACACGCTTGAACCTGGTGCCCTCGCACCTGGACGCGTTGCTTGACCAGGCCGCACATCTTGGCCACTTGCGCCACGTCGTGACCGCTGGCGAACCCCTGAGCCATCAGTTGCAGCAACGCTTCGCCGCGCTGCTGCCGCAGGCGCGCCTGCACAATAACTACGGCTGCACCGAGCTCAACGACATCACCTACAGCGAAGGCGCCGAAGAGTACACCGGCGCGATGATGCCGGCCGGTCGGCCTATCGCCAACGTGCGTGTGCATGTACTGGACGCGCACTTGCGCCCGGTGCCGGTGGGCGCACCGGGGCGATTGTTTGTCGAAGGCGCAGGCGTGGGCCCGGGCTACTGGAACCAGCCGTCGTTGAGCGCAGAGCGGTTTGTGCAACTGCCCTCGGGCGAGCGCGCGCTGCACACTGGCGACCTCGGCCAGTGGCTGGCCGACGGGCAACTGCTGCACCTGGGCCGCGAAGACTTCCAGATCAAAGTGCGTGGCCAGCGCGTGGAACTGCCCGCAGTGGAGCTGGCACTGGCGAGCTACCCCGGCCTGCACAGCGTGGCGGCCGTGGCACGCCAGGATCAATTGATCGCGTTTTACGTGGCCGACACGGCGGTGGACCACAACGGGCTGCATGACTGGCTGTCACAGCGCCTGCCGGACGCCATGGTGCCCAGCCGGTTCATCCCGCTGCCCGCCTTGCCGCGCCTGCCCAACGGCAAACTCGACCGGTTGACGCTCGGCACGATGAGCGTACCCGCCAGGGCACAACGGCCCGACGAAGACGACGCGCCACAAGGCCCGCTCGAATCCACATTGACCACCCTGTGGGCGCAGGTGCTGGAGCTTGAGCGGGTAGGCCGCCACGACAACTTCTTCGCCCTGGGCGGCCATTCGTTGATGGCCTCGCAACTGGTGGTACGCATCCGTGAAGCGCTGCGGGTGGAGCTGTCGGTGCGCGACATCTTCGACACCCGCAGCGTCGCCCGGCTGGCCCGCCTGCTGGACGCGCAAGCCCCGACGACCGCCGACGAGCCGCCCCTGCTGGAGTTCAACCCACAGGGCACACAGCGGCCATTGTTCCTGACCCACACCTTGCAAGGCTATTCGTGGTACTTCGAACACCTCGCCGCGCACATCGACCCCGACGTGCCGGTATACGGCCTGCCGCCGCTGCCGCTGGACGCGCCCCAGCACGACAACCTGAAGGACATCGCCGCACGCTTCATCGGCCTCATCCGCAGCGTGCAACCCCACGGCCCTTATCGCCTGGCGGGCTGGTCCTTTGGCGGGCTGAGCGCCTATGAAATCGCCACACAACTGCAGGAACAAGGGCAGGCCGTGGAGTTCCTGGGCCTGTTCGATACCACCTTGCCGCCCCAACACACCCCAAGCAGCGCCCACCACGCCAGCCTGGTGACCCTGCACGCGTTTGTGACCAACAACTTCGTCGACCACGCCCCCGGCCTGATCAACATCACCGCGCAGCACAGCGTAGAAGCGGTGGTGGAAGACATCGTCAACGCCCTGCACAGCTATCGCCAGGCCGGCCGCACCTTGTGGCACCTGGCACATGCCACGCCGCAACAAGACCGCCTGTTCCTGCAACGTCTGCTGGCCCATGCCCGTGCGATGCACAGCTGGCGGCCACGGCCACTGGCAGGGCGCATGCACTTGTTCGTGGCCAGTGACACCACCCTCACACCCAAGGAGGGGCATGACGCGTTGCCGCTGTATTTGGGGTGGGAACACGTGCTGGCCCCGGCGCAGCGGGTGAGGGTGGAGGTGCCGGGGGACCATGAAACGATGGTCAAGGTGCATGCGCAGACGCTGGGAGCGGTGATTGGGGAGGTGTTGGGGTGAGGTAAGGCGGATAAGACGGGACCTGCGACGTCCGCAGGCCATGTCTTTGCTGGTCTGCACAGTGTCGCCGGTCGGTTTTCATCGCCCTATGGGAACCTGCACCGGGCTGTTCGACACTCACAGTACTTGGCTTAATTTGCAGGCTTGCAGCCCCTATGACCCTCATCCGATCTGTACCGGTTTCAAGCGAAATGCCTGGCAACGTTGCGGTGCATGCCGCTCCCGCTCAAGGTGGACCTGCCACGCAACCCCGTGAGCGTTCGGTTGCCCCGCAACAGGCGCCGGTCGCGCAAAGCAGCTTGGCCGACCGCGCGCTTGTGGCATCGCGTACACACTTGGGCTGCGCCACGTTGTCCCGCGTGGCAGAGTCGTCGCGCCCAGGTGCGTTGCCCCTGCAGGATCAGTCAGGCGCCGTTTCAGCCCGGCGCAAGAAGGACTCTGTGTACCTGTCGCAGAAGCGGCCCAATCACAACCTGAACATGAACGTGGTGTTGCCGCGCAGTGAAATCGACGCTGCGGGTAGCACCGAGGTGGCGTGCCGACACTTGGCGTTTGAATATTTCAATAGCCCGAACAAGGCGCGTTTTCTCAACACCGTAAAAGATGAAGCGTCCATCAAGGCGCATTTTTCCGGTGGCACGTTGCGTTCGGCCCATCAGGGGGTGATGGCCCTAAAAAGCGCCGCGAACCTGGAAAACACCTGCGTGGTTTCGGTGGATATGTTGTCCGTGCAGGTCATGCACCTGGCTCACACCCTGACCCAACGACAGCAAACGAGTGCCGATTTTCTGCTCACCACCACTGACCATGCGATGGCGCTGCACATGCAGATCAAGGAGCAGGGCAGGGTATGCGTCAGCCTCTACGACCCGAATAACACCACCAATCACTTCAGGGTCGAAGCGGCAAATTATCGGGATCTTGACGCGCTGGAAACCATCGAAAAGCCCCTGCAGCATTTTCGCCAGGATGGCTATCACGCGTTCACGCTGTATGGCAAAGACAACTTCTTCACGCCGAGCGAAGCACTGCGAAACCGATTGGGCAGCGATCAGTCCACACCCGATCAGATCACCACGGCGTTCGTCGGTCTTGCCCTGGACCGCAACGATCCCCAATTGCTGGAGCAATTGCTCGGCGCAGTGGCAAGCGAATATCCCAAGGGCGGACCGGCCCTGAAGGCCGTGCTTGAGGCGTCTGATCACGGGTTTCCGGGCATGTTTACGGCGCTGCAAAACGGTCATGCACAGACCGTGTCCACCTGGATGAAGGGTGTCAGGCACTTCGCAGAGAAAGGGTTGCTGACGCCCGACGACGTGTTTGACCTGTTCAAATCCCAAGCGCGCAGCGGTAACGCCAGCACCGATGGACTGGCCCCGGCCATGGATAAAGGGCACACGGCGACGATTTCGGCGTTTCTGGAGCAGGTGACGGAGGCGGCAGCGAGCGGCTTGTTGACCCGGCCACAGGTCAAAGAGCTGTTTACGGCGCCTGACATCGCCAATGTCCCGGCGACCCACGAGCTATGGCGGCACGCGGACCTGCCCTCGATGGCGGTGGTGGTGGAGCAACTGCGTCGCTGCCATCAGCACCAGACGCTGTCTGGCAAGGATATCCATGAGTTGTTGATGGCCACGACACCGGGCATGGAAAAGGTCGCCGCGGGCGGTGCATCCGGACAAATGAAAGCGTTCGAGCACGCCTTTCAGCCGCTGGTGAATGCCAAGGTTTTACAGAAAAAACAGGTGAAGGCGCTTCTGGTTGCCCACGGCTTTGTCGATAAATCATTCAAGGCGACGTTGGCCAGGGCGTTCAGTTGAGGTCGAAGCGGGTAGAGCACGTCATCGCTCAAACCGCACGGTGTGCCGCGAGGTTGCAGTATTGCCCTTTGAAATACAGCAACGGCTGCGCGGCGACGGTTTCTTGCAGGTTCAACGCTTTCACTTCACCAATCACGATCACGTGATCACCGGCGGCGTGTTCTGCGTGAATGTCGCAATCAAGCCAGTGCAGGCTGCCGGCGATAATCGGGTTACCCAGCGGCGACGCTTGCCATTCGACGCCGTGCCACTTGTCTGTACCCCGGCGCGCGAATTGGTTGGAAATGCTCACCTGTTCACCTGACAGGATATTGACCGCGAATCGACCCGCCTGACGAATCCTGGGGTAGCTGGCCGAATTGGACATGACGCTGAATGACACCAGTGGCGGGCTCATCGACACGCTGTAGAACGACTGACACGTAAAGCCAATCGGCTCGCCCTCTATGTGGGAGGTGATCACCGTGATACCGGACGCGTAGTGCCCGAGCGCTTCGCGAAAACGCAGTGGCTCGATAGCCGTGCTGGAAAGTGACATAAAGAAGTCCTGAATAAGGGGTGCCGCTTCACAGTGCCAAGGAAAGCCGAAAGCTGCCCACTGTCGGGGGCAGACTTCAACCTTGGCACTTGTGTGCACCGCGTCTGACTTTAAACTCAGCGCGAGTTCAACAGTTCTTTTCGAACGATCTCTGCGCCAGCGCTCAACGCATTGAGCTTGCCTCTTGCTACGGAACGAGAGAGGGGCGCCATGCCGCAGTTCGTGCACGGGTAAAGCTTGTCGGCATCAACAAACTGGAGGGCTTTTCGCAAGGTATTGGCGACTTCCTCGGGTGTTTCAATGGTGTTGGACGCCACATCAATGGCCCCGACCATGACTTTTTTGCCGCGGATAAGCTCAATCAGATCCATAGGCACATGAGAGTTGTGACATTCCAGCGAGATGATATCGATACTGGACTTTTGCAGCTTGGGGAACGCCTCTTCATATTGGCGCCATTCTGAGCCCAATGTCTTTTTCCAATCGGTATTGGCCTTGATGCCATAGCCATAGCAAATATGGACTGCCGTTTCGCATTTAAGCCCTTCAATGGCCCGTTCTAGCGTGGCCACGCCCCAGTCATTCACCTCATCAAAGAACACGTTAAAGGCGGGCTCATCGAACTGGATGATGTCTACACCGGCCGCTTCCAATTCTCGGGCTTCCTGATTGAGAATCTTGGCGAATTCCCAGGCCAGTTTTTCGCGGCTTTTATAGTGGTTGTCGTACAGCGTATCAATCATCGTCATGGGGCCTGGCAGGGCCCATTTGATGGGTTGCTGGGTTTGCTGACGCAAAAACTTGGCATCTTCGACAAACACGGGCTTTTGGCGAGCCACCGCGCCAACGACTGTCGGCACGCTGGCATCATAGCGATCACGAATTCGAACGGTTTCACGCTTCTCAAAATCAACACCGCTGAGGTGTTCGATAAACGTGGTGACGAAGTGTTGGCGCGTTTGTTCGCCGTCACTGACGATATCAATCCCGGCGTGTTGCTGTTCCTGCAACGCCAGGCGCAACGCATCTTGCTTGCCCTCGGCCAAGCCTTCGTCTTGCAACTTCCAAGGTGACCACAGTGTCTCGGGTTGTGCCAGCCAAGATGGTTTAGGCAAGCTGCCCGCAGTGGAAGTGGGTAATAACTTTTTCATGAAAAATGACCTTGTCTATTAAATGAATCAAAGCGCGTGTTGGGCGGACCACTGTTCAAGCACCGCCTGGTAAGGCTTCATGAAGTGCTCTTCGACAAACCGTCCTTGCTCAACGGCCAGCCGACTGCGTTCTTCTCGGTCGTAAACAATTCGCGTCAATGAATAGTCCTGATGACTCAGGCTTGGCTGATAGGATTTGCCCGCCGCAGAGTTGGCGTTGTAAATCTCGGGGCGGTAAATCTTTTGGAAGGTGTCCATCGTGCTGATGGTGCTGATGAGCTCAAGATTGGTGTAATCGCCCAACAAATCCCCGGCAAAATAAAAGGCCAACGGCGCGACGCTGTTTGAAGGCATGAAATAACGAACCTTCAACCCCATTTTTTTGAAATAGTCATCCGTCAACGAGTATTCATCCTGCTGGTACTCAACGCCCAATACCGGATGCTGGTTTTCGGTGCGGTGATACGTCTTGCTGCTCGACACGCTTAAGCAGATGACCGGCTGCTTGTTGAAGTGCTCTTTGTAAGCGCTGGACGTCACAAAGGCTTTATACAGTTTGCCGTGCAGGTCCCCAAAGTTGTCGGGGGTGCTGAATCCGGACTGACCTTTGTTGTGGCCCAACAACAGCACACTAAAGTCATAGTCACGCACGTAAGAGGAGAAATTATTGCCGACAATGCCTTCAATACGCTCGTCGGTTTTTCGATCGACAATATTCGTTTTCAAAATTTCAATCAGGGGCAGGGCGTTGCGGCTGCCTGGCGTATCAATGTTCATCTCGACAGAGATGATCTCAAGCTCGACCGTGTAACGATCACCCTTGGGGTTATCCCAATGCGCCAAGGCATTAAAACGGTTGTCGATCATGCTTAGCGTATTGCGCAAATTCTCCTGACGGCTTGCGCCGCGGGCCAAGTTCGCAAAGTTGGTGGTAATGCGCGTATTGTCGGAGGGGTGGTAATGCTCGTCGAAACAAATGCTTTTAAGGGTGAACGTGAAAGATGGGCTCATGGTTCTGGCGTCCTAAATCCTGAGAGGACAGTCTTTATACTGTCTGCAATTAACAGGCATTCTAGGCCGCACCCTTGGGCGAGAGAAAATGAATTGATTTCACTAAAACGTTAGTCGTCCTCATGATGGGGCAACGGTCCATTTTCGCTGGACTCATCCCCGTTTCAGACGCTGGGAAAACGCTTGGACACGCTGCGAATGGGGGGGGAGTTACGCGCCGCGCTTGTTTGCTCGATCGAACCTGGGGAGGGCTTTAAAACGGCAGGGCGGGCCATAACGCCCTTGATACAGCGTGCATCGCTCAAATACCAGTACATCGTGATGCGTGCCCGGCAAATGACGACTTGCCGCCGCCAAGCGGCAAGTTGATCGGAGCATCCTTGGGTGTTTAGTGAGCCGCTTTTTGGGCTTCCAACACCTTGATGCGTGCATTCAACTCACGCACGGATTCAATCAGCGGCGCTACCAGTTTGTCGTAATCGACTTGCAGGTATTTTTTGTCATTACGCACTAATTGCGGGTAAACCTTCTGCACGTCTTGCGCAATAACGCCAATGTCCTTGCGGCCACCTTCTTTCCATTCAAACGACACACCTTGAATTTTGAGCAATTGATCAGTGGCGTTTTCGAGTGGATGAACATGGGTTTTTAATTCGGCATCACTCCAAGGGCAGCAAACGCCACCAATTCCTCCAGGCGGCCATTCGCTGGCGGTGGCTGCACCGCTGACGCTTAGTGATCGTGTCCCTGGAAGTGGTGTAACTGAACCAACCGAAGGCGCCCTGTAGGCGAAAGAGGTTGGTCATCGTGGTTCTTGGCTAACGTTGAGTTTGCAAAGACCAAACACTCACCAGAGAAACCACGATGACCAAGCCCACTATCGCATTGAC